>CAZCGG010000151.1:0-3262 GCA_964498135.1 uncultured Candidatus Moduliflexus sp.
GCCAGCGATCCGGCGGGCAACGCCAATTCCCGCGTTTGACCGGCAACATCCACATAACGGAACGCCTGCGCTTGCGCCAAGAATTCGCTCTGCCGCAGCAGCGTCGGCGAAAAGGTGATTCGCCCGGCGTTCACGAACAGGCCGAGTTCGCCCAAGCGCGTCAAAATCTCCTCTTTCACCTGCCCGGTCATGCCCGGCTGTTTCGCCCCTTTGCCGCCCGGCGTGTGGGAATATGGATCCGTCGGAAACGCGCCGTACACGTCCGGCGGCTTATTGAAACTGAGACCGCTGCGAATATCGTAATACCGCTCCGCCAACTCCTGAAGCGAAGCCGGATTCTCCCCGTTCGCGGCCGCCCGACAATAGGTTTCCTGCGTGGCTAACAGCAGTTTAGAGACCATGTGCCAGTAAATGCTGCCCAAGCCTTCGTAGCCGAAAAACGTCCCGGAACGCCCGGTAAATGCGCGATGATTGAACACCTCTTCAAACAACTGACAGATGGCCTCCGCTTCGCGCTCAACCAAATTCGCGTAACGATCATCTGCGCGCAGAGCGTTGAGCGCGGCATTGAGGTCTCGGACGTTGCGAAAATCGCCGCAGAAATGATACGCGCCGTCAACATCTTGAGAAAGCACGCTGCGATTGCCGTGCGCCGTCAGCGCGGCGATGAGTTCGGAATCCTTGACGCGCGCCGCGTCAAGGCGATTCTTCGCCAGAAAACCGGGCAGATCGCGGTCAGGATAGAGCATGTACGAATGCTGATCCGCCCGATACATCCGGCTGCTCCACAATGCGCGCAGCACGTCGAGCGACTCGGACGCGGAAAGCAGCCCCGACGAAAGCGCGGCGACCTGACCTTCCAACATTTCGTATAAATGCTCGACAACGGCGGTATCAGCCCCAAACGTCAAAATATTGTAGGCGTGATACAGCCCATCTGGGCGTCGGTTTGCGCGAATCGTCGCGTCCACGACTCGCAGGGCGACCGTCAGCAGGTCGAGAAGTTCCGCGCTGGAAACATTGACCGGCTCGCCCAGCCCGTCGGCGCGATAGCATTGCGCGCGGTACGCGCTTCCGGCTTCGCCGAGTTCATCCATGATGGCGCGGCGCGCGCGATCATCGAGATCATTTCGTTCGAGACGAGGCGCGTGAGCGTTCAGCGTCGCCGCAATGGCCTGAAGAAAGCTGGAAACGCCTTGACTCAGGGCAAATTGCGTCTGCGAACACCGCCCCAGCAAATCGCGCTGAAAGGCGATAAACCGCCGCAGATAGCACAGCGTCACCATTGACACGCCTTTGCCGACCAGCGCGTTATTGCCGTCATTCCATTCAGGGCGCTGCGTGTTCATCCAAATGCCGCCGCCCGGCACGAAATTGGACAATTTGGTCAGCAGCAGAATCAGCAGCTTTTCCATGCCGTTGACATGCGCCACCCTCTGCTCAGCCGTCAGCCGCAATTTGCCGTCCGTGCCGAACGCCTTGACCTGCCCCCGCGTCGCCTCATCAAGCGCCGCGTCAAAATCAATCGTATGGTAGCAATCCGCGATCAGATCGTGATACGGCTTAATGCGATACGGCACGTTCGCATGGCTGAAAATCCGCCGCTCCAGCAAACGTTCCAACGCGCCGGGATGAAATTGCGCCGAAATTTCCAGCAATTTTTGCAAGTAAATAATTTGATGGTCGCCCCAGTAGCCGATATTCGCCCAAGGGTTGTGCGGTTCAGGAACTTCCCATTCAATCCCCTGCCGCGTCAGGCGGTACGGATTGTAGCCGTCGGCGGTCGTGGCGTTCAAAAATTTCGCAATCAGGCTTTCGCTGCAAGCGGGATAGGCGAGCGCCAGCGGCTCCCAGTTCTGGAAAATGTCGCGCCAGTTGCCTTGATAATCGAGGTTTTTTGAGCCATCGGGCTTCTTGACGTTAATCGAAAATTGGTTCCAGGGACGGCTGGGATCGCCGTGTCTGCGGCTGAATGTGAGCGGCAGATATTCGTAGCAGAGCCGCTCGATATCCGCCGAGCCGCTCGACGCGGCGCGTTGCAGCAAGTCTGACAACGCGAGCGTCTCCGGCAAGTTGGCGAAGAAATCCGCCTGCTCCGCCAACACCTGCCGATTGCGCGCGTGGATAAAATCGCGCACATCGGCGGCGCTGATCGCGTAACCATCGGCAAAAATGCCGCCCCGCATCGTATTAAACAACACATTCGCTACATGATGCGTTGCGCAAAGATGATCGGCGGAGAGTTGCAGGCCGTCGGCGCGGGCGATGATAGCCTGCAAATTGGCGCGGCCTTGCGCAATATCCGCCTCCACCTGCGCCCGCGTCTCCTGCGGATTCTGCCGCAGCGCGCGGCTGAGGGCGATGACCTGCGCATGATCTTGATTCACATCGGCCACGATTTGCCAACTGATGTCGGCGGACGCCGCGACCTCAACAGCGGCATGCGCGAAAAACGCGCCTTTCACGCCGCGCAGATCAGTTTCCGCGACCAATTCCGCGCCAGCCCGAAACGCGTCTAATTGGCGCGATGAAAGCAGATACGTCGGCGTCGGCAAGCCCATCTGCCAGACCGTCGTGGCTTTCAGCGACTCGCTCGGCTCGGCCAAATCAGTCAGCGTCGAACTCAGCGTAAACATGCCCAGTCCGGCCTCCGCATCCAGTTCATTCCGCTTGTACGCATCCATTAAGATGCTGAACGTATTCTGCATCAAGGCGGTCGTGCCGTAGGGCAGAATATTTTGCACCCCGTCGAGCAAGACGATCCGGCACGTGTCGCCCCCGCGATTCGCCAACTTCGCGGTTCGCACAAACCCGTAGCGGTCGCTGGTCTGCCAGGCATAGCTGAACGCGATTTGCAGGTCGAGGTTGATTTCTTCAAAAATCACGCAATTGCCAATGACATTTTTATAGAGATTGCGTTGCAGGCGGTACATTCCAGCGTAGCGCGTTGAAAATGGCTCCCAGCCAAACGCGCTGACTCCGCGTTCGATTCGCAGCAGCGTTTTACTGCCGGTGTGTTCGGCGCTTTCCGTCAGCTTATCTTCCGTATAATACGGAAACAGGGCGGAATCCGCGTTTTTCCGCCCGGCAGACAGGCCGCCGGTGCTGGAAATAAACAGCCAATGATCCGCGTCGCTGACGATGCTCATAAAAAACGGGGGCATCTGGTCGTAATTGGCAATTTTATAATAATCCTCGCCGCCGATTTGAACATATTCTCCGTGTACGGCGTCGGCGTTCACCTGATAACGAGCTTGAGCGA
>CAZCGG010000151.1:3362-11634 GCA_964498135.1 uncultured Candidatus Moduliflexus sp.
TCCGCGCGCTGCGTCTCTGAAAGCGGCGCGCGCGGGCTGTTCGCGTCGTTGGTATCGGCATTTTCGACAATCAGGACTTTCGCGCCGGGCGTCAGCGTGTGCGTATGATACACGCCGCGCGGGACGTTATAAATTTTGCCGCTTTCCATCGGGCAAGCGTAAATCTGCGTGGCGATGCCGTCGGACACATCCGCCGTAAACAGCAGGCATTCCCCGGCCAATTTCACAAAGACTTCATCCGTTTCCGCGTGTTGCTGCACCTCATGAATCCGCTCTGGCAGCAATTCATCAATATAATTCAAGATGGCGACGCGCCATGCGCCGAAATCCACAATTGGCCGATACCCGGCTTCGTCAAACGTTGTAATTTCAATCGGACAACTTGACATGTTGCATTCTCCCATGCAAAAGATTGGCGCGCCCCACCCAAATCCTCCCTTCAAACAAGGGAAGATGGGGCGGGGGCGGCGCAAATCCTGCCCCTATTTCTTTTCGTGTAAATAGCACCGGACAAAATGGTTGTCGGCTAATTGCGTGACATCGGGCATTTTTTCCAAGCAAACGCCCTTGACATGCGGACATCGGCTGGCAAACGGGCAGCCCTGACTCGCCGCCGTCCACATCGGAATCTCTTTTTTCTCCTGCGCGTCGGTTTCCTGAATATGCCCTTTTTTCTTCGGATCCGGCACGGCGGACAGCAACAGTTGCGCGTAAGGATGCTGCGGCTTCGACGTGATCTCCATGCTATCGCCCCATTCCACGACATGACCGACGTACATGACCGCAAGGTTTTCCGTAAAATACCGGGCTGTCGCAATGTCGTGCGTGATGTACATGAACGCGACGTTGCGTTCCTGCTTCATGATCTGCATCAGGTTCAGAATGCCGAGCCGGATCGAGACATCCAATGCGGATGTCGGCTCATCCGCCAAAATAACTTCCGCGCCGATGGCGAGCGTTTTGGCGATGCAGACGCGCTGCCGCTGCCCGCCGCTCAGTTGATACGGGAATTTTTTCGCGGTCTGCTCCGGCGGCGTCAGGCCAACGGCCTCCAACGCCGCGTACACCGTCGCTTCCAAATCCTTTTTATGCGCGACTTTATCATGAATCAGCAACGGGCGGGCGATGTGGTGAAACACCGTATGCACCGGGTTCAGCGAGCCATACGGGTCTTGAAAAATCATTTGGACTTTCTGACGGTACGCCAACACCTCTTTGCGGCTTTTGAACGCTTGAATGTCCTGCCCTTTAAAGAGCACCGAGCCTGACGTGCGGGGATACAGCATCGTCAAAATCCGCGCTGCCGTGCTTTTGCCGCTGCCGGATTCGCCCACGATGCCGAGCGCCTTGCCGGGCGTCAGTTGAAATGAAATATCGTTAATCGCTCGCATGTGAGTTGTATGGAAGAACCCCTGTTTTTTGGGGAAATCTTTGACTAAATGCTTTACTTCGATAATCGGCGTGTTGTTCATATCGGCCTCATGTTCGCCGCGCGGCGCAAGCGCGAACGTGGCTTGCGCCGCGCGCGGCAGTTTCGTTTATGAATAAAGATGACACGCGACCTGACGATTCGGTTCGACCGAAATCAGGGGCGGAACGTCTCGTTTGCACACGTCCATGCAGCGCGGGCAGCGCGGCCAGAAATAACATCCAGACGGCGGATCGTACAAATTCACCGGATTGCCGCCGATGCCGGTCAATTTCTTTTTGCCCTCGCTGAGCAGCGGAAACGAGTTGATCAGCCCTGCGGTGTAAGGATGTTTGGGATCATAAATGACCTGTTCCGCCGTTGAAATTTCCGCCATCCGGCCGCCGTACATCACGCCGATTCGGTCGCAGATTTCCCCCATTAAACTTAAATCGTGGCTGATGAGCAGAATCGTAAAGCCGAAATTCCGCTTCAATTCGGCCAACTGCGCCATAATGTCGCGCTCCACGACGACATCCAGCGCGGTAGTCGGCTCATCCATAATGATCATCTTCGGATCCAAGGCCAATGTCATGGCAATGACGGCGCGCTGCCGCATTCCGCCGCTAAATTGATGCGGATAATCATTCAGCCTGTCCGGATGAATGCCGACGATCTCCAAAAGCTCTTTCGCGCGGGCGCGAGCGCGTTCGCGCGAAAACGGATGCCGCGCAAATTCGGGAAGCGAAAATTCTTCTCCGCTAATTTTGCGGGCTTGCGCTTGTTCGTACAATATCGGATGATGCGCCATCAGCACATCGCACAACTGCTCGCCGATAGTCAAGACCGGATTCAGGCAGTTCATCGCGCTTTGCAGCACCATGCTGACTTGATTCCAGCGAAAGCGCTGCAAACGCGGCGCGTCCATCATCAGGACATCTTCGCCCTCGAAAAGAATCTGCCCGTCAGAAATCAGAGCGGGCGGCTTATGCAACCGAGCAATCGAAAACGCCAGCGTGGATTTGCCGCAGCCGGATTCTCCGGCCAATCCGACGGTTTCGCCCTTGCGAATATCGAGACTCACGCGATCAACCGCCCGAATCATTTTTTTGTCGGTCAAATATTCGACGCAGACATCGCGGATTTCCAATAAGTTGTCAAGATCATTATGTTCATTATTATACATATTGTCCCTCCTTGATGCCATCCTTTGCAATCGCAGCGTGTTTAGATTGTTCGAATGTTTGATGCGCCTGCCGCCGTTTGCGTTCGAATTCCTGATTCATCTGCCGCCAGAATTTCATGCTGCCGCCGCCTTTAAGTTGGGGATTGCTGATTTGATCCATGCCCATGTTCAGCAGCGCCAACCCGCCGCCGAAGATGGAAATCGCCATCGCAGGCACGAGCATATCCCACCACGCGCCGACAATCAGCGCGGAGTTGTTTTGCGCCCAGAGGAGCATCGTCCCCCACGTGACCACGCTGGGGTTGCCCAATCCGATAAATTCCAGCCCGGCTTCCGACAGCACCGCGTACAAAGTTGTTCCGACAAATTGCCCGACAATCAGCGAAATCAGGTTTGGCACCATTTCCACTAAAATAATGCGCCATTTCGATTCGCCAATCACGTCGCAGGCCGTGATGAATTCGCGCTGCCGAATGGAGAGCGTCTGCGACCGGATCACCCGCGCGCCCCATGCCCACGACGTGACGCCAATGATGATGGCAATCGCGTGCGGCCCGGCTTCGCCGATAAATGCGGCCAAGACAAGAATCAAGGGCAAGTTGGGAATCACCAACACCACATTCATGATAAATACGAGCGCTTCATCAACCTTTCCGCCGAAATAGGCCGCCGTGACGCCCATCAGGACGGAAATCATCGTGCTGATCAACCCCGCGCCGATGGCGACGAGGAGCGAGATGCGCCCGCCGTAAAGCAATTGACTGAATACATCGTATCCGGCGCGGGTCGTGCCGAAAATATGCTCGCGGCTCGGCGGCTGATGCCCCGCATCCCACCGGCAGGCGCGGACCAGCTTGCGCCCGATTTTATCGCTTTCCGCCTTGCCGATCTGCTGCTCGACGGCTTCCAGCAACGCCGCCTCGCTAATGAATTTTTGCCCTTGCAGCGCGGCAAGCTTGGCGACAGTCTCTTCCGGCGTCCGTTTTTCTTGTAATTCTTTCAGCGCGTCTGCGGTCACTTTGAATTTGATATGATCGCGTTCCGTTGGCTTATATGGCGCGAAAAACGGCGCGAAATCGCTCAAAACAATAAACAGGCCGATAATGATTGTCCCTAATAACGCGGGCGGATTGCCTTTAAAAAAATAACGCACTTGTTGAATGAATTTTTTCATAGTTCGCTGCGCGCGGCAAGCGTCCCGTATTTGCCCACTGCGGGCGGCAAGCGAGACGATGGCCGGGCGAGACTCCTCTCGTTATTTGCGCAACCTCGGATCGAGCCATAAATAGAGCAAATCCGCGACAAAATTGGCTGAAAGCACGCAGATGACAATAATCAGCATCAACGCTTGAATCATGGGATAATCGCGCGCCTGCACGCCTTTGAGCATCAAGTTGCCTAACCCCGGATAATTAAAGACAATCTCGACAAATAACGCCCCGCCCGCGACAAACGCAATCGCCATCGAAATCTGCGTGACGACGGGCAGAATCGCGTTGCGCGCCGCGTATTGAAACATGATGCGGCGTTTGGGAAGCCCCTTCGCAATCGCCATCGTGATGAAATCTTCGCCGAGCAGATTGATCATGCTGTTGCGCATGCCGAAGAGCCAACCGCCGATGCTGACTAAGACCATTGACGTAATCGGCAGAATCGCGTGATAGGCCACGCTGCCGAGATAGGCGAGCGTCAGGCCGGGTTTCAGGTTCGGATCGTAGCCGTAAGCCACCGGAAACCACTCCAACATCAGGCCGAACACGTAGAACAGCAGCATAGCGACGACGACTGCCGGAAACGCCCCAATCACTAAGAAAGTCGGCGACGCTATCGTATCGAATTTGCCGCCGCGATGATAGGCCGCATAGACGCCTAACAACGAGCCGATCACGATGCTGATCAGCGTTGACGTGCCGGTCAGAAAGAGCGTCCAGGGGAGCGCATACGCGAGAACGCTCGTCACGGGCGTCGGGAAGAGCAGCACGGATGGGCCGAGATTCCATGTGAACACGCTCTTCAAATAGGCGAGATACTGCGCGTACCAAGGGCCTTCGACAAAGCCGTATTGCGCCTTAATCGCAGGCAAGGCGTCCGCCGACATTTTTCCTTGCGCGGCGGCGAACATGATTTGAAACGGATCGCCGGGCATCATGCGCGGCAAAGCGAAATTAAGCGTCACAGCGACTAAAAACGCTATGAGGTAAAACGCGAGACGTCTGGCAAGAAATCCCATAAATCTGCCTCCTTTGGCGGGGGGAGGTGGCGCAGACATTGCTGTCTGCGCATGACAGGCGGCAGGAGTGGCCTGTTTCACCATCCCCACATTCATGATATGTCGTTGCAGCGAGTTGTTACTTCAACGAGAGGTGATTGATCATGATGACTCGCTCGCCCGGTTGATAGAAGTTCGGATCGATGTACGGATCTTCTTCTGACGGCCAGCCGATGAAATTTTTCGTCGAGTACTGATACCACACCGGATTCGAGAAGACCGGAATAATCATCAGGTTACTTGCGACGATTTCTTGCAATTGATTCACGATCTCGCTCTGCTTCTGCGTATCTTTGGTTTTGGCAAACGATTCGACCGTTGCGTCAATTTCCGGCGTGTTGAAGCCGTGATTCGCTTCATAGAAGACGCCGACGCCTTTATGACGGGAATGCAGGAGCGGTTCGTAGAAACGATACGCATGGATTCCGGCAAAGCCCCAGAGCATGCCCGCATCATACGTCTGCTTTGTCCAATTCTCAACAAATTGCCCCCATTCCACCGTTCTGGTGCGGGCTTTGACGCCGACTTTCGCCAGATATTCCGTCACCATCTGCACGCTTTGCACCCAGTCCGTCCAGCCATTGACGACCATGATGTCGAATTCGAGCGGCGAGCCGTCTGGATTGTCGCGGAAACCGTCGTTATTCGCATCCTTGTAGCCGCCTTCATCAAGCAGTTGCGCGGCTTTTTCAGGATTAAATTCATTCAGCCAATCGTATTTCGCGTTCACCTCGTCATTATACCACGCCGCGTAAAAATCGCCGATGCCGGTGATGTGCGGGTTGACGCTGGCATAGCCATAGGTGGCGAGATCAACGATTTCTTCCCGGTCAATGGCGACGCTCAGGGCTTGTCGGAATTTCAGATCATTGAACGGGGCTTTCGTCGTATTCAGATGAATCGCCACCGGCGAGCCTGCCGGATACCAATAATGATTATTTTCTGGGTCTTTTGCCACGAACGTCTTGTCAATATCCGGAATGAAATTTGAACCCCAATCAATTTCGCCGCGCATCAAGGCTGCCTGCACTTGATCGTTGCCCTGATATTGGCGCAGCCGCACGCAATCAATATTCGGCTTGCCTTCTTCCCAATAATGCGGGTTGCGGCAGACGGTCATTTGCTGCGGGCTGAAATCCGTCACTTCCGTCAACGGGCCGCTGCCGACCGGCTTGGTATTGTCGAATTTCGCAGGGTCTTCAACCTTTTCCCACACATGTTTCGGCACGATGTAATGGCCGGGAATATACCATTCAACGGTCGTATCCACTTTCGTCAGCAGAAAGCGGACGGTCAAATCGTCAATTTTCTCGACGCCCTGAAGCTTCGGCGATTCGCCGTGAAACAGGCTGTTAATGTCCACTGCCGGGCTGTTTTTCGCAATTTCGAACGAATACATGACATCATCGGCGGTCAGCGGCTGCCCATCCGACCATTTCAGCCCGTCGCGCAGGTGATACGTCACGCTCATCAAGTCATCCGAATATTCGAATGATGCTGCCAAACGATATTCGATCTTGTTTTGGCGAAAGTTATACACCACTAACGGCTCGTAAATAAAGCCCGGCGCGGGGCTGCGGTTGATATTTTGCGTATAAGGGTTGAAATTTTCCACAAACGCAGTGGTGACAATCGGCCCATTGACCGTGCCGCCTTTTTTCTGCGCGAAGGCAGAGCTTGTCCAGAGCAATGAAATGCCCAATGCGACATACAGCAGTCTTTTCATTGTACATCCCCCGTATCATAAGCAATAATAATATTCGTACTTTTCAATACGATCTTCACAACAGCCATACAACATTGTTCGCATGTCTCATACCGCATTTTTTTGGAAGGCATACCTCCTTTTTTACGGAGCATGAAGCGCGCTCAAATTTATCGCACTTTCTGCCCTGTTATATTGTGAATGATCTTAGTTATTCGACCTAACATCAAAAGTTATTCATACAAAATAAATAATTTTAAGTAAAAAATCATTCATTTATGACGATATTTGTACGTATGAATTATAAATATCATTCTGTCAACTAAAAAAATAAAATTTTATTTATTCTGAAAATTATTATGATGTAACTTATTATATTACTTAGAGTTATTCGGATGAAAATTTTTGCGTATCAAGACAAGTTTTGTGATTTTGCTGAAATAATCCTTGACGCCGGAATGTTTTTCTGTAAAAAGGGAAAAAGATGTTACGGACAATTTATCATACAAATTTTTTATAGCTGATGAAAGACTTCAAACGTCTTGAAGACGTTTGAAGTCTCGCCCTCATGAATATATTATGAAAATTGATGCGGAAAAATCGATTCCCAAATACCTCCAACTGAAAGACATCATTATTCAACAATTCGAAGACGGGCATTACGTGGCGGGGCAAAAAATCCCGACCGAAAACGAGTTGATGGAACAATTCGATGTCAGCCGCAGCACGATCCGGCAAGCGCTGTCAGAATTGGCGAACGAAGGGATTATTTGCAAAAAGCAGGGGAGCGGCACGTTTTTTGTCGGCGAGGCCGCCGCGATGCAGGAACGCAGTTACCTGATCGGCGTCATCATGCCCAGAATCACCTATTACATCTATCCGCAGTTGATTCAGGGGATTGACGAGGTTATTCACAAACGCAATTACAGCATTGTGTTAGGGAATGCGAACGCCGATCCTGAAAAGGAATTCGCCTGTCTCAGGCAGTTGATTGAGAAAAAAGTGGACGGCTTATTGTTTGAGCCGACCGGCGGCGAACATTTTCTTGATTCCCCGATTATTCAGCAAATCCGGCGTCTGACGATTCCGGTGGTGCTGATGGATTGGGCAATTGATGAGCTTGACCTGTCGTTTGTTTCGATTGACGATCAGCGAGGCGGTTTCTTGGCGACGAAATACCTGATTAACGCAGGGCATCGCCGGATCGCCTACGTGTATCCCACCGATAAAATTCCGGCGATGATGCGGCATGAAGGGTATCGCCGCGCGCTGCATGAGGCGCATATTGACTATGATCGCCGCTTAGATAAGCCGACTGTCACGGCGCGCTGGGATGAGCCGGGGCATATTGCGTCGCTGATGAAAGAGCTCTTGGCGTTGGGCGAAGCGCGCCCGACCGCCGTGTTTTTCTTTAATGACGATGGCGCGCTTCATGCGTATGATGGGGTGCGCGAGGCGGGCTTGCGGATTCCCGATGACATTTCAATGATCGGTTTCGATAATTCGGAGGTCGCGGCGCGCGCCGACGTTCCTCTGACGTCTATTGAACATTCGAAATATCACATTGGGCGGTGGGCGGCGGAAACGCTGCTCGATGAAATCGAGCATCCCGGCGGGCTTCCGCTCCGGCAGTTATATATGAAGCCGAGCGTGGTTGAGCGGGATTCGGTCAAACGGCTCGTTGGAACGGCATGAACTCTGATA
>CAZCGG010000152.1:0-2476 GCA_964498135.1 uncultured Candidatus Moduliflexus sp.
CCCGCCCTGCGCGGCGCGATCCCAATTTCCCGCCGCGTAGGGCGGGGCTACCATTATGTTCTATGGCAACACCGGAATTTGTGCATCTCCACCTGCATACTGAATACAGCCTGTTAGACGGCGCGAACCGCATTGACAAGCTGATGAAACGCGTCAAAGAACTCGGCATGTCGTCCGTCGCCATCACGGATCACGGCAACATGTTCGGCGCGGCGCAATTTTACCAAAAGGCCAAAGGCAGCGAATTAAAGGCGATTATCGGCTGCGAAGTCTATGTCGCGCCCGGCAGCCGCTTTGATCGCGCCTCAACGCACGGCGTCTCAAGCGGCTCGAATCATCTCGTTTTGTTGGCGAAAAATGAGACGGGCTACAAAAATCTGATTAAGCTCGTCAGCGCGGGCTTTCTCGAAGGCTTTTACTACAAGCCGCGCATTGACATGGAGATTTTGAGCCAGCACGCCGACGGCCTGATCGCGCTGACCGCCTGCTTGAAAGGCGCGGTGCCGTATGCTTATACGCACGACGGCGAGGCCAAAGCCCGTGACATCGCCAAGCAGTATCTCGATATTTTCGGCAAAGAAAATCTGTATCTCGAACTGCAATATCATCATATCAAAGAGCAGGAGTCGGTCAACACGTTTTTAGTGAAACTCGCGCAGGATTTCGGGCTGTCGGTCGTGGCGACGAACGATTGCCATTATCTGAACGAGGCCGACGCCACGCCGCATGACATCCTGCTCTGCATCGGCACGGGCAAACTCGTGAACGACGCGCAGCGCATGAGATACGATTCGCGCGAGTTTTACGTCAAATCACCGGCGGAGATGGCCGCCGTGTTTGCCGATTATCCCGACGCGCTGACGAACACGCTGAAAATCGCGGAACAGTGTCAATTCGCCTTCAAATTCGGCGGCAACATCCTGCCGGAATACCAAGTGCCGGAAGGCCACACGTTCGATTCCTACATGGAAAAAATAGCGCGAGATGGCCTTGAAGAGCGGCTCGCCGTCATTTTCCGCCACGCGCCCGCCGCCGAGCATGACCGGATTCGCGCCGCCTATTTGGAGCGGCTCGACATCGAATTGAAAATTATCAAAAAGATGGGCTACGCCGGGTATTTCCTGATTGTCTGGGATTTCATTCATTACGCGAAAAGCGAAGGTATTCCCGTTGGTCCGGGGCGTGGTTCGGCCGCGGGCAGCCTCGCGGCGTTCTGCATGGGCATCACCGACATCGACCCGATCAAATACAATCTGCTGTTCGAGCGGTTTCTGAACCCAGAGCGCGTGAGCATGCCGGATATTGACGTGGATTTCTGCATGAATCGGCGCGAAGAGGTGATCAAATACGTTTCGCGGAAATACGGCAAGGAAAACGTCTCGCAGATTGCGACGTTCGGGACGCTCGGCGCGAAGGCCGTCATCCGCGACGTCGGGCGCGTTCTCGACATTCCATACAGCGAAGTGGACAAGATCGCCAAGCTGATTCCGAATCAGCTGCACATCACGCTGGAACAGAGCCTCCAATCCGTCCCGGAAATGCGCGAATTGAAGGAAAATAGCCCGCAGATCGCGGAATTGCTCAACAACGCGCAAGTGCTGGAAGGCTTGACGCGCCACGTCTCCACGCATGCGGCGGGCGTCGTGATTTCGCCGAAGCCGCTTGTCGAATTCGTGCCGCTTTACAAAGGCACGAAGGAAGATGACGAAATTTCGACGCAGTATCCGATGAGCGACCTTGAAAAGATCGGGCTGCTGAAAATGGACTTTCTCGGCCTGCGCAACCTGACGATGATCAAGGACACGCTCGCGCTGATTAAAGAAAGCAAGGGCGTTGACCTCGACATCATGGATTTGCCGATGGACGACCGCCCGAGCTACGAACTGCTGTCACGCGGGCAGACGCTCGGCGTGTTTCAGCTTGAAAGTTCGGGCATGCGCGAACTGCTGCGGAAACTCAAACCGGAGACGTTCGAGGACATCATCGCCGTTCTCGCGCTTTATCGTCCCGGCCCGCTCGGCAGCGGCATGGTGGATGATTTCATCGAATGCAAGCACGGGCGCAAACCGATTCAATACGCTTTGCCGCAATTGGAAGGCATTTTGAAGGAAACCTACGGCGTCATCATTTATCAGGAACAGGTCATGCAGATTTCGAACCTGCTCGCCGGATTCTCGCTCGGCGAGGCCGATTTGCTCCGTCGGGCGATGGGCAAAAAGAAGGTCGAAGAGATGGCGAAGCAGCGGGCGCGTTTTCTGGAAGGAACGCGCAAAAACAACATTCCCGACGCCAAAGCCGACGAAATTTTCAACCTGATGGAATATTTCGCGGGCTACGGTTTCAACAAATCGCACACCGCCGCCTACGCGCTCGTGACCTATCAGACCGCCTATTTGAAGGCGCATTTTCCGGTGGCGACGATGGCCGCGCTGCTGACGAGCGACATGGATAACACGGATCGCGTCGTCAAATATAT
>CAZCGG010000152.1:2576-11608 GCA_964498135.1 uncultured Candidatus Moduliflexus sp.
CGGAAAGCCTCATCAAATGCGGCGCGTTCGACTTTTCCGGCCACGCCCGCGCCGCGATGGCCGAAGGCTTGGAGCAGGTGTTCGAACTTGCGCAAAAGACACAGAAAGAGCGGCAGAGCGGGCAGAGCAACATTTTCGGCATGTTAAGCAAAACGCCGGGCGGCGCGTCCGCGCAATTCCGCTTGCCGAACGTGAAAGAGTGGGATGACGCCGACAAACTGAAGCTCGAAAAAGAGGGGATCGGCTTTTACGTGACCGGCCATCCGCTTGAAAAATACCTGTTCGCCATCAAGCAGACCGCCACCGCGACGACCGGCGATTTGGCCGAATACAAGGACGGAGCGCAGGTCGTGGTCGGCGGCATCGTGACGGAATATCGCAAAAAGCTGACCAAAAAGGGCGATCAGATGGCGTTTTTCCGTCTCGAAGATTTGGAGGGCGCGATTGAGGTAATTCTGATTCCGCAGGTCTTTGAGGAATACAACCGAATGCTGCGCGAAGATTTGCCCGTCATCGTGACCGGCACGCTGAACGTCGCGGAGGAGGAATTGCCGAAATTGCGGGCGAATAAGCTGCGCCCGGTGCATGATTCCGCCGCCGCGCCGGAAGCGCAATTTCTGATTGAACTTCGCGCCGCCAAGCTGAAGCGCCGGATGATGGAGCAGATTCAACAACTGCTCTTGCAGCATCATGGCGATTGTCCGGTGACGTTCAAATATATCGGCCTCGATAACGACATCAAAATGATTCGCGCTGGGGAAAAATTCGGCGTCGCGCCGTCGGCGCAACTGACGGCGCAGATTGAGGATTTGCTCGGCAAGAACAGCGTCGCGGCGGCGTAAGCAGCCGTTCTGTATGTTCTGTCTCTCGAATGTGAAAGAGACGGGACTTACGCAAAAATTGTCGGTTCGGCTGATTTTTCGGGCGGATCATGTTTCGATTTCGCGCAACATGACTCGCCGCCTCGCCCGTCATCCTGAGCGAAGTCGAAGGATGTCCTCACAAATTTTGCGTAAGTCCTGTTTGAGATTGACAAATGGGAAAGTTGTGGGTAATGATTGGTGATAGAATTGATGAAATATTTACAGGTCAATGAATAAGGAGGTTGGGAGCGATTTCATTTGAACGGGGATATTTCAAGAAGTGTCACATCTTGATTTGACTGCAATGAATGCGAAATCAAGATGTCGCACTCCGGCAGTGTTTCTGTTCATATGAAATCACTCCCCATGGGGTGAATGGTATGAGTTATAGTGATTTTACAATAGACATGTTGAAAGAACAATTTGCGATTGAATTGATTGAAGATGTTTTGCTCTTTCCCAACCCCAGCGTATTACCCGTTCCTCAACGATTAGCCGAATTGCTGCAATCCTATCTCCCCCTCGCAATTACCATAAATACTGAAAAAGCGCGTTCTGAACTGATCATTGCTCCCATCTTGGCTGATCTGAAATTGCAATATAAGGATCGGCTGAGTTTATTTTCTGGGATTGAATTTACTATTGATAAGGCCAAAGGATTGAATGGACGATGTGACTATATTCTTTCGAAAACAAAAGAGCAGTTGGCGCTCAATGCTCCCCTTTTGATGATGGTTGAAGCCAAAAATGAGAATATTGTTGAGGGAATTCCCCAATGTATTGCAGAAATGATCGCGGCTCAACTCTTTAATACGCAGAAAAAAATACCTATTTCGAATATTTATGGGGTGGTTACGACCGGAAGTTTATGGCGCTTTCTCAAGCTTACCGGACAGCAGGCATCGGTTGATATTATTGAATATCCTATTCAACAACTTGATACGATTTTAGGTATTTTACAGGATATTATCAACATATCATAGAGGAACGAGGATTTGACCTTTCGCAGAATCAGCGTTCAGGCGCGCGCAGACGATATAAGCTCGTTGCAGAAAAACCTAAGTTTCTTCAAGAAACTTAGGTTTTTACTTGCCAATAACTGCAACTGATTGAGGATTGTCATTTCTTCAACGGAAAGAACACTAAAACATGAAAGGATGACCGCATTATGGCCGCAATGACATTAAAAGCCGGACGTGAAAAGTCTGTGCTGCGCCGCCACCCATGGATATTTTCGGGCGCCGTCGCCAATATAAAGGGAACCCCCGAAGCAGGGGCAACGATAGATATTTACTCCAATCAGGGCGCATGGTTAGCGCGCGCCGCGTATTCGCCGCAATCGCAGATTGTCGGGCGAATCTGGACGTTTGAGCAGGCCGAAGAGGTATCGGCGGCGTTCTTCCATGCCCGCCTGAAACAGGCGCTTGTCGCCCGCCAACGCCTCGCCGCGCAGAACGTGACGGCGTACCGCGTCGTCAACGCCGAATCCGACGGGCTGCCGGGCGTCATTATTGACCGCTACGGCGACTTTTTCGTCTGCCAATTTCTGACCGCAGGCGCGGACGCGTGGAAAGCCGTGATTGTCGCCGAACTTGCCGCGCTCGCGCCGCATGCCGGGATCTATGAGCGCTCGGACGCGGACGTGCGCGAAAAAGAAGGCTTGCCCCTTGTTTCCGGCGTGTTATCTGGCGAAACGCCGCCGGACGTGCTGGAAATTCAGGAGGGCGGCATGCGCTTTCTCGTGAATATTCAGCGTGGGCAGAAGACCGGGTTTTATCTCGATCAGCGCGATAATCGGGCGTTTTTGGCGCAGTTCGCGTCGGGCGCAGAGGTCTTGAACTGCTTCGCCTATACGGGCGGGTTCGGCGTCTATGCGCTGAAACATGGCGCGAAAAAGGTCACGAATATCGAAACCTCCGCCGACGCGCTTGATCTTGCCAAAAAGAACGTGCTGCTGAACGGCATGAATCCTGATTTGGCCGAATCCGTGCAGGATGACGTGTTCAAGGCGTTGCGCGTCTATCGCAACGCGGAGCGGCAATTCGATGTCGTGGTGCTTGATCCGCCGAAATTTGCCGAATCCAAATCGCAGTTGGAGCGGGCGTGTCGCGGCTATAAAGACATTAACTGGCTGGCAATGCGGGCGCTGCGTCCCGGCGGCGCGCTGCTGACGTTTTCCTGCTCCGGCCTGATGACGCTCGATTTATTCCAGAAAATCGTGGCGGACGCCGCGCTTGACGCGCATCGCCACGCGCAGATGATTCATATCTTGACGCAGGCCGAAGACCACCCCGTCGCCCTGAATTTCCCAGAAGGCGCGTATTTGAAAGGGCTGGTGTGCCGGGTGTGGTAAACAATAGACCTCTTGCAAAAGTCCATCCCGTTCGCCCTGAGCCTGTCGAAGGCGGGTGTAGGACGTGTTCATCCGCCCTTCGACAGGCTCAGGGCGAACGGGATGACGGGTCAAAAACGACGTATGCAAGAGGTCTATTTTTTCCGAAAGACCGACACGACCGGCAAATGATCGGACATGTCCGCCGGAATAACGCGCTGTTCGACGCATTCCCAATTTGACGGCGCGAAAATATAATCAAGCTGCTGTTGCGGCGTTGATGCCGGAAACGTCAGACCGCCCGCGCCAGCCCACGCAAACCGCCCGCTTGCGATGATCGCTTGCATTGCCGGTTCATTGGGCTGCGCGTTGAAATCCCCGCCCATGAACGCCGGGCGCGTCCCAAGAAATTCGAGCAATTGCCGCGCCTGCGCCGCATTGTTCGCCGGACTGTACGAATCTAAATGCAGCGAGCCGATGAGCATCTCCTCGCCGCCGAGCTTGAGGCCGCACCATAACGCCCGGCGGTTATTCTTCGTTTCATAAAATGGCTTCTGCCCAACCAGTGAGAGGTTGATGTTAGGCGTCAGCGGCCAGCGCGAGAGCATCGCATTGCCGCCGACAATCCGGTAAAACGGCAGGCCGAAATTGTAATTTTCTCCAAACGCCCAATGCGGCATCTGCGCGGCCTCTGCCAGAAATGTCACTTGATTGACCGGGCAAGGGCTGCATTCGAAAATCGCCTCTGACAACAGCACGAGATCGGGCTGTTCCCGCGCAATCAGGTCAGCGATGCGCCGCAGCCGCGCTTTCATGATCTCCTCCCGCTCAAAGCGCAGCCCCCCTTTATGGACAAAGCTTTTGGCGATGTTATACGCCATGATGGTGATGCGTGCCGATTCTTCGCGGATCGGCGGAGCGGCTGGCGTGTTGATTGTCCCGATGACCGGCGTTTCTCGATTCGCAAACACGAGGCCGTTGCTGGCGAAAAGCGCCAACAGCATCGGCAGAATTCCGGCAAACACAATCACAATACATAAGACGATTCGCAAGAATTTCGGCATGTGAAAACGCATAAAACCACCTCTCCGCACGTTCATTTCAGCGCGGCGATACGTTGCCGTTGAGATTCGCGCATTTGCGGCAGCGCGCTTCGTAAATATCCGAATAGCCAATCAGAATATTCCCGTTCTGCGGGCGTTCCTTGCGGTACGAAATGTACGCTTCTTCGCCGCAGACCACGCAGACCGCTTGCAACTTATCCACCTGCTCCGCGATGCACATCAACGCGCCCATCTGCCCGAACGGCTCGCCGCTCGAATACATCTCGCATCCGGCGAGAATCACCCGTTTGCCCATATCCGCAAGCCGCGTCACGACCGGCACGATCTGTGCGTCGAAAAATTGCGCTTCATCAATCCCAACGACCGTCGCGCCGCCGATCTGCGGCAGAATCTCTTCAGCCTTGTCCACCGTGACGCACGGCATTTTCGAAACATCGTGCGACACGATATGTTCCGCGCTGTAACGGTTATCAAGGCTCGGCTTAAACACGACGACGGTTTGCCGGGCGATTTGCGCCCGCGTCAAACGTCGAATCAATTCTTCGGTTTTCCCGGAAAACATGCTTCCGGCAATCACTTCCACTCGTCCCATACGTCCCCCTTTTTTGGCAAATTCACTGTGTGTCAACGTCTGCGCAATAGGGAGTCCTCTCGAATGACGCGAGGAGATTTGTCAACCGGAAATATTGCGCGGCGCGGAAAAATGCGAATTTTTCTTGACCTGCATCGTCTTTTCTGAAATAGTATTGAGAACTGTTGCCGCTTCTCGGCTGCTCGCCCTGCAAGGGCGTTGGAATAAAGAAATCATAGAGGAAAAAATATGTCAACGCAGCATCATAAGCGCACATACAGCAATTTCTCGCTGGACGCGGTGCGCAAGCAATTTTCTGTGGCAATTGCGGTTCAGCCGATCTGGACTGAGCCGATTCCTGACGCGCCGCCGCCTGAACTGCTGACCGAAATTCTCGAACGCGCCATGCAATTGGCGTTAGTGAGCGAAAAAGCCCGCTCGGAATTTATTGTCGCGCCTGTGTTGCTCGCCGCGCGCGATCTGTTGCGGCAGCAAATCAATATTTATTCAGGGATTCGGCTCGATGTGTCGCCGGAAGAAGGGCTGCAAGGCATCTGCGATTTCATTATCAGCCGGACGCCGCCGCTGCCGACGCTGCAAGCGCCCCTGCTGATTGTGTTGGAAGCGAAAAAGAACGATATTGAAGTCGGCTTGGGGCAATGCGCCAGCGAAATGATTGCCGCGCAGCGTTTCAACCAAGCTGAAGGCGTCCCGGATCGCCCGATGTATGGGTGCGTGACGACCGGCGAACTCTGGCAGTTTCTCCGGTTGCATGAGAATATGTTGGATATTGATCCGCAACGCGTGTATATCAATGAACTGGGAAAATTGTTGGGAATCTTCGTGCATATCGCCTTATAATGGCTGACGTTCCGCAAGTTTCGGGCTTTCGGAATCGTTGGGATGCGTATGATTGAAAAACTTCTGCCGGTGGCTTACCGGCTCATGCTGGTTGCCGCGTTGACCGTCGTGCTTGGCTCGAATGCGAATGTATGGGCCGAGGGCGGCGACGTGGCGAAACTCGTCGCGCTACTGAGCATTCCGTTGATTGGCCTGTGGTTTTTCCGGGCATGGCCGCTCTGGAAAAAAATCGTGCTGGCCTTGATTGCCGGGCTGATTGCGGGCATGATTTTTGGCGACGCGGCGGACGCCATCACGCCAATCGGCGCGTTTTTTCTCCGTCTCGTCAGCATGTTGATCGTGCCGATGGTCTTTTCCACCGTCATCGTCGGCGCGGCAAGCGCGGGCGATGTGCACCGCTTAGGCCGGTTAGGCCGGAAAACGGTCTTGCTGTATCTGCTGACGACCGCGCTATCGTTGGCAATCGGCATCTCGCTGGCGTTTCTGCTTCAGCCCGGCGTCGGCGTCGAGCTTCAGCCGGACGCGCCTGCGCCGTTCGCGGAAACGCCGTCGCTCGTGGAGGCCGCGCTGCGCTGCATTCCTGAAAATATCATCGCGGCGTTTGCCGAAGGGAATATTCTGCAAATTCTCACGGCGGCGATTTTGTTCGGTTTCAGCCTGTCATTGGCTGGATTCAAGGCCAAACCCATCGAGAAATTCTTTGAGGCGTTTTCAGAAGTGATGTTCAAGATGACGACGCTCGTGCTGCAAGCCGCGCCGTATGCCGTCTTCGCCCTGATTGCGAGCGCGGCCGGGAAATATGGCCTCGACGTGCTGCTGCCGCTTGTCAAGCTGATTGTCGTGATGTATCTTGCCTACCTGCTTCACGCGGCGCTGGTATATGGCGCGCTGCTGAATTTTTGGGGGCGCACCAGCCCGATGCGCTTCTTCAAAGGCATGTTCGAAGCCGTGACCGTCGCGTTTTCATCCTCCAGCACGTCCGCCACGCTGCCGATTACCATGCACTGCGCCCAAGAGCATCTCGGCGTGTCGCGCAACGTCGCCAGCTTCGTGCTGCCGTTCGGCGCAAATATCAATTTAGATGGCACGACGCTCTATCACGGCGTCTGCGCCCTGTTTGTCGCGCAAGTGTACGGGATTGACCTGACGTTTGAGCAATACGCGGCGATTATCCTGACCGCGCTGTTCGCCTCGATTGGCACGGCGGGCGTGCCGGGCGCGGGCTTGATGACGCTGCCGTTGATTTTGCAGCAGGCGCGGCTGCCGCTCGAAGGGATTGCGTTAGTGGCCGGAATTGACCGAATTCTCGACATGGCGCGGAGTTCGATTAATGTCATGGGCGACGCCTGCGTCAGCGTCGTCGTCGCCCAATCTGAAGGCGAATTGATTCCGCCGCAAGCCTCAGAGCATCTCGCGGAAATTCCGCCACGCCCATGACGGACAAATCGTAACATATTCGGCTGGATTAAGTAATTTTGACGGGTATAACATAGCGGTGAGACGCTCCAACGTGTCTGATCGCGTATTTTCCTTTATTTCAAGGAGGTTTTCGACATGATGGACAAAGTGAAATGGGGCATTCTCAGCACGGCGAAAATCGCGCGGCAGCAGGTGATTCCGGGCATGCAAATCGGGCGATTCTGCGAAGTTCACGCGATTGCGTCCAGAGAATTGGACTCGGCGAAAAAAGTGGCGGAGCAACTTGCCATTCCGCATGCGTACGGCACGTATGAAGAATTGTTGGCGGATCCGGAGATTCAGGCCGTCTATAATCCGCTGCCGAATCATTTGCACGTGTATTGGTCAATGAAAGCGGTGGAAGCCGGGAAACATGTCTTATGCGAAAAGCCGCTCGGCGTCAACGCGCAGGACGCGGAAAAATTGGTCAAATGCTGCCGCGAAAAGGGCGTCTTGCTGATGGAAGCGTTTATGTATCGCACGCACCCGCAATGGATTTTGGCAAAAGAGTATGTGCATGACGGGAAAATCGGCGATTTAAAGGTGATTCAGGCGTTTTTTTCCTACATGGGACGCGACCCGAACAATATCCGCAACCGCGCCGATTTGCCGGGCAGCGGCGGAATGATGGACATCGGCTGCTATCCGGTGTCGCTGTCGCGCTTTTTGTTTAACGGCGAGCCGAAGCGCGTGATCGCGCTCATCAGCCGCGACCCGGACATGCGCATTGACACGCTGGGATCCGTGATGCTCGAATTTGAGCAAGGACACGCCACGTTCACCTGCTCCACGCAGTTAATGCCGTACCAGCGCGTGAACATCCTCGGCACGGAAGGCCGTTTCGAGCTTGAAATTCCGTTTAATGCGCCCTCAGACCAGCCGACGAAAATTTATTATTCGAGCGAGGCCGGTCTTGAAACGCGGTCGTTGGCCACGTGCCATCAATACCAAATCGAGGCGGATTTATTTTCCAAAGCGATTCTGGACGGCTCGCCGCTGCCGACGCCGCCGGAAGACGCCATCGCCAACATGAAAGTTTTGGATGCCATTTTCCGCTCGGAAAAAAGTGGAACGTGGGAAACCGTATAGCATGGAAGAATTGGGGATGCGGCGACCGCCGCAACTTATTGAATACGCGCTGCCGGGGGATTGGACAGTGCTGGCGGGAAAAACCGACGCCGACAATGACCGCCTGAGCCTGAAAGTCGCCGCGCCGAATGATTGGTGGTTTCACGTGCGCGGCATGCCGGGCAGCCATGTGATTTTGCGGGCGAAAGAAGGCGAAGAGCCGGATCGGGAAACGCTCAAGGCGGCGGCGGCGATTGCCGCGTATCACAGCAAAGCCCGCAACGGCGGCGTGACGGCGGTGTCTTGCACGCGCGCCCGCTACGTCAGCAAGCCGAAAGGCGCGAAGCCCGGCACGGTTTCGATTCGCAAGGAAACCGTGTTGAGCGTCCGGCCGTCCATTCCGGCTGGCGACGATGCGCATTAACATCGTCAAGAATCGAAGGTTTTGAGAGAAACTTCGATTCTCCCGCTATTTTTTGCTTGACAAAAACTCCTGCGATTTTCATACAGAATGTCATCAAACGTTCGTGGGGGTGTAGCGCAGTTGGGAGCGCACTTGACTGGCAGTCAAGGGGTCACGAGTTCGAATCTCGTCATCTCCACCAAAAAAAGCCGCTTTCCGAAAGGAAAGCGGCTTTTTTGTTTTCTTCAATTCTGGATATAGCTGTCAGACACTTTGGAAGTGTCTGACAGACTTCCTTGCGGGAAGAAACACAAAAGCCGAAAGAATCTAATAATACCGATTCTTCCGGCTTTTTTTATGGCGGGGTCGACGAGGCTCGAACTCGCGACCTCTGGCGTGACAGGCCAGCGTT
>CAZCGG010000153.1:0-2860 GCA_964498135.1 uncultured Candidatus Moduliflexus sp.
TTCGTCTGCGTAAAATCGCGTTCATTGCTCCCTCCTGATGCGTCTCAATTGATTGGTGGAACAGGCATTCCCGCCTGTTCTTGGTTTCATAACTCACATTTTTAACCCCGAAGGGGTGCGATGATTATAGCAAAAAGCATCGTTCTACCCCATCGAACGCCGAAGGCGTGGCATATTGCCATCATGTCACGCCTTCGGCGTTCATTCGTTTTCCGGGCGTCTTCTTTCTATAAACATGCCACCCCGTCGGGGTTGAAGACCGAACTTCATACAATAAGAAAAAACGGCGGGACAGACATGCTTATCTGCGCGGAACAGGCAGGAATGCCCGTTCCGCGAATTTCCTCAATAGACCTCTTGCAAACGTCTTTTCCGTTCGCCCTGAGCCTGTCGAAGGGCGCGCGTGACCGTTGACATCCGCTCTTCGACAGGCTCAGCGCGAACGGGGTGTCGAGGAAATCATGACGTATGCAAGAGGTCTAATATTCCCGCTCCAAAATCTTTGCAAGGATTTTTAAAATCCCTTCTTTTTTTCTTGTCAAGCGGAAAACGTTCTTCATAATCAACATGATTCGTTACGCTGCGAACTTTGCGCAGGTTCGCGGCCTTTACCAATGTTGCTCGAACAAAGGAGCGAAATCATGAGCGCAGAACCAATTCGAAAACTCACGCCGGAAGAATATTTGGCATTCGAACGGCAGAGCGAGATCAAAAATGAGTTTTGGCATGGCGAGATTTTTGCGATGGCAGGCGCAAGCGAAGCGCATAACCTGATTATCACGAATGTCATCGGAGAATTGCGAGGGCAATTGAAAGGGCGTTCGTGCAAAGTCTATCCGAATGACATGCGCGTCTCGATTCCGCGCTCGCGCATGTACACGTACCCGGATGTGACTGTTATGTGCGGCAAGGCGGAATTTGATGACCGCATGCGCGACACGCTACTGAATCCGACGCTGATTATCGAAGTGCTTTCCCCTTCGACGGAGAATTATGATCGCACCGAAAAATTCAAAAGTTATCGCACTATCGAGTCATTGAAAGAGTACGTGCTGATTAGTCAGAAAAAACCGCAAATCGAATGCTACATGCGGCAGAAAGACACGCCGTTCTGGCTTTTCTCCGCGGTCTCCGAGCTGGAGGCTGTCGCCGAATTGACGACGATCGGCTGCCGGTTGGCGTTGTCGGAAGTGTACGAGAACGTCGAATTTGACGCGCAGACCGCCGCCGACATCATGCCGCCGAGCAATGTGCCGCGATAAACCTGAAACCGAAGTCTGGCGTCTGCTGAACGGCGGTCAGGCTTCAAAACGACGGAGGGAACAATGGCAGAGAAAAAATTTCGCTTAGTCACCCGCAGCGACTTCGACGGCTTAGTCTGCGCCGTGCTGCTCAAAGAATTGGACATGATTGACGACATCAAATTCGTGCATCCGAAAGACATGCAGGACGGCAAAATCGAGATCACGGCGAACGACATCACGACGAATCTGCCCTATGTCGAGGGCGTGCATTTTGCGTTCGACCATCATTTGAGCGAAACGATCCGCGTTTTGGGCAAAAAAGAGAATCATGTCATTGATCCGAACGCGCCGTCCGCCGCCCGCGTCGTGTATAATTATTACGGCGGGAAAGCCAAGTTTGCCGAGATTTCCGACGAGATGATGGCGGCGGTGGATAAAGGGGACGCCGCGCAGTTTACGCAGGAAGAAATTCTGCACCCGACCGGCTGGGTGCTGTTGCATTTTCTGATGGACGCGCGCACTGGCTTAGGCCGATTCAAGGAGTTCCGCATCTCGAATTACCAGTTGATGATGGATTTGATCGCGTATTGCAAAACGCACACCATCGAGCAGATTCTCGCGCTGCCGGACGTAAAAGAGCGGGTTGACCTCTATTTTGAGCATGAAGAAAAATTCAACGGCCAGATTGTGCGCTGCGCCACCGAGCAGAAGAATTTGGTCGTGCTGGATTTGCGGAAAGAGCCGGTGATTTTTGCGGGCAACCGCTTCATGATTTACGCGCTGTTCCCGCAGTGCGACATTTCGATGCACGTCTTATGGGGCGTCAAGCAGCAGAACACCGTGTTTGCGGTGGGCAAATCCGTCTTGAACCGCGCGTCGCGGACGAATATCGGAGAATTGATGCTGCAATACGGCGGCGGCGGCCACGCGAACGCCGGAACGTGCCAGATTGACAACGAGAAGGCGGAGGCCGTGCTGCAAGAATTGATTCAAAAGCTCACGACGCCGGAAAGCGCGCCGCGCCGCCTGCACGAGCAAACGCATCTGATTTGCGGGGTGCATATTACGGATCGCTTGCAGAATGCGGCCAAAGTGCAGGAAATCTTGACGCAGTACGGCGATTGCATCAAAACCCGGCTCGGCCTGCATGACGTGGCGAATTCGCCGAACGGCCTGCTGCTGCTGGAATTTGTTGACAATGAGGCGAAATTTGCGGAATTTTTCCAGAAAATCGGCGCGGTTGAAGGCGTTGAAGCGCAAAAGATGGTCTTCGCGCACTCGAAATGACGCCGCGCCTGAAAGCGGCAGTCAAGGTGTCTGACAGCTTTTTCCATTCGCAGCCCCAAATTGTAAGAAACTGTTTTTAAAGTTGCGTGTGTTCCCCAAAAGACGAACACCCCGGTAGCCCCTACGTGGCGGGAATGTGCGTCAACGTCCCGCCACATAGGGGCGGGGCTACCGGGGTGTTCATAATCTTTTAAAACAGCCTCTAAGTTATCAAGCCGCTCCGTTTTTAGGCGAAATTTGGCCGCTCGTCACAAAATATTTGAATCCAATCAGCTTGTAAATCAGCTTGGCGACCGCAAACGGCGAATTTTGGTCGCTGTCGCGGCACG
>CAZCGG010000153.1:2960-9923 GCA_964498135.1 uncultured Candidatus Moduliflexus sp.
TTGTAAATCAGCTTGGCGACCGCAAACGGCGAATTTTGGTCGCTGTCGCGGCACGAGAGTTCCACCACATCCGCCCCAACCACCTGCTTTTCGGCGAAAATGCGGCGCAACAGCCCCATCGCTTCATCCCACGTCATTCCGCCCGGCTCCGGCGTGCCGGTGCTGAAAATCACGCTCCAGTCGAACACGTCCACGTCAATCGTCAGGAAGACCGGATCCGGCAATTGCCGAAGCGCGTCATGCGCGGCGGCGGCATCGCTGCGATACCGGTGCATCGGGAAAAATGCAAGCTGCTCCCGCTTGACGCGCTGCGCCTCTTCGATGGAGAGGCTGCGAATGCCGATTTGCAGCGTGCGCGGCGTCAATTCCCGCATCCGCGCCATGACGGAAGCGTGGCTTAACGGGTTGCCTTCGTAGCTTTCGCGCAAATCGGCGTGGGCGTCCAACTGAATCACGGACAGCCGCCCGTATTTCTCCAATAACGCCCTCGCAAAGCCGCTGCTGATGGAATGATCGCCGCCAACGACAATGACAAATTTATCCGCCTTGAGCAAGGCCGCTGCCTGCTCGTGCAGCGTTTGAATCATCCCCTCCGGCGTCTGCGGAAGCGGAGGCGGCGCCAGCGTGGAGACGCCGACGCGGAACGGCTCGACGTCCAGCAATTCGTCGTAGAGTTCGACGTAGCACGAGGCGTCCAGCACGGCGTTCGGGGCTTTGCCCGTTCCCGCGCCGTAAGAAATGCCGCCTTCATACGGAAACGGCAGCAGCGCGACTTTCGCCGTCGCAAATGCCGTAAATTCGGGCGGAATGTCCAAAAATTGCTTATGATAGAGATGCATCGTTTTCGTAATGTTCAATCGTGTCAAATCTTGATTTGACACGACTGAAATGCTTGTCGAAAATTCATCAAGGCTTATACAAAATCATGCGTCCTTCGACACGCTCAGGACGAACGAATAAGTGTGTCCACCGTTCGTGGTGAGTTTGTCGAACCACGATGCGTAAGTGTGGAACAGGCATTCCTGCCTGTTCATCGTCCAGACAAGAACGTCTGTCCCACCACGGCTGCCTTTTGCAAGAGGTCTAATATGAACTGTTAAATTGTTGGAGTGCGAAATCAAGATTTCGCACTCCTAAGAGGCTGTTTTAAAAGATCATAAACAACACGGTAGCCCCGCCCCTACGTGGCGGGACAAATGAACGTTCCAGAGTACAACGTTTCTCGAAGAAATGTAGTTTTTATCATCTTAAACGGCCGCTTCGTCCAATCTGCGGCGGAAATCCGGCATTTGCGCGAGGAGATTTTTCGCGGGGCGCTGCGCGCATTCGTCCAGCGCGTAGGCGCACAACAAGGGGAAAATCACGCTGTATTCGCCCCAAATCTGCACAAGCTTGTCATCGTCGGCCTTCCGGTATTTGCCCCACGTCACGGCCTCGCCGAACGTGCAGCTTGAGAGGCTGCCTTCGCGCTCAACCGCCGTGCTGATTTGCAGGCCGCGATCCGCGCCTTCGAACTCGATGGAAAGAATCTGGCTGATAGTCGGGCCGGTCTGCTGAATGAAATTTTTCGGGCCGCCGCCGCCGAGTTCCACAAACCCCGTTCCGCCTGAACAGAAGGCGATGGCGGCAGAATCGAGAATATCCTGCTGCGCCGACAGCGCGACCGGAAAGCCCTCTCGATTCGTGCGGGCGAAGTTCATGGCAATCGAATGATTCGCCAGCGAATCCCAGAAAATCGGCACGCCGAGCTTGGCGGCGGCGACGACGAGGCTTCGCTCTGGATGCGGCGCATGCGCGGCAACCCACGCGCCGAGCCGGGCGTTGATTTCCCAGCTTGCGCGGGGCGCGGCGGCAAGCTCGGCGTGGCATTCGCGGACGAATTGCCGGATCAGCTCATCCTGCGCCTCAAGCGTCTCTTTTTCCCGAATGCCGACATCATAAATCCGCGTGTCGCCATGCTTGCGGAGCAAATCGTCATCCCAGCGCGGATTGATGGATTTGACGGGCAGATCGAACGCGAAATGCAGATCGTGATACACTTGCGCCCCGGTCGAGCAAATGACGTCAATAAATCCGGCTTGCAGCAGCGAAATGACCATTCCGCCCATGCCACCGGCGATGCCGGCCCCGGCGATGCCTAACCAAATTGTGTCGCCGTCCTGCGCCATGCGCTTCAGCAATTCCGCGCCGCGTAGCACGTTGCGGGCTTCAAACGACGTTTGCCCCATGTAGCGGACGAGTTCCGGCACGGACATGCGCGGCGTGAGCGGCTGCGGCACGATGTCCGGCGCGTGATGAAACAGAGAAACTTCTTGCATACTCCCTCCTTGTTAGGGCGAAATCTGTCAGGTTTTTTCTCAATCCATCAGCATGACGGCGCAGGCGACAACGGTTGTCCAGAGGCCGTCTTTATGGCCTTCGGCGGTTTGCGCGATGCTGCGGCTGACGAATTGGCGGCTTTTATCGGCGACATACAGCTTTTTGCGTTCATCCCACGCCGAATCGAGGTCAAGCTCGATGCCGAGCGTGGAGGCGAGCATCGTCGCCGCCAAATCTTCGGCGAAATCCGCCGCTTTTTTGTTCGTCGTGCCGAAGCCGTGATGCTCGCTGATGTAGCCGTATTGCGTTTTGTCTTTCGGCTGCGCGAGGCCAATCGCCGCCGCGACCAGCCGGTTCGGTTCGTTCGTGCATTCCCGCGCCATGACGACGAACGTAATTTGCCCGGCTTTCAGGCATTTCAGCCCCTCGTCTTTCGAAATAATTTTGCAATCCGGCGGGAAAATGCTGGAAACCGTGACGAGGTTGCAGATTTCGATTCCGGCGTCTCGCAGCGCGATTTCAAAGCTTTGTAACTGGTTGCGATGAAAACCGACGCCTTTGGTGAAAAACATGCGTTTTGGTATGAGCGTATTCATCTGAATCCCCCTTTTCATCAGTTATGAAACATCTTGCAACAGTCCGCATAATAGTTATTCATAATGTATGTCTGATATTTCGCTTCTTCCGCCAACATGCGCGGCGTTTTTCAAGGAAGTCAAGCAGAAAAACGTCCGTTTATTGAAAAGAGGTGAAAATTGGGAGAAAATACTTGTCAAAGTTTCACAAATGGCGTTTGTTAGGCGTCGCGTAATTCCTGTGACATTATGGTAAGAAAGGAGGTTTTTGAAAAAATGACAACGTGGCAAAAAGAGGCGGGCGTGAACTTTTTTACCGCAGAGGTCGCAGAGCGTCGCGGAGCAAAGGTAAGAATGTTTTTTCTCTGCGTTTTTCCGCGTTCTCTGCGATGAAAACACTTGTCAAAAGGAGGCATGTATGAGTTTCACATTTACAATCAATGCGAATAAGGCGGATAATATTCTCATGGTGAAAATCGCCGGGTTTATCTCGTCCCTCAATGAATATGAGCAATGGGAACGGGCGATTGAACACGTATGGCAAACGAAATTTCAGCATCCTGTGAAAATTCTGTCTGATCAGCGCGATTTTAAGCCCGTGTCGCCAGAGATTATGGAGCGAGTCAAACAATATCGCATGAGAAAAGCGCCGTTGGTGATTGCCACCGCCACGATTGTCGAAGATGTGATTTCGCAAATGCAACTCAAGCGGCTGTCGGCGCAAAGCGGATTGAAAGATCGGGAGAATTTCTTTGTTGATGTTGATGAAGCCCTGAAATGGCTGAAAAAGCAATAAGTGAATCCATGAACACATCTAAACGCATCGCTATCGTTCTCTGGAAATTGACGCCGCTGATTGCGAGCTTTATCCGCGACTACCGCCGCTATATTTTCTGGGGAAGCGGCCGCGCGCTCTCGAAAGATCAACATCTTGCGCGGGCGAAAGCGCTGACCGTCACACTCGAATATCTCGGCCCGACGTTCATCAAATTGGCGCAAGTCCTGAGCGCGCGCGCCGACGTGCTGCCGCCGACGTACATCAAAGAACTCAGCGCGTTGCAGGATAAAGTCAATCCAACGCCGACCGCCGTGATTGCCGCGCTGATCCGCGAGGAATTGCAGCGCCCGATTGAGTCGGTCTTTGAGCGGTTCGACGACGCGCCGCTCGCCGCCGCGTCATTGGGGCAGGTGCATCGCGCCCGCTATCAGGGCGAAGAGGTGGCGATCAAAGTCTTGCGCCCCGGCGTGAAAGAACTCGTATTGACCGATTTGAAGGTCATTTTTGCCATTTTGAACCTCCTCAATATCTTCATCGGCTACAGCCCGTTTCTGCGCTCAATCACGACCGTCTTGACGGAATTCCGGCGCGTGATTCAGGAAGAAATGAATTTTGCGTTAGAGCTTCGCAATATCAAGATTTTCCAGAATAATCTCCGGCAAGAGGCGTTTGTCCGCATTCCGAAAGTCTATGAGGCCATTTCCACGCCGCGCGTGATCGTCTTGGAATACATGGATGGCGTCAAAATCAATCATGTCGCCGCGCTCGAAGCGATGGGGATTGATATTGATGTCGTCATTCGGCGGTTAGCGCGGCTCTATATCCGGCAGGTGATGATTGATGGCTTTCTTCATGCCGACCCGCATCCCGGCAATATTCTAGTAGATGCGGACGGCCGGATTATTATTCTCGATTTCGGCATGGTCATTAAAATTGATGGATTTTTCAAGCTGCATCTCATCAAATACGCCGTCGCCATCGCGCATCATGACGTGGACAGCATGGTGCATGAAATGTATGAGCTTCAGCTTGTCGAGCCGGGAACGAATAAGGCGATGCTGCGAGAATTGGCGATGCTGATGCTCGAAATTCAGGAGCAGGGCAAGCTTTCGAAGCGCAAAGTGCAGGAAATGACGAACGCGCTGATGAACGCCTTTTACGAATTTCCGTTTACGCTGCCGTCGGAATTGGTCTATATTGGGCGGGCGGCGTCGCTGATTGAGGGCATCGGTTTCATTCACGATCCCTGGTTCGACGCGGTGGATGTCGGGCGTCCGATTATCACGGAAATGGGGAAAGAAATTCTCCAAGAAGAGTTGGGCGCGAATCTGCTGGAAACGCTGCAACGCTGGACGATGCAGTCCTATCAAACGATTTCGGCGTTTCAGGATACGGTCATCAAACTTGACCGCGAGCAGTTGCGCATTCACGTGCATCCCGCCGATTTGCAGACGTTCAGCACGATGGCGGGAAGCGTGGCGCGGCGCATCTTGGGCGGCATGTCCGCGCTGCTGCTCGGCATGTTCGTCTCCGCTCGTTACATCAGGACGGGCGACGCCTCGGAACTTATTGTCGGCGCGGCCTGCTGCGCGATACTCATGCTGCTTGTGCTGCTGCTGCCGAATAAAGTGGCGAAGCCGCAACAGCAACGCTTTTTGCAAAAGCGATTGCAGGCGATAGCGACGGAAGAAGGCGACGTGTATAAATCGTTTGTCATCGGCCAGATGAGCGCAGAAGAACGGCAACGCATGGAGGAGGAGCATCAGCGCAAGCGGGCGCAAAAAGCGTCGCCGCAAACCTGAAAGGTTTTGGGAACCTTTCAGGTTTCAATCGCGGTGTTTACGTTCGGTTGGCTTCGACAAACTTGGCGAGGGAATCAATCGAGGTAAAGGCTTCTTTTCCGGCTTCCATATCGGTAATGGACACGCCGAACTGACTTTCCAATTCCATCACCACTTCCAGAGCCGCCATCGAATCCACGCCTAAATCCATTAAACCGACGTTATCGCCGATTTTCTCCGCCGGAACGGCGCCGCCCGTCGCTTTGGAGATAATATCTTTCAATTGTTGTTTTAATGCAGCATCAGCCACGCTCTCCACCACCTTTCATAAGTTGCCCTGCTGATCCGAGAGCATGCCCTCCGTGACCAGCACGATCATGAAGATTGGTTATCTGCCCCCAGCGTTTTTGTCAACAAATTTTATTTGCGCAGCGGGGCGACTGACAGAAAACGAAATTCTTCGCCGGGACGAATCTGGAAACGATAGGAAAATGACCCTTCCGTGTCCACCGGCGGCAAATAATCAACATATTCCCGAATGCCCGCCACTTCTTTGAAAATCCAGAGTTCCGCATTCGTCGAATCATTCCAGATAATCGCCTGCACCGGCGGCCTGTCACGATACCCGACCGTGCAGGTGATCATGTCGAAATCCGGGATTTGCAGATATTGGTTGACATCCAGATATTCATAGCCAGTGGCGACGTTATCCACATCTTTAAAAAATTGCACTTTGACCACCGCGCCCGGCGCGGAATCTCGATTTTCAATATAGGCTTTCGTTCCATAAAACCCGCCGCGCGTGGCAACGCTTTTGGCCTCGGCCGGGTTGCGGAGTTCTCGCGTTTCGATTGACATAGCTGATTCTCCTCACAAGTTAATAGTCATCCCTTGCGGCGAAGGATGCGCCGCCTTTTCTCGACCTCATGGCATCATCTATTTTTCAAAATTATGCGGCCTTATTCCCGTTTTGTCAAGGAAAAAAAGGACTTCGAACGAGATTCCTCATCACAATGCAAAAAAACTTGACAATATCATGAAATGCGCGGCTGCAATATCTTTCGTGCCGGAAGAATGCGGGAAACACGTCCTCTTCCGGCGGACGAAATGTTGCCGGTCGTTCCTCAGAACCTTTGCGCAAACGAGGCGTTTGCCGTTCATCAGAAAGAAGGTTGTTCATGACAAAAGACATGCTTGGAAAGGCGTTTGGAAAATTCGGAAGTCAGGGGCGAGACGCGCTCGCCAGAGGGATTATCAATAGCGGAATTTCCCCGAATTGGCTGACGGCGACGGGGGTGTTGATCAATGCCATCGCCGGGGCGCTTTTGATTGTTGGCGCGCTTGCGACGCCGCCCGGCAGGTTGAATTGGTGGCACGCGCTCGCCGGAATCGTCATTTTCGTTGGCAATACGTTTGATATGCTTGATGGGGCGGTCGCGCGCATGTCCGGGCGTGTCACGAAATTTGGCGCGTTTATTGACTCCGTGACGGATCGCTATTCCGACATGCT
>CAZCGG010000153.1:10023-11495 GCA_964498135.1 uncultured Candidatus Moduliflexus sp.
TACGAAAAACTGAAGATTTTCGATGAAGTGCTGTACCTGATTCAAACCAATTATGTAGAAGAAGTCAATATTCAAGATTTGATTTACGGCGGAATTAACGGCATGCTGAAAACGCTTGATCCGCATAGCTCATTCATGCCGCCGGACGTGTATAAAGAAATGCAGGTGGAAACGCGCGGCAATTTCGGCGGATTAGGCATTCAAATCGGCGTGAAAGATGATGAATTGACGGTGATTGCGCCGATTGACAACACGCCGGCGTATCGCGCCGGGATTTTGGCCGGAGACAAAATCGTCAAAATCGAAGATCAATCCACGAAAGACATGTCGCTGATGGATGCGGTGAAACTCCTGCGCGGCCCAAAAGGAAGCCAAGTCAAAATTACCATCATGCGCGAAGGGTTTGACGCGCCGAAAGAATTTGTGCTGACGCGCGACATTATTGAAATTGAAAGCGTGACGTCCCGCATGTTAATGGACAAAATCGGGTATGTCCGGCTGCGGCAATTTCAAGAAAATACCGCGACTGAATTAGAAACCGCGCTGAAAAGCCTTGAGAAACAAGGCGTCGAAGCTCTCGTGATGGATTTGCGCAGCAACCCCGGCGGCCTCTTGAACTCCGCCGTTGAAGTCGCGGATAAATTCCTTGAAAAAGGCAAGCTGATTGTCTATACGGAAGGCCGGAAAAGCAATCAAGATATGCGCTTTGTGTCTCATCAAGAATTTACGCATCCTGATTATCCGATGGTGATTTTAGTGAATCACGGCAGCGCCAGCGCGTCTGAAATCGTCGCGGGGGCGTTGCAGGATCATTCGCGGGCGATTCTTGTCGGAACGCAGACCTATGGCAAAGGCTCGGTGCAAAGCGTGATTCCGCTCAGCGATAACTCCGGCCTGCGCCTGACAACGGCGAAATATTACACGCCGTCGGGACGCTCAATCCACGAAAAAGGAATTACGCCGGATATTGTCATTGCGCTGGATAAACCGGCTGCCGCGCCGCCGCAGCCAGAAGAGCAAGAACAGGAAGTCAATTCGGAAACGCCAACCGGCGAAGAAGATGAAGACATGGAGACACCTGCCAATGGCAACGGCAAGGTTGACGAAACTGTTCCTGAAGAATTGCCAAAAGAAAACGGCGAAACGGATAAAGACGCCGCGACGCTTGAGCAATTCATCAAAGATGATTCTCAATTAGAGCGGGCGATTGACGTGCTGCGCGGCATTCTGATTTTCGAGCGCCGTTCTATTTGACGGCATCACACCTGACAGGTTCTTGAATGCCTGTCAGGTTTCTCCGCCTGTAAATAAAAATTGGTTAGCGCGAAAAAGAAAATAAAAAGCGCGCAAAAAATGCTTGACAAAAAATCCATGCTTTATATTGTACGCATTGTGCGTAAGAGACAGATACACGCCATGCCGAGGTAGCTCAGTCGGTAGAGCAGAGGACTGAAAATCCTCGTGTCCACAGT
>CAZCGG010000154.1:0-11464 GCA_964498135.1 uncultured Candidatus Moduliflexus sp.
CGATGCGGCGGCGATCTTCGTAGCGGCGCGGAAAGCAGAATAAGGCTTCTTGAATTGTCGTGATGCCCAATTTTTCAAGCAGTCGCGCCCGTTTCGGCCAGATGCCTTTGATGTATTGCATCGGCTTGGACAAATTCGCCCGTTCTTCCGCGTCAGGCGAATCAGCCGCCTCGATTTCGGCAGAATAGACATCCTCGCCTGCTATTTCGGTGGAGCAGACATTCCGGTCTGTTTCATCGGGCGCTTGAGCGGACGGCAATGCCGGTTCTTCCGCGATGTCGTCTATTTCGAGGCGCGCATGAACAGGCGCGTAGGCCGGTTCTTCCGGTTCGATGGGCGGGGCGGGATCGGCAACTGGCGCGCGCTCAAGCTGCTCAAGCGTTGCGCAGGCTTGCCGGATGACGGCGATTTTGTCGGAGGTCGGCTTGGCGTCGTAGCCGTGAAACAGGCCGCAGAATCGCTGAAGCTGCGCCTGCTGAGGCTCGGCAAGCGAAAGAGGTTGAAGCGTGGCGCGCCATTGGGAAACAGTGCGTTCAAAATCGCGCAGCCGCTCGATATTCGCAAAGTCATTTTTCGCGCAATACTCGAGCGGTCGGCGGATTCGCTGGATGGCATCATGTAGCATCAAAAACAGAAAGAGCAACGCCGTGTCTTCCCGGCGTGCGCCGGGTCAACACGGGCTGCTCCTTACACGGACAATTCCCTATCGGGATGTCATCATCTATTCGGCACCCACACGCCTTCTGCGGTAAAATACCCGCCGCCAGCGTTCTGATAGGTTTGATACGACACGCCCATATATCCCCCTGATGTCGGAGAAGACCAGACATACACATCAGGACGCGCATACGATGCGGTCGTTTGCCAGAATCCCTTTACCCATTTGTATTGGGACGCCTGATAACCGGGAATCCACACCGGACGGTATTCCCACCGTCCCGGCACCATCACGCGGACTTGCACCCAGTGTCCCGAGATCCAGCGCGTGCAGTATTCCGTTGGTCGGACATTCTGCTGCGCGCAGTTGTTATACTGCTGCGGCATCGGCTGTACCTGCGGCATCTGTTGCTGACCGCAATTCGGCATGACCGGATACATCTGCTGCTGACCGCAGTTCGGCATCACCGGATACATCTGCTGCTGACCGCAGTTCGGCAGCGTCGGATACATCGGCTGCTGGCCGTAATTCGGCAGCGTCGGATACATCGGCTGTTGCCCGTAATCCTGCGTCGGGTTCGAGTAGCCGTAAGGCACGGGGACGACCTTCGCGCTATCCATCTCAATCGCGGAAGCCGCGCTCCCTGCAAACGCCATCAGGCATGCCATCGCCAGACTGAACAGTTTCAGTTGTTTCATAAGAAGTTCCACCTCCTTTCATTGGGAAATATACCTCTGTTTATATTCCACGTAGCGGGCAGCCCGCTCTGCAAGTTCTTGGATTTCCTGCGGCGTCAGCATGCGCTTGACCCTGCCCGGAACGCCAAGAATCAACGATCTCGGCGGCACGATCATTCTTTCCGTGACGACCGCGCCTGCGCCGATAATGCTTTCTTCGCCGATTTCCGCCTGATCAAGGATGATTGCACCCATGCCGATCAAGCAGCGCGCATGCACAAGGCAGCCATGCACGATAGCCCGGTGGCCGATGGTGACGTCATCCTCGACAATCACCGCATCGTGAGACGTGCCGTGCAGCACCGCGCCATCCTGCACGTTCGCACGCTTGCCGATGCGAATGGCGTTCACGTCGCCGCGCAACACCGCGCCGCACCACACGCTGGCATCCTGTTCGAGGCTGACGTTGCCAATCACTTGCGCGCTGTCCTCCACGAACGCGGACGGATGAATTGTCGGCATTATTCCGCAATACGGCTTCACCATAATCTTCTTCCTTTCCAACCCGGCGAATAATTTCAGGTTAGTCGCTTTCTTAAAAAAGTTCAAGAAAAAAATGACGATTTTTTGAAGAAGTGCATATTTCTTTGCGGAAATGCGTTGCGGAGCGTCCTGTAACCGACGATTTTGGCGGGGACTTTGAGCGAAAAACGGTCAGACGCCTTGTGAAGGTGTCTGACCGCGAGACAAGACGTGAAGAATGGCAGGCTATTTCTGGCGGTTTTTGCGGTTTTCTTGGCGTTGCTGCTGCCGATTTTCACGCTTTTCTTGACGCTGCTGCCGCCGCTCTTCTTTCCGGGTCTCCCAGAATTTCTTTATTTCCTGACGCTGTTCAGGGGTCAGGAGGTCGCGGATTTTCAGCAGGCTGTCAATTCGGGCTTTTTCTAACGCCAATTCTTTTTCAGCCACTTTGCCCTGCAATTCCTCGATTTTCGCCGTGTCTGGATTGGCGGCGAGCAATTCTTCGCGCAGATTTCCGCGCAACTCGCGCACCTCTTCGGCAAGCTGCCGGTTCGCCTCGCGCGACGCCTTCATGATGTCTTTCATCTGCGTGCGCTGTTCTTTCGTGATTTTCGCGCCGTGAAAATCCTTTGAGAATGGCTCTTCTTGCGCCGCGCTTAACTGCGCCCGCTGTTCCTCAGTCAACAGGGCTTTAATCGCCAGCAGATTCTCCGTCGCCGCCTCGCCGATTTGTTGTTTGAGCGCGGCGACTTCGCCGGTCAGGGTGTCAATTTTCGCCCGATCAATCGGCTCTTTCTCCAATTCGTCCCGCAATGCTTCTTGTTTGAAGCGCAATCCTTCGCGGGCGGCGGCCGTCTTGACCTGAAAATCTTGGCGCAATTGCTGCATCTGGTCGCGCTGCTCTTCCGTCAAATTCAACGCCTTCCAGTTGATGCGCATCACATCTTGCTGCGCGGGCGGCATGCCCGGCATGTCATCGCCCGGCGCGGGCGGCATGTCCGGCTCTTTCTCCGGCGCGCGCATTTCGGGGGCGTCCGGGGGCGCAAGCGGCTCATCCTGCGCGATTGCGCTGCCCGAGAACGTCAACACGCCGACAATCATCATGGTGATCATGCCCATCGTAAATTTTCGTAACATAATTATGCTCCTTTACTGGTTGCGTGAACATGCCGCGTGATGACATCTCACCGCGCATGTTGCCCTTCCTTTGCTGGATAAATGCTCAGACGCTTGCCTGAGCAGGTTGAACTGCGTCACGTTATTGTATTAGACCGCCGCCATCGCGCCGATAGGCGAAGAAATCTGCGCGCCGGTTTCTCCAAAATCAATGCTGTTGAGCAATTCTTCGGCGACGTGTTCCGATTCCTGCGGCGGCCATTCCGCCGTCGAAGAGGCGGCGTCTTCCGCGCTGTCCGAACTGTCCGTTTCTTGCGGCAGCCACTCCGTTGTCGAAGAGGCGTCGTCCTCAAACAGCAGGTCTTCCGCGTACACGTCAACGGCGGTGGAGGCGTATTGCTGCCACTGCTCATTTGACGGCTGCCGCTCCAGCCGCCAGAAGAGCGTCAGGCCGACGAGCAGGCTCAAAGCGGCGAGGCCATACGCGAGGCGCGGCCAATGCCAGAACGCCCACGAATGCGACGGCTGCGCTTCAATGCGCTGCATGACGCGCTGTCTGAACCCGAACGGCGCTTCCGTCACGCCAATCGAACGCGACAGCGATTGCGCCGCTTGCAAGTCTGTCCTCGCTTGACGGCACGCCGCGCATTCCAGAAGATGCGCGTCAATCTGGCGTTGCTCCTCAGCCGTTGCTTCTCCGTCGAGCGCGGCGGAGATCAATTCTTCAATCAGTTCGCATTGCATACGATTACCCTCACGATTCCATCTGCATTTCATGGCGAAGCAAGCCTTGCAGCAGCTTTCTTCCCCTGAAAATGCGCGACCGGACAGTGCCTAACGACACATTCAGCGCACTGGCAATTTCTTCATAGGAAAGCTCTTGCACTTCCCGCAGCAGAATCGCCATGCGAAATTCCTCCGGCAATTGCGCGAGCGCGCTTTCAACCTGCTGCCGCAATTCCTGCCGATCAAGATGTTCCCCCGGATGGCCGTGCGTCGCCACCTGATTCTGCATCGCGCTTTCATCCGAAATAAAGCGTTTCTGGCGTTTTTTCCATCGGCGATATTCGTCTAAATACACCGTCGTGGCAATTCGAAACAGCCAGCCTTTGAATTGCAAAGGATCCTTCAACGCCTTGATGGAATGATAGACTTTGACAAACACCTCTTGCGCAAGATCATCAAGATCATCCCAGCGCGGCGCCATTCGCGTTAAAAACGTGTACACGAGATGTTGATATTGCATGACTAACCGGTTAAACGCTTGCCGGTCGCCCGCTTGACACTGCATGACTAATTCCGCTTCCGCTTCGGCGGTCTGTCCAGTTTTCACCATAGTCTCGGCCTTTTTCGGGAACGTCCTGTTCTTCTATTGAGCAAGACGAGGCGCGGCAAGAAAAAGTTCCTGCCACGCAAGAATTTTCGAAGCTGTCAGACATCTTCAAGGTGTCTGACAGCTTTCTCCTGACCATCCCCTTTTGCATGAGCACATTATTTTATCCATTCGCAAAGAAACGCAAGGAATTTAGCATTTTTTTGTTTGACAGTTTGCGCGTTTGTCCCTATTCTTAACTTACAAACGCATGACGCCATCTTGACGAAGGCTTGGCGTCCAGAAAGAAAGGAATTTTCAGGGGGACAGGAGCATGAACATGGATGATCAAAATTTTGAATTGAGGCCGGACGAATCGGATGCGATCCCGAAAGAATTGGCGATACTGCCCTTAAAAGGTACGGTCATTTATCCCGGACTCGCGGTGCCGCTGATTATCGGGCGCGAACGCTCAATCCAATTGATTGACGACGCGCTCGGCAGCGACAAAATGATCGGCGTGGTGACGCAGAAAGACCCGAAAGTTCAAGATCCCGCGCCGGAAGAAATGTTCGCCATCGGCACGGCGGCTTCAATTTTAAAAATGGTGCGCGTCAGCGAGCGAGATATTCGCGTCGTCGTGCAAGGCGTCGCCCGCATCAAGGTTGAGCGGTATCTCGAAAGCGATCCGTATTACATCGCGCGCGTCTCGCATTTGGAAGAAGATTACATCGAAGGCATCACGATTGAAGCCCTCATCACGAACGTGAAAGACGTGTTTCGCAAGGTCGTGGAATTGTCGCCGCAAGTCCCTTCTGAAATCATGGGGATGATTACGAATCTGAAAAATCCAGGCATGTTAGCGGATTTCGTCGTCTCCAGCCTGAACATCCCGCTTGAGGAAAAACAGCAGATTCTTGAAATCATCGAGATTCCGGCGCGGCTCAATCAAGTGCTGGAAATTTTGAATCGGGAACTGCAAGTGCTGGAATTAGGCCAGAAAATCCAATCGCAGGTCAAAGAAGGGATTGATAAAAACCAGCGCGAATACTATCTGCGCGAGCAGCTGCGGGCGATTCAGCAGGAATTGGGCGAAGGGGACGAACTGAACGAATCCGACGAATTGAAAGAGCGGCTGGATAAGGCGAAATTGCCGGAAGAGGCGGATAAAGCGGCGCGCAAGGAGCTTGAGCGGCTCAAGCGCATGCACCCGTCTTCGGCGGAATATACGGTGTCGCGCACCTATTTCGACTGGATTTTAGACCTCCCGTGGAACGAATGCACGGAAGACAATCTGAACATCCGCGAAGCCCGCCGCGTCCTCGATGAAGATCATTACAATCTCGAAAAAATCAAAAAGCGTATTCTGGAATATCTCGCCGTGCGGCAGTTGAAGAAGGATATGAAAGGGCCGATTCTCTGTTTTGTCGGGCCGCCCGGCGTGGGCAAAACCTCGTTAGGCCGCTCGATTGCGCGCGCGCTCGGTCGCAAATTCGTGCGCATTTCGCTCGGCGGCGTGCATGACGAAGCCGAAATTCGCGGGCATCGCCGGACGTATATCGGCGCGCTGCCGGGGCGCATCATTCAGGGCATCAAAAAGGCCGGATCGAATAATCCGCTTTTCATGCTCGACGAAGTGGACAAACTCGGCTCGGATTTTCGCGGCGATCCGTCGTCCGCTCTGCTGGAAGTGCTGGACCCTGAGCAGAATTTTTCTTTTTCGGATCATTATCTTGAAGTGGCGTTCGATTTGTCGAAAGTGATGTTCATCGCCACCGCGAACGTGCTGCAAACCATTCCGCCCGCGCTGCAAGACCGTATGGAAATTCTCGAATTGCCGGGCTACACGGAAGAAGAAAAAGTCATGATTGCCCGCGACTTCCTGATTCCCAAGCAGCTTGAAGAGCATGGATTGAAAGGCGAGCAGTTGGGCTTTGCTGATGCGGCGTTGCGGACAATGATCGTATCATACACCCGCGAGGCGGGCGTGCGGAATTTGGAGCGGCAGATTGCGACGGTCTGCCGGGGCGTCGCCAAAGAAATTGTTGAGGGAAGCCAGCAGTCGGTTGATTTCACGGACGGATTCGTGCATAAATATCTCGGCCCCGTGAAATTCTTCCCTGATGTGGCGGAGCGCACCGCCGAGCCGGGCGTGGCGACCGGCCTCGCGTGGACGCCGACCGGCGGCGACATCATTTTTGTCGAGGCGACTATCATGCCGGGCAAGAAAACGCTGACGCTGACCGGGCAGTTGGGCGACGTGATGAAGGAATCGGCGCAGGCCGCGCTGTCGTATGTTCGCGCCAAATACAAGGAACTCGGCGTGGAGCAGGATTTTTACGAAAACGGCGACATTCACATTCATATTCCGGCGGGCGCGATTCCGAAAGACGGCCCATCGGCGGGCGTGACGATGTTCACGGCGCTGACGTCGCTGTTGACGCGCCGCCCGATCCGCCACGATATTGCGATGACCGGGGAAATCACGCTGCGCGGCGCGGTGCTGCCGGTCGGCGGCATCAAGGAAAAAGTGCTGGCGGCTCGCCGCGCCGGAATTCACACGGTCATTCTGCCCAAAAAGAACGAAAAAGATTTGGAAGAAGTGCCGGAAAACGCCAAAAAAGACCTTAATTTCCTGTTCGTGCAGCGCATGGACGAAATTATTCCGCTCGCCCTGACCGAGCCGTTAGGCGCGTAGGGGCGTTCAATTGAACGCCCCTACGATTTGGGCAGACAGAACTGTCCGCTCTACCGCAAATGGCGGCGCTGTGTGGCGGGATGCTGCGTCACGAATTCGCCGTAATGATTCACGAGGACGCGCAGATGGCGCAGGATGGTCAAGAGCGGCGCGCGCAGCCGCAGGACGAGCCAGAACGCTTCCCAAACGACGTGCCGCGAAATTTTGGAGACGCCGCGCGCCCGCTCGCGGAATAAAATCGGCACTTCCGCGACGTGAAAGCCGTGTTGCAGCGTATGGCAGAGCATTTCGATTTGAAACGCATAGCCATCGGAGTGAATTTTCGATAAATCGAGGCGTTCCAGCACGTCGCGGCGATAGGCGCGAAACCCGGCGGTCAAATCCCACACCGGCAGCACGAGCAGCGCGGCGGCGTAGATATTGGCGAATTTGCTGAGCAGCAGCCGCCGAAACGGCCAGCCTTCGACGCGCACGCCGTCAATATAGCGGCTGCCGATGACAAGATCGTACTCTTGCGCGGCCTCGAACAGCGCGCCCAACATCGCCGGATCATGCGAGAAATCGGCGTCCATCTCGAAAATCACCGAGGCCCCGGCCGCGAGCGCGTAGCGAAATCCGGCGATATACGCCGTGCCTAAACCCGCCTTCGCCGGGCGATGCACCGCATGAAGCTGCGGAAAATGCGCCCGCAATTCCTCGACAACCTGCCCCGTGCCGTCCGGCGACGCATCATCCACAATCGTGACGTGAAAGCTCGGATACAGCCGGAAAATCGCGCGAATCAACGGCTCAATGTTTTCGCGTTCATTGTAGGTCGGAATGACCACCATCGGAAATGACATGTTTTTTCCTCAAAGAACACGTGCCGCAAGGCGATCAATCTGCTGCAATTGATAGGCGGACACGTCAATATTGTCGCTGAGCAGGCGGGCATGCGCCTGAGCAAAGGCGGCGCGGGGATTTTCTAACGAGACAAGCTCTTGAAGTTTGGCAAATATGGCGTCAACATTTTGGGGATGAAAATTGAAGCACAATCCGTATTTTTGTTCCTGCTCGTCCGTGTAGCCGCGCCCCAATACGTCAAAATAGACCGCCGGAGTCCCAAGCACAGCGGCTTCGGAACTCATGGACGCGCTTTCGCCGATGATGAATCGGACGTGCGCTAACAGATGATGCACATGCTGAATCGGCAGCCGCAGGCGAAATTGTTCGAATTCCTCCGGCAGCGCGGATTCCGAACTAATCAAGACGTTCAGGCGCGGGCGAAGAAATTCGACGATGTGCCGCTTCTGTTCAAACGCGAGGCGCGTTTTCCCTAAATCATGCATCGCGCCCCATTCGACGAACCGGATGAGCGCCATCGGCTCGGTCGGATTCAAGCCCGCCGCCCGCAACACGTCGGGATCGGCCTTGAAATGGTTGGGATGGAGATAGGCTAAGGCGTGGTAGCCGGGGTAGAATTTGTGCTTCCGCCCGATCCGAAAGCGGTAGCAGCGCGGCGAATGAACTTCCGTGACGAACGGATAATAGAGATAGCGGTTGAACGTGTGAATTTCCGTGTCGTCGAAAGTCAATGACGGCCGCCGCAGCAGGCGCGCGGCATGGACGCCGCACGGGCTGTTGTTCGTGACGCAGATGTCCGGCTGAAAGTCCGTGGCGATTTTTATGAGGGCGCAGTCGCGTTTCAGCAACTCGATAAATAATCCGACCAGCCCGGAGCCTTTGTTGGTGATGGTGATATGCTTCAGCCCTAACACATCGAGCAATTGGACGGTAATATCCTTTTGGCGACTGGTAATCAGCACGTCGTCGCCTCTGGCGCGGAGCGCGCGGATGCAGTTTTTAAAAAAATGCGCGTCGGCGGGATGCACCATGTCGAATAAAATTTTCATAGGGATACACTGCTCCTGAAAGGTTGTTCGCGAAGGTTGTTCGCGCCTCGCGCGCAGATTCTCAGATACGGGGTTTGCGCGTCGCATTGGGTTGCTTATAGTTGAAGACAACGCTCGCTGTCAAATAATAATTGCGCCCCATGAAAAATTTGATTTTTTCTTGACATCTCCGCAATGTTCCTCCCAAAATTTCCGTAGCTTTTGGGGTGAGGCCGGACAGATTTTTAAGTAATTACAAATTGTTTTGTTGTATTTTTCACGCCAGGCCCGCGAAGCTCGCAAAGGCCAGTGTGACCACCTTTGCGAGCTTCGCGGGCCTGGCGTGAATTACATTATTCATAATTACTTAAAACCTGTCGGGTCTCAAGGTCATGTTTCACCAATTTTCTGAACGACCTGACAGGTTTCAAAAATCTGTCAGGCCGTTCGGGAAATGCGCTGCTTATGTCTGTGCCGGAAATTTCGGTGATTATCCCGTCATATCGCGCGAGAGAATACGTTGACGCTTGCATGGCGAGCATCTTGCGTTCGCCGTCGTCCGCGCCGTTTGAAGTGATTATCGTGGAAAGCTCCGGCGACGGGGCGGCGGAATATATCCGCCGGGCGCATCCGGCGGTGAATGTCATTGCGCTGCCGCAGCGAGCCTATCCGGGCGAAGCGCGGAACATCGGCATTCAGGCCGCGCAAGGCGGCATCATCGTCTTCACCGATATGGATTGCGTGGCGCAGCCGGGCTGGCTGGATGCGATTCGGCGGCTGCACCGCGAGACGCGCTATCGCGTCATTGGCGGCGCAGTCGCCAACGGCACGCCTGACAGCCTCATCGGCACGGCGGAATATTTCGTCGAATTCAACGAATTCACGCCGTTTCGCCGCGAAGGCGCGGCGCGGCTGCTGCCGACCTGCAACGTGGCGCTCAAAAAGGAAATTTTCGCGCAATACGGCGGATTTGAGGCGGTCATCAAGGGAAGCGACACGCTGTTCACGCGCCGCCTCATCGAGCAGGGCGAGCCGATTTATTTCACGCCTGCGTTTCAAGTCGCGCATCGCAACCGCACGGAATTCCGGCGATTCTTGAAAAATCAAGCGGAATTGGGCAAAGGCTCGGCGCAAATCCGGCGGCGCACGGCGATGCCCGGGTCGGTGATGGTCAGGCAGCCGCTGCTGATTCCATTGATTCCCGCGCTGCGGCTGTTCAATATCGGCATGCGGCTGTTGCGGCAGCGTCCCGCCCTGTTCATGCGGTTCGCGCTGCTGTTGCCGTGGGTGGGCGCGGGATTATGCAGCTATGCGCGCGGCTTCTGGCATGAAGCGCGGCGGCCGTCGTCATAAACGCAAAAAATGCGCGGGTGATCTGGCAATTGGCAAACCACTTTTTTTCTTGACATTCCGCTCCGATTGTCTATCGTAGAGCGTGGCGCGTTTACAATGCACGGCGGGTTCTTTTTGCGAGGAGAGCAGATTCATGGCCGAAAACCTGAAGGCGACTATCAGAAAGCTTGATGCGGTGGCGATTGTGGATTTGAAAGGGGAAGTGACGTCGTTTGCCGACGAAACCATGAATTCGTTGATTCAAACGACCGTGAGCGAAGGCGTTCAGAAATTCGTCTTCAATTTTACGGACGTGAGTTACATCAACAGCAGCGGCATCGCCATTTTAATCGGCATTGTTACCAGCCCCGCGCATAAAGACCTGACGTTTCGAGTGTATGGCCTGACGCCGCATTTCAAAAAGATTTTCCGCATGATTGGCCTGACGCAATACGTCAACGTGCTTGGCACGGAAGAAGAAGCCCTCGCCGGTTTATCATCCTGAACGAACCTTCTCAACCTGACGCGCACTTCGAGATGCGTCAGGTTTTTTTTATCTGTCACGACGATGCTTCCACAACTGGTGTATGCGCTTTATGGCCTGTCTGATGACGAAATCAGGCTCATTGAACGAGGAGTATCATAACAACGGAGGCCGCTTATGATGGCAGTTACCCCAGCAAGCTATCGTCAGAAATTACATCTGCTGCTTGATGAATTACCCGCGAGGGAGTTGCGGGAAGTGTATCATTTTGCGATCTTCCTGCGTCAGCAGTATGCCGAAGAACGCACCGCCGGGGGCGTGCCGACTTTCCCCGCAGAGCATCTGCGTTCATTGATTGGACTGACGGAGATTGGCGGCGATGCCCTGCGTGACACGGAGGCGCTGTATCAATGAAGACTATCGTGATTGACAGCAACGCGCTCGTGGCAATCGTCGATCTGCGCGATACGTGGCATGCGAAGGCGACGGAATTGATTCAACGCATCACGCAGCAACAGCAGGTCAATCTTGTGTATTTTGATTGCGTTGAAATGCCGTGAACTGCGCATTGACGCGCTGCTGCCAGATTTCGATTCGATAACATGGCTGCAACGCATCGCGTAAGACGCGCATCATTCCGGCTCTCGGGCGCGCGCTATAATTCCTTCACGTTATCTTTCAGCGTCAAGCCAGAAAGAATCTCAATATTCAGGCCATCCGAGAGGCCGACTTCAATCATGCGTTTTTCAAATTGCTGCGGCGCGACTTCGACCTCGACAAAGGGCTTTTGCGGC
>CAZCGG010000155.1:0-11387 GCA_964498135.1 uncultured Candidatus Moduliflexus sp.
GCCAGCGTCCGCCAATTTGCGGAGCGCACCGCCGTCAACACGCCGATTCAGGGAACGGCGGCGGATATGATCAAGCTTGCCATGCTTGCCCTGCACGCGCGGCTGCTTGCGGATTTTCCCGCCGCGCGGATGATTATGCAAGTGCATGATGAATTGGTCTTCGAAGCGCCGGAAGCGCAGGCCGAGCCGCTCCGCGAGGTCGTGGCCGAGCAGATGTCGTCCGTGCTGAACATGCGCGTGCCGATGAAGGTTGAGGCGCATTACGGCAAAAATTGGGATGAGGCGCATTGAGAGGCCGGAACTGACGCCCCATTCCGGCTTTCCCCTGATATAAAGGGGAAGCCGGGGTGGGGAGATGGAAGCATTAATTCACCGTGCATAAGCCGGGATCAGCGATATTCCCAATCGCTCCTCCCGGAAATGTGACTTCGGCGATATTTTTAAACCCATTTGCCGGAATTGTGCAGGTAAATGTTGTTGTTCCATTTGAGGTGGTTATTTTCAGCACAACATTTTGCGGATTGAGCGTGCCAAAGGCGTCAACCCTAATTGTATAAAAGCCCGTGATGGCCGTTCCCGTCGGCACATACGCCCTTTCAGGCTCATTACACGTCAAATCGCTGAAACAGGCTTCTGGAATGCAGAATGCTCCAAATCCGCACATATTATCGCCTGTAGAAAGCGCTGTAATCCCTTGATGTCCTTCTGATGCATACCCTCCAACCGATTCGATGACGAAAAGGGCTAAATTCGTATTTTCTTCCCATGCCAGCGTGACATTCAGGTCAGGAAGCGGTGTCGGCAACACGACAGGGAGGCGGCACTCTTTCATCTCTGGATTGGTTTGCCCATTGAGAATCAGCCTGATCGGTTCTTCCGTTGGATCAAGCACAATCGCCTCCTGTTCAATGCCGGGCCAGGTTGCCAATGTGACCGGGCCAGACACTTGGACGGACTGCATGGTGCGCATCGCCGTATTAGTGATAATGCCCTTGTATAATATCGCCTCATGCATGACATCGCCGGGATGAATTCCGATTATCACGAGCGCCTCTTGCAATACCCTCATGACAAATTTGAACATTCCAAGGTCGGTCGTATATGTCAGTAAATATTCACCCGGCAGCGCGTTGAAACGAAACTCGCCGCCTCCAATATAGACGCAATACCCCTGTTCATCGCTTTGCGTGGCATAAAAGTTCTCCATCGTCGGCGATGAGGTCTCAGGGTTCTCTGTTGGAAACGTCAGGCTCGATTCGTTCTCTTTTCCTACATTGCAGCCGCCGATCCCTAACAAAATCATTATCAGCGCAACAGCCATTTGTTGACATGTTTTCATGATCTTGCCCATCCTTTCAGGAAACCGTCGTTGTTTTGAATCAGCGTTTATCGAAGATCGCGGTAATCGTCATATCCTGCATCATCGTAATTTGCCCGTTCAGAGGCTTCCCATCGTGCAGCCATCCGGCGAACTGAGACCCCGGCGACGGCGTGGCCTTTAAGAACACCGCTTTCCCTTCCCGGTAGAACTCAGCGCAATCCTTCCCGCATGCGATGCCATAGCCAACGACAACCCCCTCGCCATCTCCCTGTTTTTCTATCGTCAGTTGATGTTTGGTCGGCGGCAGTTTCAGCAGATCGGCCACGGCGTGATTTTTGAGGAAGATCGCAATATTTTTGTCAATCGCCTCATCAAGCGTTTGCGCGCTGAGAAGATATGCTGAGCCTTCCCGGACAAAGAAGATCGGCTGGATTTCTGTTTGAGTTGCCCCAGACGCAACATCTCGGAAATGCACATTGGCAAGCGCCAGAAAACCATTCTTGTGATGAAATCCGAGCAGCACGTCAATGCCGGTCATGGATCGCATAAATGCCAGATAATTCGCTTTCATGACCGGGTCTGCGAGAGCCGCGTCAATTTGGGCATGCGTCGCAGGAGCGTAAAGCGCCTTGACCGTGTCAATATCCGTCCGTTGGTAGGCCGCGAGCGCTTCCGTCAAGGTTTTCCAAGGCGTGCCGCGATCTGTCGTCCCCTGAAACCCTTCCGCTGTCGTTTGAATATGCCCTGTTTCCGGCGCAGTGAACAATTGCCCTTCAATCGTGTAACGGAAATTCATGGCGCCGATGTCATGTTCAGGGTCGCGCTGAAATCCTCCCAACATCTCCTCGATGGGAATATACATATCATACGTCGCGTTCGCAAACTCAGGAAAACGATTGTCAGCGTTCGCAAACGAGACCATTCCGCCCGCTGCCGTCAGAAGAATTCCCCAGAAACAGATGTTGCGATATATCCATCTCATAGCTCTCCCCCTTTTCTTTTAGATGTATTGACAATAAGGTTATGAACATAGCTGTCAGACACCTTGAAGGTGTCTGACAGCTTTCCTTACATATAGAGGCAAGCGTTGATAATTGATACGAGACTTCAAACGTCTTGAAGACTTTTGAAGTCTCGTATCATAACAGCCCTTTTCAGTTTTCGCGTCTTCTTATCCTCCGCATCCCGCCGGAATCTCAAATGGCGGATTGGTGCAGGCTTGGGGCGTTTCGATGGAGAAGAGGCTCACCGTAAACCAGCCGAGTTTCAGTTCTCCTTTAGCCGCGCCCGAGGCGCAGAGTTGGCCGCTGAGGCAGAATTCCTGCGTCGTGATCGTATAACACGCGCTCATCTCGCCGGATGCCGTCACCACCACATAGACGGAAAGTTTCGCCACATACAGCACGTTCCCGCTGACGCCAGCTTTTACCTCGACCGGAATGCTGAGCGTTCCGCATAACACCCCGTCGTCACAATCCGTTTCCACGCTAAACGAGCCGCTTAATCCAAGCGATGCGCCGACATCGAGATTTAGCGAAGCAATATACGGGATTCCCAAAAACGGAATGCTGCACTCAACGCCGATGAGCGTCACCTCTTTATTAAATTCGATACTGGCATAATCCTGAATGCAATCCGTCGAATCAGGGCAGCAGAGCGAATTCGGCCGCACGGTGAAATTGGGAACCCAATCGAGAGAACATTCCTGCTCATCAGGATCGGGGGTGGGCGTAGGCGTTCCAGACGAGCTTGAGCTAAACACCGATTCAAATTTACAGCCGGTAGGACTTTTGCCAAGCACCGACAATGGCCCTTCCTTTAAGAGCGTTTCTAACATTTTCAAATTCTCAAATGCATCGCAATAGTCTCCCGTTGAAATTTCAACCGGATTATTCGCCACAACCTGCACCTCTCCGCAAACGGGAGATGACACGTTCGGCAAATTTCCAACTTGAATGCAGAGCGTATCATTGACGACATTGCCGTTCAGAAGGCCGGAGGAATTCTGGGGATTGTCGGTCAGCGTCAGCGTCATCTCTTGCCCCGCGATTGCATATTGACTACCGGCGACATCAATCTCTGGGGTCGGCGCGGGAGTGATGGGCGGGTCAAATTCAAACGTCAGATGCTCATAGAGTTTCTGCGTTCTTTCTTCATCAGTGCTGAGGCCGCCGATATGCTCCGCGCAGCATGGAAAGTTGACCCCGACAACGTTGGGCGTCGGCGTCAGCGTGGGCGTCGGCGTGGGCGGAAACGGCGTCATTGTCGGCGTTCCCGGCCCAACGGTCAAGGTTGGCGTCGGCGTCAAAGTCGGTGTCGGCGTTAAGGTCGGCGTCGGCGTGAAGGTTGGCGTTACTGTCGGGGTGGGCGTCGGCGGCAATGTCGGCGTCGGCGTCGGCGCAGGAGAAACATTGACTGTAAATGTTCCTTGCCACGTGATTCTTCCGCTGGAAGCGCCAGAAGTCCATGCGGCATAGCCAAAAAATGTTCCCGCAATTGTATTGCCGCTGATCGTTCCGTCAAAACGGGTTTCAGCAAGAGGGCTGCTGATCGGCGTCATCCCTTCCCCGCGAATGACAAACATGATTCTTTCCGCATTGGCCGAGCCTCGCAATGATCGAGGACCGCTCTGTCCTGTCAATATCAGACTTTCCGAAAAGTAGTTGTCTTGCTGAACCGTCAAGGCCGGGTCTGACATTGTAAACGCCCCGCACGTGATCGGTGCCCTAACGGTGCAATTAGACGTTCTTCCCGTCGCCTGCAAATTCCAGGTTCCCGCAAGATAGTGGACGGCCTGAGCGTCTGAAGCCGCTTGAGTCATGCTGAAACCCGTTGTCAGAACGCTTATCCAGAATACATGCGTCAAGAAGCCTGAGGCCCCTTTGCCCCCTCCCCGGCTGAATCGCTTGAGGATGCCCCTCAACATGATCAAACATCCCACGCCCAACAGAATAAACGTGGATGGCTCCGGCACAACCTCGATTCCCTTGCCCTCTAAGCGTTGATATTCAAAAGAAATAGACCATGTGGAAGCATCATATCTCACCTTGCTGATTTCGAAATATTCATGCGTCGCGGTTTGAATGATCATCGAGGCATTGACATCAATGTTCAGCATTGAAATAGGGGCGGTGTCAAAAGGAAGACTTTCAAGCCACTTCAGGCTCGCATCTGTTGGCGGAAGCTCTTTCAGCATGGCAATTTGGGCTGCTTCAAATGGAGCCATCGTCATCTCCCCTTCAAGCGATGGATGCCATCCAAAGAGCAGATCAATGTGAGAACTAAATTCAAACCCTGCCGCGCTTTCAGAGTGGAGAATTTCAGCCGCTCGTTCGACATTTCCGACAATCACCAAGAGGGCTCTTGGATCGCGTTCGACGGTCCCGGTATCGAGATCGAACCCTTCATAGACGGACATTGTTCCTAAATAGGCGTCTGATACAAGGGGAACGCCAACGAGCAGCAAGACGCTCAACCATGTCACATAGAGAATTTTTTTCATAAACGGCTCCTCTTCTTTTACGGAAAAAGTAAAAGATTAGACCTCTCGCAAAAGTCCATTCCGTTCGCCCTGAGCCTGTCGAAGGGCGTGTGTAGGAAGTATTCATCCGCCCTTCGACAGGCTCAGGGCGAACGGGATGACGGGTCAAAAACGACTTATGCAAGAGGTCTATTGAATAAATTCCGACCACGAAACTTGCGCCTTTCTTTCAACATAGTGCAATATAGCAATCCGCATGCCAAGACGCGCAAATATCCAAACCTGCGATATTTCAAGCGATTATTGCAAATAGGCAGAAAAACGGCTGGATGAAATGGGACAAGACGATCTCATAATGGGATCAATCAACCTTGCGATGAGTCTATTCGATCCCGTGCCGCTTGATTTTTTTATAGAGGGTTCGGCGGTTAATGCCTAACAAGGCGGCCGCTTTTTCTTTTCGGCCGGAGGTTTGCCGCAAGGCGTTCTGGATCATCTGTTTTTCCGCCAAGGCCGACGCTGTTTGCAGCAAATTCGTCCTCATTTGGGCGGCAGAAACGTCTGGCAAAGGCGAGACGGGCTCAGATTCCATTGACGCAGTCGTCGGTGGAAACGTGAGATGGCCTGTGGCAAGATACCGTTGAATTTCCGTTTGTAATTGGCGCACATTGCCGGGCCAATCATAGGCGCAAAACTCATTGAACAACGTTCTCGGAAGGCCATCGGGCGGGCTGTTCTGATTATACTGGCGCAGGAAATACTCAATCAACAGGGGAATATCCTCACGCCGTTCGCGCAAGGGCGGCACGGCAATGCGCAGAATGCAGATGCGGTAATAAAAATCATCCCGCATCGTCCCATCTTCGAGCATTTTGTCTGGATTATGGTTGGTGGCGGCAATAATATGGACATCTGCCGTTCGGGAGTGCGTATCGCCAACCGGCGTATATTCGCCGGTTTCGATGGAGCGGAGGAGTTTAACCTGCATGACCGGCGAGAGTTCGCCGATCTCGTCTAAAAAAAGCGTGCCGTGATGGGCGATCGCAAAGAAACCGGCATAATCACGATCCGCGCCGGTAAACGAGCCTTTGCGGTGGCCGAAGAATTCTTGTTCGAAAAGAGTTTCCGTGATTGCGCCGCAATTGACGATCACGAGCGGCTGCCCCCGGCGGTCGCTCAACTGATGAATCGCGCGCGCCACCAATTCTTTCCCCACACCGGTTTCGCCGTAAATTAGGACGTTCATCTTCCGCGCGGCGGCGGCGGCGATTAATTCGTACACCGGCTGCATGACCAGACTTTTCCCAATGATTTCCCCGACGGTAAAAAACGACGTTAACCCCACAGCGCAACCACGTTTTTATCGAGTTCCATGCGTTCGTGCCAACCGTGAACTGCGCGTTATTTCGACAACAGCACGGGACACTCGGCGTTTTCGATGACCGGCTCCATGACGGCGTCTTTCCGCGCGCCGCTTTTGCGCGGCTTGCCAAGCACGATCAAATCAACGCGATACTTTTCGGCGGCGTCTAAAATCACGCGCTGCGGCGTCCCTTCTTCGAGCGTCAGCGCCACGCGCACTTGTCCCGTGACCGCTTCTTCTTCAAGGCTGTACAGGATTTTCCAGCCGCTTTCTTCGGCTTTCACAATCAGCGATTCTTTGGATTCGCTGCCATACCGCGCCATCGTTTCAATCGCGCGCGTGTCCACGACATGAAGAAAAATGAGTTGGGCATTATGAAGTTGGGCAAGCTGAATGGCGAACCGGGCGGCATCAATGGAATATTTCGCATTATCAACGGGAACCAAGATTTTTTTAAACAGAGTTGCTGAAGCCATGCGACATAAGCCGCGAGTTACTGGCGGCGGGCTGCGTAGCCCGCGCCTCGTCACTCGTAACTCTTGAGGGTGTTTACCGGCGCAATTTTTCTTTCACGCGTTTCAGTTGAAACAAAATTTCCCGCTCTTTTTCTTCAAGAGTGTATTCGATATATTTGACCGTTTCCGCATATTCTGGAATAAGAATATTGTCCAATGCGTTGAAGCGCCGCTGCGTTTTTTTCAACTCCGTCGCCAGCCGCCACAGCGAGGTCTCGATTTCCGCTAATTCCACGACCGCCTCGAAACAGGCGGAAAATTGTTTGGCGGCGTTATCCAACGCGTATGTCGTGCCGACAAAGCCATAGCGGGGTCGGGGTTTTTCGGATTTGCTCCACTTCGCCTGCACGACCGGCACCGGCACGCCCATGACGCTGCGGTCATGAATATCTACCGTCGCTTCGGCTTGAATGCCTAAGGCCGCCCGCCGAATATTTTCCGTGCCGATCAATACTTTTGCCACCGCAAACGACTGAAAAGCATCGGCCAATTCCTTCTCCATAGACAGCCGCTTGCGGTGAGCGTCTTCGAGCGCGGCCATGATTTCCATGATCAAAATCTCACGCTTTTCGTCAAGCAGATCTCGTCCCTCGACCGCAAAAGTCAGTTCATCGTTCAACCGAATCAGATTGCTTTTCGTTGACGGAATATTCAGACGCGCCATGACGGTTCCCCTGCGATGCTACGACGAATACTGACCGTATTCGTCAATTTGTTCGTCGGTCACGCGGGTTAACTCGCGGCGCGGCAGCGCGCAAACGATGCGCCACGCCAAATCCAGCGTTTCTTCAATCGAACGATTTTCTCCAAGCCCTTGCTTGACAAACAGGATTTCAAATTGACGGCCAAGCTCCAAATATTTTTTATCCAAATCCGACAACTCGCTTTCGCCGATAATCGAGGCGAGCGTCTCCACGCGCTTCACGTAGGTATAGGCCGAATACAATTGGTTCGACACGTTGCGATGGTCGGCGCGGGTTTTGTCTTTGCCGATGCCGTCATTCATCAAACGCGACAGCGACGGCAGCACGTTAATCGGCGGATACACCCCCTGCTTATCGAGGTTGCGATCCAACACGATCTGGCCTTCGGTAATGAATCCGGTCAAATCTGGGATCGGATGCGTGATGTCGTCGTTCGGCATGGTCAAAATCGGAATCTGCGTAATCGAGCCTTTCCGCCCGATAATGCGCCCGGCGCGCTCATAAATGGACGCCAGATCGCTGTACAAATAGCCCGGATACCCTTTGCGGCTCGGCACTTCGCCTTTCGAAGTCGAAACTTCGCGCAGCGCTTCGCAGTAGTTCGTCATATCGGTCAACACGACTAACACATGCATGCCGAGATCAAACGCGAGATATTCGGCGACGGTCAACGCGGAGCGGGGCGTCACGAGGCGCTCAATCGTCGGATCGCTGGCAAGGTTGATGAACATGACGACGTTGCTCAACACGCCGGTTTCCTCGAAACTTTTGCGGAAGACTTCGGCGTCATCGTGCTTAATGCCCATGGCGCCGAACACAACCGCAAATTGCGTGTCTTGCTCGCCGATAATCGTCGCCTGCCGCACGATTTGCGCGGCAAGCTTATTGTGCGGCAAGCCGCTGCCGGAAAACACCGGAAGTTTCTGGCCGCGCACGAGAGTGTTCATGCCGTCAATCGTCGAGATGCCGGTTTGAATGAAATCGCGGGGATATTCCCGGCTGGCGGGATTCATCGGAGAGCCGTTGATGCTGCGCCGTTCGCGGGCAACCGGTTCCGGCAAGCCGTCAATCGGCTCGCCTAAGCCGTTAAACACCCGGCCCAACATGCTTTGCGTCACCGGCACGGTCACGGGATGGCCTAAAAAGCGGATTTTCGTTCCGGCAATTGACAGGCCGCTCGTGCCTTCGAAAATTTCCACTGCCGCGATATTGCGCCCGACCGACAGGACGCGCCCGTGCCGCAGATGGCCGCGCGCATCCACCACCTGCACCACTTCTCCAAATCCAACATCTTTAATATCTTCGACGTATAAAATCGGGCCGGAGACTTTCTTAAATCCAAGATATTCTTTTGCTGCGGTTGACATGTCCGTGTGATCCCCCTCAGACGCAATATCCTGATGAATATGTTCGACTTCCGACGAGTGTATCATGGTATTTTTAGCGATTACAGGCCGTGTTTCAGGCTAAAAAAATCCCCCGCCGTAATCTTGTTCCAATTCATCAAACTCTTGATTAAGTTCTTGAAGCAGATCTTGAAATTTGTCAATTTGCTGGTTACTGATCCGCGCTTTCATCCGGTTCACGCGCTCGATGGCTTCCATTTCACGAATGCGATAAATCGGCGCGCCTTTTTTAATGACGATTCCGGCGCGTTCATAAAAATGCAAAATAATCTTGAGCATCCACAATTGGCGAAGCGGCTCAGCGTACATATCCACATCGTCAAACGCGCTCTGCTGCAAGATCGCATTTTTCAAGAGTTTCGCGCCTTCAATGACTAAACGCTGATCATCCGGCAGCGCGTCTTCGCCGACGAGCTTGACAATTTTTTGCAGTTTGCTGTCCTGTTGCAGCAGGCCCATCGCCCGGTCGCGCAACTCCTTCCAGTTCGCTTCTTCATACTGATTCCACCAGCCGGACACGTCTTCCAGATATTCGCTGTAGCTGTCCATGTAGTTGATGGCCGGGAAATAGCGCGCGCTGGCTAATTCTTTATCTAACCCCCAGAAGCAGCGCACAAAGCGTTTCGTGTGCTGCGTGACCGGTTCGGAGAAATCTCCGCCCGGCGGGGATACCGCGCCAATGACCGTAATCGAGCCTTCGCTGCCATTAAGCGTGGTGACTCGTCCGGCGCGTTCGTAGAATTCCGCGAGCCGCGTGGCTAAATACGCAGGGAAGCCTTCTTCGGCGGGCATTTCTTCGAGGCGTCCCGAAATCTCGCGCAGCGCCTCCGCCCAACGCGACGTTGAATCCGCCATAATGGCGACATCGTAGCCCATGTCGCGGTAATATTCGGCAATCGTGATGCCGGTATAAATGCTCGCTTCGCGGGCGGCGACAGGCATGTCGGAGGTGTTGGCAATCAAAATCGTCCGTTCCATCAACGGATTGCCGCTTTTCGGGTCAATCAATTTCGGGAAATCCACTAACACGCCGGTCATTTCGTTGCCGCGCTCGCCGCAGCCGATATAGACGATGAGGTTGGCGTTGCACCATTTGGCTAATTGATGCTGCGTGATGGTTTTGCCTGTGCCGAATCCTCCCGGCACAGCGGCAGTTCCGCCTTTGGCAATTGGGAAAAATGTGTCAATGACGCGCTGCCCGGTAATCAAAGGAATCGTCGGGTTGAGCCGCTGCCGGTATGGGCGCGGACGGCGCACAGGCCAGCGTTGATACATTTTTACCGCCTCGACGCCGGTCTCGGTTTTCACCTTGGCGATCACGTCTTCAAGCTGATAGTCCCCTTCCGTGGCGATTTCAACGAGTTCGCCTTGAATGGTCGGCGGGCAAAGAATGCGATGAATAAACGCGGAGGTTTCCGGCACTTCGCCTAAAATGTCGCCGCCTTTGAGACGATTTCCGATCCGGCAGAGCGGCTTAAACGTCCACCGGCGTTTGCGATCCAGCGATTGCACCTGCGCGCCGCGCCGGATGAAATCCCCTTGCAAGGCTTGAATCGCTTCTAATGGCCGTTGAATGCCGTCATAAATATTTTTCAGCAAGCCGGGGCCTAATTCAACAAATAACAGCGAACCCGTTCCATAAATCGGCACGCCGGGCTTGAGGCCGGTCGTGTCTTCGTACACCTGAATGGTCGCCATGTCGCCGTCAAGCTCCAGCACTTCGCCGATCAGACGCTCTTCCCCGACTTCGACCTGCTCCATCATGCTCAGGCCGACAACGTGATCGGCGCGAATGACTGGGCCGCTAATCCAGGACACGGTTGCAACAATAGTCTCATTCATACGTTCACTCTGCGTAGATGTTACACGTTTAGCGCTAATCCTTCGAATAAATGCTGCGCAATCAGCATGCGCATTTCGTGTTCCTGCCTCCGAAAGACGGCTTGAAGCGAGTTATCATATTGCGCGCGTTGATCAGCCTGCCGCACGATCACGCCTGATATTGCCGGTTCTATAGATTCAGCAAGGCGCAAAGTTTTGCCCGTGCGGGTCGAGATGTCTCGCAACATGGCGTCGGTCAGCAAACTCCGATCTTCATCCGCGACGAGAAGTTCAAACTCATTGCCGGACAGTTCAGCGAGTCCTTCCTGAATCAGCCGCGCTAACAACGCCGGATAGGTCGCATCATACCGCAGGCGGAGCAGCGTCTCTTTCACTTTGCGCTCAACTTCAGCAATCAACCGTTCCTGTAACAAAATGTGCTGTTTCCGGGCATCAAGTTCGGCAGCGGCGACTAATTGCTTATAGCGGCTTCGCGCCATCTGCGTCGCTGCGCGCGGGGTCTGATTGCGATAGATATTCTCTAATTCTTGTTGAGCGTCTTCAAGAATACGATCCGCCTCCCGCTTTGCGAGATCAAGAATCCCCTCGGCCTCCTGTTGCGCTTCCTCCAGAATCGCTTTCGAAAAATCCGATGCAGTTTCGACCGGCATAATCCATCCTCGTAATTAAAATTTGACTCCAATGGCTGATTTGACGAATTCGTGCGGCGTCCGCCGACCTTCCAGCGGCCCATGACTATCAGGGATTTCAAGCAC
>CAZCGG010000156.1:0-11333 GCA_964498135.1 uncultured Candidatus Moduliflexus sp.
CTGCGTGGAACGCCGTATTTTGGACGCTCCGCGTCCCGTTGACGCCGCAGAGCGGCGCGTGGCAGCATTCCACGCGGAGCGTGGAACGAGAACTTAACAGCCTTGCTTATGGATTGGGCGCGGCGACCGCGCCCCTACATAACACTCGGCGGGGCGGGCATTTCTGCCTGCCCGAAACAGGCAAGAATGCCTGTTCTACCCTGCGGCGTTGCGGGCATGTTCGAAATCCTCCGCTAATTCATCCGGCGCGACGCCGAAGGGCGACAGCCCATACTGACCGAGCAGATAGAGAAACGCGCTGCGCGGCACGCCAGCCATCTGCGCGGCCAGCCCCGTGCTTAATTTGCCGATTTCATACAATTTGACGGCCAGCAGCAGCCGCGCCTGCGCCGCAAATTCTTCCGGCTCGACTTGCGCGGCCCAAAGCACTTCCGCAGAATAGGGGATGGTTAACGTATTCATCATGTCTCGCTGCGCGGTTGATGCTTGCGCCATAGTGATCAGCCTCCTGTCTTGCTCGTTCCTTCTGCGCTATTCCGCTTGCGCCGCCTGCCATGCCGCCAATTGCTTGCGCGCCATGTCCGTATGCGGAGATTCGATTTGCGCGAAAATGGCAAGCGCGGCGGATGCCAATTGAATCGCCCGCGCCCGCTCGCCAAGTTTATTCAATGCCAGACTCACGTTAAACAGCACGTTTCCTTCGCCACGCCGGTCGCCGATTTCTCGAAAAATTGGTAATGCCTGTTCGTAATATTCTACGGATTTATTTGATTCACCCAAATCATAGAGAGCATTGCCAATGTTCATCAAAGTATTTGCTTCGCCGCGCCGGTCGCCGATTTCGTGCTCAATGAGCAACGCCTGTTCATGATATTCGATGGCGCGGCGCGGCTCGTCTAAATTTTGGTACGCGAGGCCGAGGTTGCCGAGATGGTTGCCTTCCGCTTGACGATGCCGCAACCGTTGCGCCGCCGCGAGCGCAGCCTTTAACCAAGGGATTTGTTGGCGCGGCGGCAGGCGCAAATTCAGCAGATCCGCTCCGGCGTCGGGATAGTCATCGCACAACGTCGCGGCAGCGTCATCCCGTTCCGCATGCGCCGCTGCCCACGCTTGCCCGGCTTGAATATTCGGCCATTCCGTATCGAAGAGCTTCAGCGCGGTCAGGATGTTGTCGCCGCCCTGTTTATACAGGTCATCTGCGGCGCGGAGCATGGCTGCGTAATATTGGGCGTGGCGCAATTCCGCCGCGTCGCGGGCGGCGGCCTCCACGCGCGCCGCCGCAAACAGCCGCGCCAAATCGTGCAAGCGGTAGCGGCCTCCCCCACCCCAACCATCCCCTAAATCAGGGGCGGAAGAAAGGTCGAGTTTCCCCTCTTGGGAGGGGGAAATGCTGAAATCCACCACGCTCCATTTCACCAAGTCGCTCAGGGCGTCCTGCGCCGCGTCAGCGTCCATGTTCCACACCGCCGCGGCCGCCGCCGCGTCGAAATCCGCCGGAAAGACGGCGAGCAGCGCCCAATGCGCCCGCTGCTCCGGCGGCAGCAACTCGTAGCTCAAACTCAGCGAGGCGTCAATCAGGCTCAACCGCGCCTGCGCTTGCTCCAAGCGGCGGCGATAGGCGGCGGGGCTGAGGTCAATCCGCTCCGCCAACGCGCTTCCGGCGGCGCGCAGCTCCAGCGGCAAACCGCCGCACGCGCGGGCTAATTCGTCCGCTAACGCGCCGATTCGCGGGCAGATTGCCAGCAGCAGCGCCCGCGCGTCCTCCGGCGGCAGCGCGTCTAAATCGCGCGGCTGCAAGCCGGGCAGCGCGAATTTCTGGCGCGAGGTGATTAACACGCCGCAGGACGCGGGCGGCAGCAGCGGCTCGACATGCGCCCGGTCTTTGGCGTCGTCGAACAGCAGCAAGAGCCGCTTGCCGTGCAGCGCGGAGCGATAGCAATTGCCCAACGCATCGCCGCCTTCCGGCAGCCGCGCCTCTTCGCCCAAAACCGCCCGCAAGACGGTCTTCATCGCGTCATCCGGCGCGACGGGCTGCGGCCGGACGCCGTACAACGGAATGAACACGTTCCCGTCCGGGTAGCGCGAAGCCAGCGATTCCGCCAATTTATAGGCGAGCGCGGTCTTGCCGATGCCGCCGAGTCCGCGCACGCCGGTAATCGTCGCGCCGCGCTCGAATGCCGCGAGCAGCGTCCGCAAGTCGTCGGCGCGCCCCGTGAAATCGCGCGGCGGCGCAGGAATCGAGCGCATGGCGGCGGCGCTTGGCGCGGGCGGCATGTTTACGTTGACCTGCCCGTGAAATTCGCCGGACAAAACCGCGCCGGTCACGTTTCCCAGCGTGGTCTGCGTCTGCGCGTGTTGTTGGTTCTGGTCATCTACAAACATTTACAGCCATCCTTGCAAATCCCGTTCGCCCTGAGCCTGTCGAAGGGCGGATGAACACGTCCTGCGCACGCCCTTCGACGCAAACCCCGTTCGCCCTGAGCCTGTCGAAGGGCGAACAGAAGGACTTACGCAAGCGGTGTATATTTACTTGCCAAAACGGACTTTGTTTTCCGTGATCACGCTCATCTGCGGCGTCAAACAGGCGTAAATATCTTCAGCCGTTAATCTGCCTTTTACGGCGAGAGCAACAAAATAACCTGCTGCGCAATTTTCAATTTCTCTGCGTTGCTCAAAATCTTCTTATCAAATGTCGCAAACGCCTCGACCGGCAAACTTGAGGCTAAATGAAGCGCATCGGCAAAATCCATACCGGCCTCATGCCAGTTCAAGGCTAACACGACGATATCTTCATCCTGCGTGATGATATTTGGCAGCCCTAACACATGTTTTACGCGCTCAATAACCACTGGGCGGGGCAAATTATATCCACTACTTGAGCCTAAAACCCACACGAATTCCAGTAAAACCGTTTTCAGGACAAAACACAGATGTTTGGCTAAAAAATCGGTTGCCAAGCTGGTCTGTTGCGGATCATCTTTCACCGCATATCGCACTAAAATATTCGTGTCAATGGCGATCATTTGTGTTTTCCGGCCTCAATGCTGATGGCGCGTTCCATGTCTTCGAGGCTCAACGGCTGGCCGTGATAAACCGAAGGCGCGTCAGGCGGCTCTAATTGCGACGGCGGAAATTTCTTTACCGGCTTCAAAATCAATTCTTGCCCGGTGTCCCAAAGCAGAAATTCCATTCCTTCGCCCCATTGATGGCGCGATAGCACCGCTTGAGGCAACACTAAACGATTGGCATCGGTTAAGACGACCTTTTCCATATCAGTCTCCCGCCCTTTCGGGCGACTACGCTATTTAACGATCTTCTGCGGCGTCAAACAAAGGAAAGCTGTCAGACACCTTCAAGGTGTCTGACAGCGATGCCGATAACCGTTTCTGTCAATACGCCTATGATTTTTGGGCATTGCCGATATTGACCGTCCCGTAAAAATTCCCGGATAAGACCGGCCCGGCGACATTTCCGGCGATAGTCGTCCGCGCGGCGGCGGACGGCTCGCATGGCGCGGCGGGCGTTTCCGGTGATGGCGCGGCGGCGCATTGCCGCGCGGCGTCAATCAGCGTCGCGCAATACGCTTGCTTGTCTTGGCCGACATGCTGCTTGGCCTCTTCTAACACGGCGGCGAGCGGATTGCGGCCATCGTCCAGCGCGCCGAATTTCACCAGCCTTTCAAGCAAATGCGGGACAAAAACGGCGGGGGCGGCGTATTCCAATTGCTGCCGCAACGCCTCATCCAACCCGGCGTTTCGGATAATCGCCCGTTGAGACGGCTCGTTCTCCATCATCGTCAGCGACAGCAGAAAATCCCTGATGCGTTGATGCAATTCAAAGGGCAAGGTCATGATGTTCGACTCCGCGCGCAGGTCACACCGTCCCGACGGACAGCAGCAGCGCGATGGCGCAAATCGCGGCGAACAGGAGCGCGGCGACGAATCGCCCTTTGCGCCGATTCCAGATGATTGCGGCGGCGTCCACGTGCATGTCGGGATTGCGGTCGCGCAGCACGTCGTTGATTTGGGCGATAAACGTCAAATTCTGCGCGGTCGGATTTTTCAGCAGCTTTTCCCGCTCTGCCCGCAGCAAGGTTTCCGCCGTTTTCAAAGAATTTAACAATACGCATTCACTATACTTGACATCGCAAACCCCGCTTGCATAATGCGGACAAAAGCGGCGCAAGCCGGGGCAGTTTTTGGCTTCAAGCGGCGATTCGGGTTCCGCTGCGCCGATTAAGTCAGTCGGATGAAATTCGTACCGTTCTTCCATACTGTTTCCTTTGCCCCCGAAGCGGGAGCGGGTGAGTAATATTGCTGTTGCTGTTCATCGCTTGTATGTACCCTGAAAATCGGAAGTTGTCAAGAAGAAAATCACGCAGAATCGTCATGGAGCATGATTATGAAAGTTGCTATTATGTATGCGCCGATGCCGCAGAGTTTAGAGCAATCCGCGAGAGCGTTAGGCCGGGCGTTAGAAGAAAACGGCCACCGCGTTGAATATCTCCCGATGGGCAAAAACGACCGTCTGCGCAGCATGAAAACCTATGATTTCTTCTATCTCGGCAGCGTGGCTGAGGGAGTGTTCGGCTCGAAAATTCCGGCCGCGGTGGCGGAATATCTCAAGCAATGCCGGGGCGTGGAAGGCACGAAATCCGCCGCGTTTTTGATGAAAAGCGCATTAGGATTAGGGAACACGAAGGGCTTGCGCCGATTAATGGGCATTTTGGAAAGCGCGGGATCTCTGGTGATGGATTTCCAGCTTATTGGCGGGCAAGCCGATTGCGACGCGCTCGCGCAACGCTTAAAGCACAATTGAGCGCCTTGTTGCCGAAAAAAGGGCAAATTCAATGACTTCCATCATGGAGGAAAAATTATGAAAACATGGATGAATGTCAGGCGTGTAGGCATGATGTTCGTGATGAGCCTTATGCTGTGCGGAAGCAGCCTGTATGCCCAAGAAAAAGTGATTGTTAGCGGACATCCTGAATATGCGCCGTTTATGTGGCGAGAAGGGGAGAAAATCGTCGGCGTCGGCATCGAGGCTGTTGAGATGATTTTTCACGATTTGGGGCTTGAGGTGGAATCGCAATATGTCGGCCCTTGGAAACGCATGTTATTCTCTTTGGAAACCGGCAAGGTTGATGTTTTGTGCGCGGGATATGTGACGGCTGAACGCCAGCAGTATGCCGAATTCACGACCGAACCCCTCAGCGACGATCCGACCGCCATTTTCGTGTGGCACGCGAATGTGTTCCCGTTCGAAACTTGGGATGATTTGAAAGGCAAGCGTTTCGGGGAACTGCTTGGCGAAAGTCAGGGCGAAGAATTCGATGCGTGGCGCAAAAAGAATGCGACCGTTGAAGAAGTGCCAACCCGTCTGATGAATTTCAAAAAACTGGAGGCCAACCGCATTGATGCCTTCGTGACAGGCTTATACGGCGGCATCTTGCATGTCAAAAAAGAAGGCTATGAAGGCAAAATCATTCCACTGGAAACGCCGCTCAGAACGGAATATGTCTATATCGCAGTGTCCAAAAAATCCAAATATCTTTCCTATCTCCCCCAAATTGATGAAAAATTGCGCGAACTTCATCAAAATGGAACGATTGACCGCCTTCTCAAGAAATATCTTGATTATTACGCGGCGACGCAGCTTGAGGAAAAGAAGAAAGAGGGCAAATAAGCCGAGGGCGCGCATTAACGATGGAACCGATACGCATTTTGCATTTCGCCGACGCGCATGTCGGCGTGGAGAACTACGGGCGGCTGGACGCGGAAACCGGCCTGCACACGCGCCTGCAAGATTTCGCCAACAGCCTGACGTTCATGGTGGATACAGCGTTGGCGCGCGGCGTTGACGCCGTGCTGTTCGCCGGAGACGCCTATAAACACAGCGCGCCGACGCCAACGCACGAAGGCAAGTTCGCGGAGCAGATGAAACGCTTTGCCGACGCCGGAATTCCGGTTGTCATGGTGACGGGCAACCACGATATTCCGGCGGCGTTCGGGCGCGCCTCGTCGCTGGGGATTTTCGAAACGCTCGGCGGCAAACAGGCGTTTTACGTCGCGGAACGGCCGGATTTGCTGCGCATCGAAACAAAGCGCGGCGCGGCGCAGATCGCCTGTTTTCCCTGGCCGACGCGCCATATTCTGCTGACCAAAGACGAATACAAGCATCTAACCGACGAGCAGATTACCCGCACGATTCAGGAAAAATGCGAGCGCCGTCTGGAAAAATTCGCCCGCGACCTCGATCCCGCGCTGCCGTCCGTGCTGTTAGCGCATCTCGCCGCCGCCGATGCCGTCTATTCCGGCTCGGAGCGTTCCACAATCATCGGCAGCGATCCGGTCATTCTGCAAAGCATTCTGCGCAATCCGGCGTTCGATTACGTCGCGCTGGGGCATATTCACCGGCATCAAAACCTGAACCAGCATAGCCAGCCGCCTATCGTCTATTCCGGCAGCATCGAGCGGATTGATTTTGGCGAAGCGCGCGAAGAAAAGGGCTTTTGCCTCGTCTCGCTGCAAAAAGGAGCCGCGACTTACGAATTCGTGCCGACTCCGGCGCGGCCGTTCGTGAAAATCGAGGTGGACGTGCGCGAGCAGGAATTCCCAACGGACGCGATTGTCAAGGCGATTGCCACGCATCAGACCGCAAACGCGGTGGTGCGCGTCTTGTATCTGCTGAACGAAGCGCAGAAAAAGCTCGTGGATATGCCCCTGATTTACGCCGCGCTGAAAGATGCGTTTCTCGTGGCGGGCGTGACCGGCCGCAGCGAGGAGGCGCATTCACAGCGTCCGCGCATCCCGGAAGGCTTGAGCCTGCAAGACGCCTTTGCGAAATACGTGGAGTTTATGCCGGATTGCCAAGACAAAAAGGCCGCGCTGATCGAATACGCCGGGCGGCTGTTTCAAGAGCTTGACGCGCAGGAATAATGCGCGCGGGGCAGGCCGAAATGCCTGTCCTGCGCATGAACAATTCAAACGTTTCCCCTCCGCTTCCTCCAATCCAGAGTTCGCCTGCATGCTGAATCATGAAAATCAGGTAAAATCAGGCCGCGTTTAAAATTTTCTTGACAAATTTCACTAAATATTTCTTTTAAGTTAAAAAAGTTAATTATATTATGTGTATTTTTGAATTTTTATGGATTTTTTATTTATGATATAATTTTTATCATAAATGAACATGTGAGCGAATAGAAAGGGTTTTTCCCTTCTATTGCAGGCAAATGCGCCATAAAAATTCTTCATGAACATTTTATGCAGGGAGGAGGAAAAAATTTATGGAACAAGGATTTCAATGCGCGGTCGGTTGGCTTTCGTTGTCTTTGGCGGTATGCTGTGCGCCGGTATGCGCCCAAGATCAGCGCGCGCTTTTTGATTTCGAAGACGGCGCGGCGAACTGGGGCGCGCAGGTGAACTGGGCTGATGTTCCGGGCGTCGGCGTGGAACAAAGTGCGGATTGGGCGGCAAGCGGCTCGCATTCTATCAAAGGGACGGTTGACTTGACGAAGGCGGCGACCGCGTATTCCATGCAGATTTTTCAAGATGTTGATCTCAGTGCGTTTTCAAAATTGACCGCCGTGGTCAAACATGAATCCGCCGGAAACGATGTGCGCGCCAAGCTGTTCGTCAAATACAGGGACAGTTGGACGTGGAAAGACGGCGGCGAAACGCCGATTGGAACGGAGGGAACAGAACTTTCCGTTCCGGTTGACGGGTTTGGAACGGTCAAAGCTATCGGCATCCAATTTGTCGGATATGATCAGACCGCGACCGCCGCCAAATTTTATGTTGATGCCGTGACCGGCGTTGTCGGAACCGCGGGACCGGCGGGCATCGTGACTGACGAGCCGACCGCGCAGCCAGATCATTGCCGCGCGCCGCTCAGCGTGGCAGGATTTGCGACTGAGAATGTACAACTTGTTGACGCTCACGCCACGCCCGAAACGGCCTCGCTGTTTGCGTATTTGCGCAATATCAGCGGCAAAGGCATCCTGTTCGGGCATCAGCACGAAACGACGCAGGGCTTGACTATTACCGATCCCGCAAGCGGCTTGCAGTCAGACACGTTCAACGCTGTCGGCGCATTTTCGGCGGTTTATGGCTGGGATACGCTTTCGTTGGATACGAAATTGCAGGGCGCAGGCGAGGAAAATATTGACGCGCATGTGCGCGAAGCGTACCGGCGCGGCGGCATCATTACCATCAGCGCGCATCTCGATAATTTTACGTCAGGCGGCGATGCATGGGATACCACGAAATCGGTCGAACATATTCTGCCCGGCGGAAAAGATCATCAGCAATTCACCGCCTATTTAAACGAAATGGCCGCGTGGCTGCAAAGTTTTACCGATGAAAAGGGCAAGCCGATTCCGATGATTCTGCGGCTCTATCATGAAAATACCGGCAGTTGGTTCTGGTGGGGCGCGGCGCATTGCAGCGCGGATGAATATAAAAAATTATTCCGGTTTACGGTGGAATATTTGCGTGACCTAAAAGGTCTGCATAACCTTCTGTATGCCTATTCGCCGAACGAAGACGCCGCCGGAAACGAAGCCGTCTATTTGGAGCGCTATCCCGGCGACGATTATGTGGACATTCTCGCGTTTGACGCCTACGGTCAGAATCCGTCGGCGGCGTGGTTCGCGATGATCGCCAAATGCGCCGCAAACGTCGTCCGCATGTCGGAAGCGCGCGGCAAGGTGGCCGCGATTTCCGAAACCGGTTTCAGTGGAAAACAATTAGAAAATCATGACGCCATTAAAACATGGTACACCTCGCTGTTGAACGCCCTGAAAGCGGACGAGGATGCGCAGAAAATTTCGTATTTCTTGGTGTGGCGGAACGGGCGCGATGACCATGCGTGGGTGCCGTTCAGATCGCATCCGACGTTGAAAGGGCATAGCGTGATGCTTGACGATTTTATCACATTTTACAACGATCCATATATGGTGTTCAATGATCGCTTGCAAGGGGCGTATGCGTTGAAAGCGTCGGTTCTGCCCGCGCGCCCAGTAGCGTATCTCGTTTCGCCGACCGATCTGCAAAAAATTAGTGGGCGTTACACGCTGCGCGCAGAACTTTCAAACGCGCCGGACGTCAAATCCGCGACGGTGACGCTTGATGAAACTCATACCGTTGCGCTAACATTTGATCCAACAGATGGCTATTATAAGGGAGAATTGGACACGACGACGCTGGCTGAAGACACCATTTATACCGGCACGCTGCGCGTGGAGACCGCGACGGACAAGTCGTTGACGGACAGCGCGGCGTTTATCGTGAATAATGAGCCTGACGTGCTTGATCCCGCCGTCGTGGATACCTTCGAATTGTATTATGGCCGCGACGATTTGCTGCGCGCGCAATACACCACGACCGGCGATGCGTCGAGCGTCGCGCTGGATGTGTCGCACGCTCATTCCGGCAAGCATGGCATGCGTTTCAATTACACGCTGGCGTCAAGCGGCTATACCGGCGTGAATCATTCGATGAACAAGGTGGATTGGTCGGTCTTTAACGCGCTCGAACTGTGGATAAATCCCGGCGACAGCAAGCAGCGCATGGTCATTCAAATAAACGCGAATGGCGCGGCATGGGAAGCGTATTGCATTCTTGGGAATCGCGGCGAGGACGTAACAACCGCGTCGGTCAATAAGCATGGCAATGAGACGGTGATTCCTGAATTGGCCGAGCCAAGCCTACTCCAGATTCCGTTCAGCGAATTTATCGCGGCCGATTGGAGCGACAGCACGGAAAAAACGATGAATCCGTCGTCTGTTTCGCAATTTTCGATCTATATCAACGGCATTGGCGGCGAAACCATTGACTCGGGCGTGTTAGGCGTTGATGAAATCAAAGCCATCCGCCTGAAATCAGCGCAATAGATGACGAGAAGCGTCCCGTTCGCCCTGAATTTCGGGCGAACGGGACGCGCCTCACGGCACGACTTTATTCAACGAATATTCAATAATGCCATGCGCCCCGGCATTCAGCAATTCGGGGATGATTTCCCGCACGACGCGCTCTTCCACGACCGTGTTCAACGCCACCCATTCTTGATCTAACAGGGGCGACACGGTGGGATTTTGCAGCGCGGGCAGAATTTTCACGACCGCCTCCATGTCTTTCCGCCGCACGTTCATCATCAAGCCGACCTGCTTTTCGGCGGTCAACACCGATTGCAGCAGCAGCGCGATCCGCTCGATTTTCTTCTTTTTGAACCCATCCTGCCACGCGGTTTTATTGGCAATCAGCCGTGTCGTCGTGGTGCAAACCGTGTCAATAATCCGCAGATGATTGGCGCGCAGCGATGAGCCGGTTTCCGTGATTTCGACGATGGCGTCGGCCAAGCGCGGCGGCTTGACTTCCGTTGCACCCCAACTGAATTCGACCAGCGCGTCCACGCCATATTTTTCAAGATAGCGTTTCGTCATGTTCACGGCTTCCGTCGCAATCCGTTTTCCGCGCAAATCGTTGACCGATTGGATCGGCGATTCTTCCGGCACGGCCACGACCCAGCGCAGCGGGTTGCGCCCAATTTTGCCGTACACCAATTCGGCGACTTCCACGACATCCCCGCCGGTTTCCCGAATCCAATCGAGACCCGTCAAGCCGACATCCAAAATGCCTTCCTCGACGTACCGCGCCATTTCCTGCGCCCGAATCAGCAGGCATTCGATTTCTTCGTCGTCAATCGTCGGATAATACGAGCGGGAATTGACTGTGATTTTATACCCCGCTTTCCGAAACATGTCAATCGTGCTTTCTTCCAAGCTCCCTTTCGGGATTCCAAGCTGCAACACCGGCATATCGTCGTCTCCCAAATGTTGATGAACCACAGGTTTGCACAGATTTTCACCGAAGCGTTTTTTAGTTCCGAAAAACGCCTGAAATTAAGGAAACCTGCGGCCATGCGTGATTTATTAGACCTCTTGCATAAAGCGTGTTATCCGCAACTTCCGTTCGCTCTGAGCGCGTCGAAGAGCGCAAATCGCGTTCTCCGAACAACACGCCCTTCGACGCGCTCAGGGCGAACGGGGGACGTTTGCAAGAGGTCTATTGCGCTGTGAACGTCCGCGTTCGCGGCGCAGCATTCATTGCTCATCGTTATAACAGCGTCGCCACAATGCGGCTATGACGGTCAAGAATTTTGTCAACCAATTCTTCTAAAAGATGTCATTTCTATGGGGTTACGCTTGCCGCATGAGATTTTTTTAATTTCTTTTGGATAAAAACTTGACTTCTACTTGCCATTCGCAGGTTGAATTGCATTATGGGCAAAAGAGATGATTTTCACGGGAGTTGAGGGGGAAATCTGGTGGCAAT
>CAZCGG010000157.1:0-11269 GCA_964498135.1 uncultured Candidatus Moduliflexus sp.
TCCCGACGATGTTGAGTTCTTCGGCAGACGCCGCTGCCGCGATTCCGACCGTTCCTAAAACGATTCCAGCCAACACATTTTTCCACCATTTCATGCAACGCATCGTTTTGTCCTCCATGTTGCACAGGACTTACGCACCCCACCCCAGCCCTCCCCTCAAATCAGGGGAGGGAGACCACAGAAAAATCGTTCCCCCTCCCCTGATTGAGGGGAGGGCAGGGGTGGGGTCTGCGTAAGTCCTATTGAATAATGAACACCTGCGCGAAATCACGCGCCTTTCGACGCGCTCAGGGCGAGCGTGTCGAACCATCTTCATCACGACATCGGAAAGAATAACCGCGTCGCGGTTTCGAAGTCAAGAAATATCCGTTTTACGTGGCCGGGGGCGTGAGACGTGTTTGACGGCTACGCGCCCGCCAAGGGGAGTTGAGACAAAAATTGTTCCGCTTCCGGCGGAATGGAGGTGAAATTGACGCGAAACATGGGCGGAGTTTTCGAGAGTGCCAGCGTCACTTTCGCGTATATTTCGCCGCTGATTTCATGCTGTTCGCTGTCGAATAAGGAGAATTTCAGATTATTCAATTCGTGGCACGCCTGCTCGGACACGACATCCGCGAGCCGTTCGCCCGTCAAATCGCTCAAGCGGATGATGCGCCCAGAATAGGCATCGCGCCCGGCGTGCTTGCCTTCGAGGATCGTAAACAAGATCGGGAGCGGCTGCGCAAGATCGTAGAGTTCCGTCGTCTGTTTTTCCGGCAGGAAAATGCGGAATTCGCCGCCGATGCCGCCGACTTCATAAATAATGATCGGCTCTTTCACGCCTTTGGGCATGACTTCCATCTGATTGTCAATCCGCAGAATATTCCCGCACGCGAGGCGCGTGCTGTCGGGAATCAAAATCTGCCCGCCGACGGTGTACGATTCGATGCGCGAGGTCAAATTGACGTGCCGCCCAACCACGCCGTATTTCGTGCGTCGGCTCGAGCCGACGTTGCCGACGACGATCTCGCCCGTGTTGATGCCGATGCCCATTGACACCTCTGGAAAGCCGTGCTGGCGATTCGTCGCGTTCACCTCATCCATCGCCAACTGCATTTCGACGGCGCAGGCTACCGCGCGCTGCGCGTCATCATCCCGCACAACCGGCGCGCCGAAAATCGCCAATATCGCGTCGCCGATAAATTCGTCAATCGTGCCGTTATATTTGAAGATGATTTCCGTCATGCGCTCCAAATACATGTTGAGCATGCCGACGACGCTTTCCGCAGGCAGCCGTTCCCCAATCGCCGTAAAGCCGCGCAAATCCGACATCAAAATCGTCACGACGCGCTTTTCGCCGCCGAGTTTCAGGCCGTTGGGCGATTCCAAAATCGTGTCAACGATGTCGTCCGAAAGATAACGCCCGAACGTTTTGCGGATAAAGCGGTTCGCCCGCGCCAACTGCTCATACGCCTCATTCCGTTCCAGTAGGTTGATGTAGCCTTTGGAATGGTAGCGGATGCGCGCCAATACTTCCAATTTATCGGGCAGCTTGACGAGATAGTCGTTCGCGCCGAGCGCAAAGGCTTCCGCTTTGATGATTGGCTCTTCTTTGCTGGACAGCACAATGAGCGGCACTTCCCGCGTTCCTCGATTCGCTCGGAAATAGCGCACCAACAGCAATCCCTCGATTTCCGGCATCACCAGATCTTGCAGAATGACCGTCGGCGCGATGGCGTTCGCCATTTTAATCGCCTGCGTCGGATCTTGGCAATAATGGAAATCAATATCCGGCTCACTGGCGAGCATGCGGCGCACCGCTTCGCCGATCATTGGCTGATCGTCCACGAGCAGCACGGTAATGCGATGATGCGTAAGTTCAACGTCAGGCATACATCCCCTCAAGGCTGAGCGCGCGGCTATTCCTCATAATACGATTGCATGTGTTCCCACGCTAATTTCAGCAGCTTTTTCCAGAGGCCGGGAACTTTGGCTTTGATGTGATTGATGTTCCATTCCAAAAATTCAACCGGATCTTTAGTAATGACACTGACCGTCCGCGTTTTGTATGGGTTTGAGAGCGCGATTTCGCCAATAACTTCTCCCGCCGACAATTCTTTGACGACATGGCCGTCTTTGGCGACAATATCCACTTTCCCTGAAATCAGCAGGCAGAACGTGTCGTTCGATTGCTCCCCTTTCCGATACAGCAGCTTGCCTCGCGGAACTTGCCTCAATTGGCTGTGCGCGACGAGAATGTCCAATTCCGCCTCGTCAAATCCTTGAAATAATTTGCATTGCCTGACCAACGCCTTGGTAATCGCGTTGAGTTGCCCGAAATCCATCGTCTCCCTCCTTTAAAATCGGAACATATAGCCATCCTCAATAAGTTGTAAACGGACGGTAGCGCAGACATTCTTGTCTGCGCATGGACAGGCAGGAATGCCTGTCCCACCAAGAATACATCTCATTTAGGCGCGCTATATCGAGAAGCGGAACTTTTTTGCAGAGGTTCCGCGTAGTTTTTTTCAACCAATCGAAGGCGGCAGCGCGGCCACGACGCGGTCACGCCCGGCGGCTTTCGCCTGATATAAAGCCGAATCCGCCGCTTTCAGCACCTCTTTCGGCGTCGCGCCGTGCGTCGGATAACTTGCCACGCCAAGGGACGCGGTCACGGCGAGCGGCTTCGCGTCGCGCTGAAGCGATAACGCTCGCTTCAGCCCCGCGCATAAAAATTCTGCCCGGCTTTGCAAATCATGAAACTCAATATCCGGCATGATCAGCAGCATCTCTTCGCCGCCATATCGGCACGCAATATCTTCCGCGCGAATATTGCCGAGCAGGTACGCGCTCAACGCTTGCAGCACCGCATCGCCCGTTTCATGGCCGTATTGGTCATTAAACCGCTTGAAATGGTCAATATCGAGCATGATCACGCCGACCGCGCTGTGATGCCGCTCCGCCCGCAGCATCTCGCGCTTGAGCCGCTCTTCCATGTAGCGCCGGTTGTACAGGCCGGTCAGCGGATCGTGAATCGCCTCGATTTTCAACTGTTCCCGCAGGCGCAGATTGGCGAACGAGAGCGTGTAATGATCCGCGAGGCGAAACGCCGCCGTTTCTGTGACATCCTCCACTGAGCGCATCTGCTGGATTTCGCCGCATTGCAGCACGATGACGCCCATCGGCTCGCCCTGCGCGAGCATGGGAATGCAACAGGACGCCTGCGCGAGCGCGTCCGGCAAATGGGCGCAACGCTCGCCCGTCCCGTCCGGCATGGTCACATGCCCATGCCCTTGCGTCAGCGCGCGGCAGGCCTGTTTTTTGAAATCGCGCGGCTCGCGCGCCGCATTTCCCCACGCGACGGCCACGCGCACCGTCTCGCCGCCGAGATCAAGCAGGTTGACGCTCCCGGCGGAGTTGGGAAACAACTGCTGGTAGGCGCGGGCAATCAGCGGAAACGTGTCCGCTTCGCTGGCGCATGTTTGCAGTTTCGCGCTCATCTCGTTCAAGACGGCAAACTCCTGCACGCGCTGCTGCTCGTGCGTCATGGCGATTTTCAGGCACTCATGCGCGTCATTGCGCTCCAGCAGGTTGATGTAGCCTCTCGAATGATAGCGCAGGCGGGCAATGACTTCGACGCGATCCGGGAATTTCACCATGTAATCGTTCGCGCCGAGCGCAAAGGCTTCGGCTTTGGTGGTGGCTTCTTCGTTGACAGACAGCACAATCAGCGGCACGTCGCGAGTGGCCTGATTCGCGCGGAAATAGCGCACGAGCGTCAACCCGTCTATTTCCGGCATGATGAGATCCTGAAGAATCACCGTCGGCGCAATCTGATTCGCCATTTTAATCGCTTGAATTGGATTGCGGCAAAAATGAAAATCAACGTCCGGCTCCGTGCTTAACATGCGGCGAACTGCCTCAATGATGGCGACTTGATCGTCAACCAGCAGCACGGTCATGCGACGAGAAGGAAACAAGTCCGCTTCATTCATGCGCGTCATGCCCTTTCGGTGGCCGAGAAACGCAGTTTCTCTCGCCAACTGCGTTGCTTCGCGCCGCTATGAGCATTTATTTTTACTATCTTAGTGAGAACAAAACTTCAAAAGTCTTTTAAGTAATGATGAATAATATTTTTCGAATTCTCGCCAAGCCCGCGAAGCTCGCAAAGGTGGTCACATACGGCCTTTGCGAGCTTCGCGTGAAAAATACATTGTAATTACTTATTAGACCTCTTGCATAAGTCGTTTTTGTTCGTCAATTCCGTTCGCCCTGAGCCTGTCGAAGGGCGCGTGACAGTCGTTTCTTCCCCAAAATACGCTCTTCGACAGGCTCAGAGCGAACGAAAGAAACTTTTGCAAGAGGTCTATTAGCTAATGAAGTCATTATCAATGATTTTTTTGATTTCGCGCCAAGGCGCAAAGACGCCAAGAATGTTTGACAAATAGCCTTTGCGGCTTGGCGCGAGAAATTGGGCTTGTATTTAAAAGAGCTTGATTTTTTTTAAAATCGTGGCAAGAATCTGCTCTGTCGGCAGAATTTCAACGGCCGCCCCGATTTCTTTGGCGGCTTTAGGCATCCCATACACCACGCTGGTGGATTCGTCCTGCGCAATCGTATGCCAACCGGCGCGGCGCAGCACAGCCAGCCCTTCCGCGCCGTCGCGCCCCATGCCGGTCAATAAAATGGCATGGCCTTTTTCCGGCCAATGCCGCGCCACGCTTTTAAAAAACACGTCCACCGACGGTCGATACGGCATGTCTTGCGGCTCTGATGTATAGGTAAACGTGAGGTTGTTCGTCAAAATCAGATGGTCGTTCGTGCCAGCGACATATACGTTCCCGGCCCGCGGCGATTCCCCGTTTATGGCAATGCGCACGTTCAGTGGGGTCTGCGTGCCGAGCCATTCCGCTAAACTCACCGAAAATTCCTGATTGACGTGCTGCACAATCGTGATGACGCCGGAAAATTTCGCGGGCAGCCCGCCTAAAATCGCCGCCAAGGTTCGCGGCCCGCCCGCCGACGAGCCAATCACGATGAGCGGCGGCACGACTTTCGGAAGCGCAATCGGCTTGGCGGCGGAATAGTTTCGATCAAATTCAGGCGCCCCCGTATGCAGCCGCATCACGGTCTTGATTTTTTTCAACAGCGCAGCGCGGTTTTTTTCCTGCTGCTCGGCCGAGCCGCCGCCGATAAAATTCACCGCGTCAACCGCCCCGGCGCCGAGCGCGTCAAAAATTTTGGCGGCGTTGCCGTCCACAGAATCCGTCACCAACAAGATCGGGCAGGGAGAATCGCGCATGATGCGGCGCGTGACTTCCACGCTGTTCATGCCCGGAATATTCGGGTCAAGCAGGGCGAGTTCCGGCGGGTCCGCCTTGCATTTCAGAATCGCGTCGCTTCCGTTCAAGACCATCCATGCCACGTCGTATCCCGGCTGCTGCAAGGCTTGTCGCAGCCGTTCTCCCAATTGCAGGCTGGCAATTCCGATTCGCATGCTACGCTTCCCCGATCAAATCAACCACCGCGTTAATAAACGAATTATCCTGAAAGCTGCTTTTCGTCAAATAGTAGTCCGCGCCCGCTTCAAGCCCTTGCAGGCGATGTTCTTCGGTGTCTTTATACGAAACGATAATCACCGGAATCGCCTTGAATTCCTCATGGCGCTTGATATTGCTGACAAATTCGATGCCGTTCATGCGCGGCATGTCCACGTCCGACACCACTAAATCGAACGATTCGGCGCGGACGGTGTTCCAGCCTGCCAAGCCGTCCACCGCGACTTCGACATGATACCCCTGATTTTCCAGCAGCTTGCGCTCCATCTCGCGCACCGTGATGGAATCATCCACGACGAGAATGCGCTTGACGGGTTTCTGTTCGCCGATTTCCGTCTGCGTGTGCAGCTTGCCGAGCCGGGTTTTATGCAGCAATTTATCCACCGACTTCACCAAATCCTCGACATCCAGAATGAGAATCGGCGAGCCGTCCAGCATGACCGCCACCGCGCTGATGTCCTGCACTTTGCCCAGCCGCGCGTCTAACGGGCGCACGACGAGATCGTATTCGCCGATGAATCTATCCACCAGCAACCCGTAGAGGTTCGAGCGATCCGTAATCACGACGACCGGCAATTGCTCGGAGGCATCCGCGGCCGTTTGTTTAAGTTCCAGCACTTCATGCACGTCCACCATCGCCACGTTTTCGTCGTCAAACCGGAAATATTGGCGATCTTCTACCGTTTCGAGGTCATCTTTCGAAAGCAGCAGGCAGCGCTCGATGCGGGCTAACGGGAAGGCGTAAGGCTCTCCGGCGATTTCCACCAGAAACGTCCGAATCACGGAGAGCGTCAACGGAAGTTCGAGGTAAAAGCTGACGCCTTTGCCGGGGCGCGACGTGATGCGCACGACGCCGCCGACCTCATGCACCATGTTATCCACGACATCGAGGCCGACGCCGCGCCCGGAAATTTCCGTCACCTGCTCTGCCGTCGAAAAGCCCGGCAGAAAAAGGAATTTCAGGAGTTCCGGCTCGGTGAGATGATTCACCATGTCGGCGTTGGCCAAGCCTTTGCGGAGAATTTTCTGGCGCAGCCGGTGCAGATCAATTCCGCGCCCGTCGTCCGAGACCGTAATCAGCAGCATCCCTGAACGATGCGCCGCCTCCATGCGCACCGTGCCGATTTCGGGCTTTCCGGCGGCGAGGCGCTCGTCGGGCGGCTCAATCCCGTGATCCACCGCATTGCGCAGCAAATGCGTCAACGGCGCGTCGAGTTTTTCCAAAATATCCCGATCCACTTCCGTGCTTTTGCCAAGAATCTCCAATTGCACTTTTTTGTTCATGTCCCGCGCCAAATCGCGCACCATGCGCGGAAATCCGCGAATGCCGTCTGAAAACGGGCGCATCCGAATGCCGATGACTTCGTGATACAGCCGATCCGAGAGCGTGGCGGACGTGCTGCTGAACATATCCAACTGCGTCAGGCGGCCGATGAGATGCGCGTTCGCTTCTTTCGCCTTTTCGCGGGCTTGCAGCATGAGATGGCGCAGCGATTCAGGGTACTGCTCGTGGCGGCACGTTTCGCGCAATTTCTCCATCAGCACGGCTAATTCGCGGTGCATCTTTTTCAGGTGCAGCAGCGACTCGGAATAGGTCGGCAGCCACCGCGCGCTGACCACGACTTCCCCGGCTAAACCCATCAGCCGCTCGATTTTGGCGGCGGTGACGCGCACGGTGCGGTCTTTGCTTTCCCCTCTGCGCGCGTCGGCATGCTCTTCCGAGCTTGTCGCCGCTTCCGGCGGCTCGGCGGCGCGAATGGGCGGCGCGGCTGGCATTTCCGGCATCCTTCTTTCGATTTCTTCCGTGACGCGGCGCATGGTGGAGATCGCTTGCGCGGGCGTCTCCGCTCCGGCGGGCTGCTTGGAAAAGTCCTCCAACTGGTCAATCAGCGCGTCAACGCGCTTTTGCGCGCCCTCGCTCCATGCGTTGTCTTCGTCCACGAAGATTCGGGCGATTTCGCGGGTCATTTCAAGGCATTCTTGCAGCGTCAAGATGGGCGCGTTGAGGCGGGAAACCGGCTGTTTCTGCATCTCCTGCGCGTAACGTTCCATCGCGTCTGCCAGCCGCGTCGCCGGTTCGATAGCGACAATCTGCGAGCCGCCTTTGATGGCGTGCAGGGCTTGCGTGATGCCAACGAATTTTTCTGCCGGGTCGGCCGCATTGGGGATGGTTTCCAGCAGTTTGGCAATCAGCGCGGCATGAATTTCGACTTCGGAGCGGAAAAATTCCCGCATTATTTTTTCAGAATCGTCCGGGGCGGCCGCGCTGTGTTCGGGCAAGATTGAGGCGGGCGGAACGGGCGGCTGCGGCTCGCTTTTCGGCGAGGTTTGCGGGGACGCGGCGGGTTGGAGCGGCCGCGGGGCGGCGGTCGTTTCCGGCGATTCGCCATGCAAAATGCCCGCCAACGCGGAGACGAGCTTGTCAATCTCGCTTTGATGCGCTTGCGGCCATTCGTCGTCGCCTTCCGCGGCGGCGTCGGCGATTTCTCGAATCAGGTCCGCGCCGCGAAAGAGCAGGTCAATCTGCGCCGATTGCAGGCGAATCTGCCGCCGCTGCGCCGCCACGAAGCCATCTTCCATGACATGTGCGAGCCGCACGATCTGGTCGAGTTCGACAATCCGCGCCCCGCCTTTAATCGAGTGAACCGCCCGCATGAGCGCGTCTAAGCGATCCATCGCGTCGGGCGTCTGCTCTAAGGCGAGCAGTCCGTCATTCAGGGTGGTGGCGTGGGTCTCCAATTCCGTGCGGAACAAATCCATCATGGTAGAATCGGCGAAATCCGGCTTGTTCGCGTTGGTCATTTGACGCTCCTCGTTAAATGATGCAGCAGCAAGGCATCATCTAAAAAGGCGACTTGGCGGTTATCCCACTGGAAAATGCCTTTCGTGAACGTGGTTTTGGCTTTCGAGACCGTGACCGGGACATTCTGAAACGTGCGCGGATGCACGCGGTAAATGCCATGAATCTCGTCCACCGGAAACACCCAGCGGTCGCCGTCGCCGTGAATCACCATCATGCGCTTGTAGCTGCTGCGCGGCGTGATGCTTGTCGGCGCGACGGACTCCAAGCCCAATAATTCTTTCAGCGACACGCAGAGCCAGATTTCGCCGTGAACGTTAATTACGCCCATCAGCACCGGGTTGCGCCGATGCGGAATCGTGTGCAGCAGCGCGTGAACCTGCTCGACATCAATGATTTCATGAAGCATCGGCGTGGACACGGCCAGCCATTCCCCCTCAATGCGAAAAATCACGACTGAAATCGTGCCTAACAGTTCTTCCTCTTTTTTTGAGGCCAGCACGCGCGTCCATTCGTCCTTGTAATTGGACGGCAAGCCGCGCTCTAACAGCGTGCGCCCGGCCTGCGTGAACACCTCGCAGTTCCGGCAATGAATCACGTGCGCTAACTCGGAGCAGGTCAGGCGGTTTTCTTCCCCCCAGACTCCGATATGTTTCCAGCAATTCGGCATGGGCTGCGTTATCGGCATGGTATGTTCCTGACAAACCACACCCCTGCCCCTCTCCTAAATTAGGAGAGGGGGGAACAATGTTCGATGCGTTTCCCTCTCCTAAATTAGGAAAGGGGGAACAATGTTCCATGCGCTTCCCTCTCCTAATTTAGGAGAGGGGCAGGGGTGTGGTCATTGTATTTTTTTGCGGATGCGTTCGATGCGCTGCCGCAGCAACGCGGCGCGTTCGCGCTCGCCGCGATAATCGGCTAACACGGCTAAATAGCTGAGCGCCTCGTCATGCGTCCGGTCAAGATACACCGTTTTATTGAACCATTCTTCCGCCTTGTATTCGTCCCGCAGCGCCTGATAAATCAAGCCTTTGAGAAAATGCGCCTGCACATGGGCGGGGCATGTTTTCAACACGTCATCGCAGAGCGTCATCGCGGCCTTCAATTGTCCTTGATCCGCTAACAAGCGGGCATTATTCAGGATCGCGGCGGTTTGATCGGTTTGTTGGCGGCGATCAACAATTGAAGCGGTTGCTTTCGGCGTTATTGCGGGCGCAGGCGGCGGCTGTTTCCGCCGCTCAAATGTCGGGACGGGCAATGGCGCGGCCGCCGGAAGTTCTTTGAGCGCCGCAGACGCCTGAAGCGCAAGCGCCTGCGGCTGAATGATTTTGGGGCGGCGGCAAGCGAACACGCTCGGCTCTTGCACCCACTCGAACGGCGTGTCGGCGAAGGCCGGGCGTTCGGCATGGCCGACAAACAAAATCCCCGTCTCGGCCAGCAGCCGATCCAGCAGCCGAATCGTCGCCTGCTTCGCGGCGTTGCCGAGATAAATCAGCACGTTCCTGCAAAAAATGACATCATACGCCTTTTCGCCCGCTAACAGGCTGGAATCAAGCAGATTCCCCTGCTGAAAACGCACGATGCGCCGTACATGCTCCTGAATCTGGAATTTGCCGTTCACTTCGGAAAAATAGCGTTGGCGCAGCGTGGCATCCAATTCCTTGTTTCGGAACGATTCCTTGCCATACAGCCCGGCGCAGGCTTTTTGCAAACTTTTTGCGCTCACGTCCACCGCGTCAATCGTGATGGCCTGTTCCGGCAGGCCGCTTTCCAACGCGGTGATGCCGATGGAGTACGGCTCTTCTCCGGTCGAACACGGAAGGCTTAGCGCCCGAAATTGCCGGCTGGAACGAAGCGGCAGCCAATCCGTTTTGAGGCAGCGCCGCAAAAATTGGAACGACTGGTGATTTCGAAAAAACCAGGTTTCCGGGATGATAGACAACTCGATCAATTCCGCCCATTCCGCAGGCGACGCGCGGAGTTCCGCGAGATAGGCGTCGAGCGCGGCGATGCCGCGCGCCTGCATTCGGCTCTGCACGGCCTTCGCAATGATGTCGGAACTGACGGATTCCGTCGAAAGTCCGATTCGTTTTTCCAACAGCGATTCAATCACGCTGAGCGACATGGCGCGTCTCTGGCTCTAAGGTTGGCTGTAAATTTAATATTTTGGGCAGCGCGTCCACGTCAATATATTGAATCATCGAGTTGTCTCCCACGAGGATGCCGCCGAAATAGGACGTGTGCTGCATGGTCATGCCGACCGACACGACCGACTCTTTCGGCTTCATCACGGCCTCAGTCACGCGCTCGGCCATGAGGCCGAAGATGCCGGGCGTCGCGTCCGGCTTCACGTAATCAATCAGGATAATGCGGGTGCTTAACCGGATGTCGCACGGATGCCGTTGAATCATCTGCCGCAGGTCAATCACCGGCACAATCATGCCGCGATAATTGAACAGCCCGGCGAAATAGTCCGGCGTATGCGGCAATTCGTTCAAATTCACCATTGGAGCGATTTCGCGCACACGGTCGCATTTAATCGAATACATCACGTCGCCAAGATAAAACAGCAGCACTAACATGCGTCACCCCTCTTTTTGGGTTGTTTCACAGCGTCATTTTCGTTGTCAAGAGGTTTTTTTCTGTTTTTGCGCGGCGAAAAATTGATCGGAATTGATTTATGCCACCATAACCAACCCTCAATCTGACGATCACTTTTTATCTCGTCATCGCCCCGTTGTTTTGCGGCTGGATTTGTGAATAACAAATACAGGCGTTCCAATATCGCATTGAGCATCAGGATATGAATCACTCAGAACTTATACCAAGCGATTTCACGGTCAAATCAAAAGTTGACGCGCTTAACTGACCTTAAATCTCGACACCTCTTGCTGCAAGCCTCGCGCCGCGTCATTCAACTGCTCAATCGCGG
>CAZCGG010000158.1:0-1167 GCA_964498135.1 uncultured Candidatus Moduliflexus sp.
TATCTAAAGCGCCGCGCTGCAACATAATGAAATCGCGCCGCTTCCATTGCGCCTCTAATTCTTCCTCGCTCAGCCCGGCGGTATTGGCGATGTCAAAGGCTTCTAATAAGGCGGATTCGGTAAACGTTTTCGGAACGAAATCCAATGTCCCGGCGTTTTTGATGAAATAAATCCATTTGTCTGCGACGCCCGCTAATTCCTCCGCCGTTTTCGTGAATTTCGAAAGTTCGATAAAAATCAATTCGATGTCGTCGTTATAGGTCAGCAAGGTTTTTTTCTCGCGGAGTCTCCAGTAGGAAATGACATCCGTCACGGAGTCAAACATCGTGAAATCGGTAATCGTCAAGGCAATAATCGGCTCTAACGTCGCAAAATCAGCAGACTTCTGCAACTGCGTGGAATAGAGCTTGGCGGCGTTATACAACACGCGCTTTTCAAAGCCTTCCACGTTTAGCACTTGCATTTCGATGATGACTTTTTTCTTGTTCGACAGAATCGCTTTGACATCTACATAACTGTCCTTCATCCCTTTAACAAGGGGGATTTGGTATGGATCAACAATCGTCAAATCCGCGATTTTGGTCGCGCCGAAATCAATGACGGCGTTGAGAAAATCAATCAACACGCCTTTGGATTGCTCGCTGCCAAAGACCTTGTTAAAGGCAAAATCGGTTCTGACATCTAAAAAGCGCATGACAGGTTCCTCCTGTTCTGGATTGATGTCGGTTCACTCGGATTCCTCTCTTTTTCAGGCAGAAAAAGTTTTCAAGAAAAAAATGTCTGAAACCCAAGAAAATTCTTGCATCGCATCCTGTAAAGAATAATCGTTGGCAGATGTCGCAAGTTGCGTGATGCCGTCGCCCGAATCCCCTTATTTGCGTAGGAAATCCAACGCGAACAAGGCGCGGGCGCGGCGTTCGGATGTTCTAACCCTTGACGTTCTCCGTTCGCGGCAAGCCTGAAGTTTTCTTCTCGTTGCGAGGCTCGCCGCGAAGGGCGGATCGCCCCGATACCGTCATGAAATGCAGCCACCTTCTTCGCGCCCGATGCATGATTTTCTGTCTCGTCCTCGCCTTATTCGGGGTTCTTGAATTTTTTCCGCGCCTGATGCCCGCGCTCGCGCAGGAGACTCCGCCGGAACAGACGGCAGAACAAGACGCGGCGGCC
>CAZCGG010000158.1:1267-4064 GCA_964498135.1 uncultured Candidatus Moduliflexus sp.
CGCTTCCCTTCGGACGGGCCGGATGCCTGCCAAGATTCCGAAGCGATTATCGCGCCGGATGAAGCATCCCTTATTCGTGAGGATTTCGACAGCCAATTGAACATGCTCATGTCGCCGCCATTAGGCGGCGGCGCGCCGGTCGGCTTGGCGCTTTCCAACGCCATCGCGGACGCGAAAGCCTTTCCAGAACCCAAAGAATTGTTGATGTTCGTGGTTGACTTGAACGAATGCAAAGACAAGCCGCTTGAGGCCATGAAATCCGCCTGCCAAGTGCCAGATTTGCATCTCTCGTTAGTCGGCATCGGCCTCAAGCGCGATTTGCAGGTCATGCAGGAAGCCGGGATTGACCAACTGGGCTGCGTGGACGTGATCAACATCATGACGCCGGAAGAAGGCGACGCGCTGCCCAATCTTCTGCTGACGAGGCTCTCGATTCAATTCAAAAACTCTGAGGATCAATTGGTTGACCCTGCGCCGGGCGGCGAATTGGTGATGAAGCTTTCTCAGACCGACGATTCGGGCAAAACGACGGTCATCCGGCAAAAAGTGAAACGCGACGACATCAAAGGCGTTTCGCTGGAAACGACGGGCTTGAGCGAAGGGACGTACCTGCTCGATCTGGCTTATGAAGGCGAGCCGATCCGGACGCAGCAGACGGTCGTGATCGGCAAGCGGCAGGAAGTCGTCGAAGTGGTTCGGCTGGGGAAAATGCTGATTGACGTGACCGATTTTTCGGGCGGCGCGTTGGATGAACGCTTGGCAAAAGACCTGAAAATCACACTAATTGACGCGGACAAAGTCATCCGCGCGGCGGAGCAGACGGCGAGCGCGGCATTCGAACTGCTGCCGGGCAGCCAGTATAGAATCCGCGTCTCCTACGTCATCGGCGGAAAGCCGCAGGTGGTCGAATCGAACGATCCCATCACGATTCGCGAAGGGAATCATCAATACGTCAAAATCGCGCTGCCCGTCGGCTCGCTTGCCGGGCGCGTCGTGGACATGCAAGGCACGCCGCAGCCGGACGCGGAAGTCACGCTGATGCGCGTTGAGCAGCCGGAAGTCGCCGCGCCGTTCGAACAATCCGCCGCCGTTGATCAGGACGGCAAGTTTTTCTTCGCGGACATCGAAACCGGCAAATACGCGCTGATGCTCTCATCCAAAGGCTACAAACGGCAGGGGGCGGCGTTTACGGTGATTGGCGGGAAAATCAATCAACTCGGCGACGTGCGGGTCTTTCGCGGCATTGAAGTGCTGGTCAACAGCGCGTCTGGGAACGCCCTGCCTGACGCCGAAGTCACGATTACCGCAAAGGAGTCCGGCGCGGCGATTCCCATCGCCCGCTACGGCGACGCGTATGGGAACGTGGATGAAATTCCAGAAGGCGCGTACCTGATTGCGGCAAAGCGCGCGGATCATCAGGCGGCGGCGCAAGAAGTGACGTTTCACGCCAAGGATGTTGTGAAAAGCGTGACGTTCACGCTGCCGTATTACGTGACCGTCACGGGCAATGTCATCAATTCCAAAGGCGCGCCCGTGCCGGACGCGCGCGTGACTTCGCAGCAGACCCGTTCCCGCGTTGAAACGCCCGCCGGGGAGAAAGACGCCTATGGTCAGGCTGACGGGACGTTTCACGTCACGCTGGCCGTGTCGTCCGCAGGCGAAGAGCAGCTTGGCTTCATCTGGAATGACCCGTATAATCAGACGCATCAAGCGCCGCCGGTCACGGTGACGCTGCCGGGCGCGCCGGGCAGCGTCGAGGTCGGCGCGGTCACGATTCCGATGAACTTCGTGCAGCTTGCGCTGACCGATATTACGGGCGAGCCGATTCAGGCCGACGCGATTACGCTGACGCACGCGCAGAGCGGCATGTCGGGCATGCCGGTGACGACGTTCGAAAAGAGCGTCTATGAAAGCTCGCCGCTTTTGGACGGCGATTACACCATGCGCGTCATGAAGCGCGGCTATCAGGAAGTCGAGCAGCAGATTTCCTTGCGGGGCGGGGAAACAAAGTCCGTCTCGGCCACGCTGCATAATTACGTGACCGTGCGTGGCACGCTCGAAGATGTCCGAAATAACCGCATTGCCGGGGCGGTCGTGACGTTTCAAGAGCGGCAGGGCGTCATTACGTCGCCGCAGCCCATCGTAACGGGCAAAGATGGACGCTTTCAAGCCACGCTGCTTGTCAACGCCGTCGGCGCAGAGTCGCTCTCAATCTTCTGGAAAAGCCCGGCCAGCGGCAAAGAATACCAAATCGCCGCGACGGTAGATTTGAAAAAAGAGCCAGTGGCGAAATTCTCGCCGGAAGATTTGGGAACATTTCAACTTCCGGCGAATTTCATCCGCCTGAGCGTGGTGGACGTGTCCGGGCGCGGCCTGCCGGAAACGGACGTGCAATTCATCTCCCGCGCGAACGACGTGACGAAAAGCGTGGAGTTGGGCAACGGCCTGTATGAAAGCCTTGATCTGCCGGACGGCACGTATAACATCGCCATCAATAAGCCGGGCTACAAAGAGCATGTCGTGGTCTCCGATATTGTGGTCGGGCAGGCGCAGCGGACGGGCGACGGCGGCAAGGTGCAGTTGCCGCATTACGCGACGATTACCGGGAAAATCATCAACGGCAAGGATGTTGGCGTGTCGAATGTCGAACTCTTTTTCGGCGGCAGCGCCAGCGAGCAGCTTGAGCAATGCCGGACGGATCAATCCGGCCATTTTTCGACCGTGCTGTTAGTCAACGGCGTTGGCAAAGAAACGTGGAAAGCCTCATGGCAAGGGGGAAAATTCGCCACCGCCGATA
>CAZCGG010000158.1:4164-11207 GCA_964498135.1 uncultured Candidatus Moduliflexus sp.
CCGGGAAAAGAGCAATTTGTCGTGTCGTGGCAAGAAAAATTTTCCACCACGTATGAAGTGGATTTCTCGAACGGACCCGGAACGCAGCAGGCCATGTTCAAACTCCCGATCAATTTCGTGGTCGTCAGCGTCAAAGACATCTCCGAGAAGCCGCTTTCCGGCGTGACCGTCACCGCCGAAAACCAGATCGGCAAAGAGACGTTCACGCTGAAAGAAACTGCCAACGGCGTCTATGAAAGCGACGGCATCCCGGATGGCAATTACGTCGCGCAGGTTAGCAAAGAGGCGTATCAAAGCGCAAGCCGGGCGTTCGAGACGCATTCCGGCGAGCAACAGGAGCTTTCCTGCCAATTGCTGCATTACATCACCGTCAAAGGCCATGTGATTGACGGCAAGCGCGAAGGCGTGTCGGCGGCGGTGATTGCGTTCGGCAATTTGAAAACGCGGATTGAGGAAAAAACCCTGTCCGGCACGGACGGCGATTTTGAGGCGAAACTGCTGGTCAAAGAAATTGGGCGGGAATCCGGCAACATCACATGGACGGGCAAACACGGCACGTTCACGAAATCGTTCTGGCTGGATTTGCCGGTCGAGCCGAAAGAGGTGCGGTTGACCGAGGAGCAAACGCTGCTGCCGATCAATTTCCTGAGCCTTGAAATCAAAAGCGTCGCCGCCACCGGCGTTCCCGGCGCGACAGTCACGCTGACGCACAAGGCGACGAACACCGTGATTGACGCCCGCGATAACGACAACGGTAATTACGAAGGCGAAGAATTGCCGGACGGCCTCTACGATGTTTCGATTTCGAAAGACCAATATCAAACGATTACGCTGGTTGACATTCCCCTGACTGGCGGCGAACACCGGCGCGAGTTGATGCTTTCGAAATTCCTGCATTACATCACAATCAGCGGCACGGTCATTAACGGCAAATCGCAAGGCGTGCCGGGCGCGACCGTTTCCATCAAAAACCCGAAAAAGCTGACGGATTGCGAGGCGTTCCGCGCGCGCGACGATGGCAGTTTCACGCTTTCAGCCTTAGTGACGGACGTTGGATCAGAAACGCTTGACGTTGAATGGAATGACGGCTATCGCACGTCGCTGCCCGTGAAATTGCCGTTGACGCCCGATCATGTCAAACTTGAGACGATTCAACTGCCGATCAATTTCATCACGGTCAAGGTGATTGATATTTATAATCAGGTCATTTCCGGCGCGGTCGTGTCGTTTGCGAAAAAACAGCCGGTGATTGCCCCCGCCGATTTGATTTTCACGGGGAAAGAGGCGTCGCCCGGCGTGTATGAAAGCCCGGATTTGCCGGATCAAACGTATGTCGTCGTGGTCAAAAAAGAGGGGTATCATCAGCGCGAATACCCTGAAATCAGGCTGCAAGGCGGCCAAACCATCGCGAACTTGGCGATTGAATTGTCGCACGTCATCACGCTCAAAGGCCGCGTCACCGACGGCAAGGGCAACGGCGTTCCAAACGCGGCGGTCAACATCGAGGGAAAAAGCACGATGCAGGGCGAAGCGCTTGTGGAAACCGACGCATCCGGCGCGTTCATGACGCATGTGGGCGTCATCGGCAACGGCGAAGACGCGCTGAAATTGTCGTATCGCGTCGCCGGACATGCCAATGGCGCGGCGTTTGAAACGGAAAAGACGTTCATCCCCCTGAATCAGCCGGGCGAGCAGGATTTCGGCGAACTGCGCCTGCCGATCAATTTTATCCCGTTGCATGTGCAGGATGTGGCCGGAAAACCGATTGATGACGCGCAGATTCGAATTTTTTCCACCGAAGCGGTTGAAGCGGCGGGAAATGCGGCAGAAGAAGAATCGGCGGCAGAGGTCGCTCATCTCGGCGAGGGCGCGTATGAAGGGCAATACGCGCATGACGGCGCGTATCGCGTGGTCGTGGAAAAAGCGGGGTATAAAACGCAGGAAAGCTCCGTTGAAATCGCGTCCGGCGACGTGGCGGAATCGCTGCGATTCACCTTGCCGCATTACGTCACGGTGCGCGGCGTCGTGACCGATGGCACGGGCAACGGCGTGATCAACGCGGCCATTGAATTCGATACGCAGCAGAACCAGATTTTCCCGCTCGCCGGGGCGCAGGACGCGCCGCCTGCGCCGATGAGCACCGATATTCGCGGCCAATTTGCCGTGAACATTCTGGTGAATAAGGCGGGCGAGCAACGCGCCAAAGCGGTATGGAACGCGCTGTATGCCAAAGAATTTTCCGTGACGCTGCCGGAACAGCCGGATTCGAATCTGCGTTTGCCCGGAGAAATCCGGCTGCCGATTAACTTCGCGCCGTTCAAAATCACGAATATTTCAGGGCAAGGCTTGGCGGGCGTTGACGTGCGCCTGCAAGCGGCGGCGGCGAAAGAGCCGGTCACGCTGCTCGCCAATTCGCTCGGCGACGGGGCGTATCAGGCGCGCGACTTGCTCGACGGGACGTATGCGCTGACCGTGCATAAAGACGGGTATCAGGAAATGACGGGCGAATTCTCCGTTTCCGGCGGGGAACTCAGGCCGGAACAGGTCTTCGCGCTGCCGCATTACGTGACGATTTCCGGCACGGTCGTCAATGAAAAAGGGGAAGGCGTCGCCGGGGCGCAGGTGACGCTGGCCGGGCAGAATAGCAAGCTGCTGCGCCCGGAGGAAGCGATTTTGACGAAGGCCGACGGGATTTTTCAGGCCGACGCGCTAGTGACGGGTTCGGCGGAGAAAGGGCTGCTGGAAACGCTGACTATCGCGTGGAAAGACCCGGCTTCGCCGGCGGCGCTGACGTTTGACATGACGCATCAGTTCACGCTGCCGAGCCTGCCGCAGACGATCAATGTCGGCTTTCTCCCGCTTCCGGCGAATTTCCGCGAGGTCGTCGTGCGCGATATTTCCAGCAAAGGGCTGGCGGGCGTCAACGTGACGTTTATTGATGAGCAGTCGCGGGAATTTAACGCGAAAGAAGTCGGCGGCGGCGCGTATGAAGGCCAAAACCTGCCCAACGGAACGTATGTCGTCACGGTTTCGAAAGAGGGCTATGAAACGGCGCGGCGCGAGCAGGTGACGATTATCAGCGCGCCGGAGGAAAACCGCGAAGCCCTGCCGATTACGTTCAGGCTGCCGTATTACGTCCAGATTGAGGGCGTCGCCGTTGACGGCAAAGGCCAGCAGCTTGCGTCCGGCGTGACGCTGTCGCTGGCCGGGCTGCACAGCAAATTGCTGCCGGAGACGATTAAGATTGACGAACAGGGGCATTTTGCGGCCACGCTGCTGGTCAATTCGCAGGGCAAAGAGCAATTAGACCTTTCATGGCAAGGGGCGCAGGGCGTTCACGCGCTCAGCCGGGCGTTTTTGCTGCCGGATCGCCCCGAAACGGTGGATTTCCAACGCCTGCATTTGCCGGTGAACTTCATTCCGATTGAGGTGAAAGATTTGGTGGGGAACGGGATTTCCGGCGCGGTCGTAACGCTCCGACATCAGGGCGACGATCAGGACATTCTCGCCAAAGAAGTCGGCAACGGCCTGTATGAGGGGCAATATCTGTTGGATGGCGATTATGAAATTTTCGTGACGAAAGAGGGGTATAAGCCGTCCGAGCCGGTGCGCGTGGACGTGGCGGGCGGCCTTGTCAGCGAAACCAGCAGTTTCCGCATGCGGCACTATGTCGTCATGACCGGCATTGCGACGAACGGCTACGGCAAGGGCGTCAACGACCCGGTAATTACGCTGGACGGCATCCGCAGCGTTGACCGCTCGATTAGTTCCGATATTACCGGAAAATTCGAGATCAAGCTGGAAGTCAAAGAAGTCGGGAACGAACGGATGCAGATCGTCTGGAACAACGCCTACGCGCTGCCCGTCACGTTCGATTTGCCGGAGCGCCCCGGCGCGAAAGACCTCGGCGACATCCGGCTGCCGATTAACTTCGTGTCGTGCCTCGTGACCGATATTTCGGGCAGCACGCTGCCGGACGTGCAGATCAAAGTGCAGGCCGTTCCGACCGGCGTGGCCCAGCAATTCCGCACAGATCAAAACGGCTTTTCCAAAACCGACGATCTGCCGAATGGACAATATCAAATCACCGCCAGCAAAGCGGGCTATCGCGCGGAAACCCGCAGCGTGAACCTGCGCGACGGCAACGCGCTCTCGCTGCGCTTCACGCTGCCGCATTATCTCGTGATTCAAGGCGTGGTGCGCGATATTCTTCAGCAGCCGGTCGGCAAGGCGGATGTCGTTTTTGAAGAATTTTATGATGAGCAGCAGCAGAAATTGCACACCGTCACCGACGAGCAGAGCGGCGCGTTCGAGCAAAAACTGCTGATTGACGACGCGCTTTATTTGGAGCGGCAAAAAGGGCATTTCGTCGTGAGAAAGGACAATCTGCGGAGCGTGTTCACGTTTAAAATTCCGACGCTGCCGAATCAGGTCATTTCTTACAAAACCCTGCTGTTTCCGATCAATTATCTTTACGGCAAGGTCGTGGATAAGAACGTTCAGACTGTGCCGATTGCCGACGCGCAGGTCGTCGTCACGCCGGTCGGCGAATTGCTCTTTACCGACAGCGGCGGCCTCGACGCGCAGGTCAAAGCGGGCGTGCCGCAGCCCGTCAAACTGAAAACGGATTCGTTAGGCATGTTCAAAATGAGCAACCTGCCGGAGGGGGAGTACAAAATCAGCATCGAGAAAGAGGGCTATTTGGCTTACGAGGATTTCATCAGGATTTCCGGGTTGTTTCAGGAACAGGAATTTACGCTGCGGAAGCAATAGATTTCACTCTGTTCGCCCTGAGCCTGTCGAAGGGTGCGTTACGAAAACATGCCCTTCGACAGGCTCAGGGCGAACGGAGTGAAGGATGTAAGCCATGCCCGCAAAAGATTTGTTTCATCAGGAAGGTACATGAAATTTCAGGTAGAATATATCTTTGAATATCAACATGTCTATATTTTGGCTCGGTCACTTGAGAGGCAAGGGTTTTCTCTGTCTGCAACATCGACACTTGGCGGAGTACCGATACAGAGATGGGTGGATCAACCGCGCAAATTGCATCCTGATGGAACACCAGACCTTGATGTTTATGCGTTTGTGCTTCAACACAACGACGATAAAACAGAATTTGTCGTGAATCAAATTGTTGAACTCTGCGAATAATCGTTGTCAAAAAACACGTAGAAAGAAGAGATAACGGGATTTGCGGTCAACTAATCTCAAAGGAAACATGTCAACGCGGATTATCAGCCATTATTACGCGGAAGTCGAAAAGGTCATGCAATACGGCGGCACGAAGAAGGAAACCGCTATTCGCGGCGCGTTCCAACATCTGCTCAATCAGTATTGCGAGCCGAAGCATTTGCTGCTGATTCCCGAACTCGAATATGCCACGAAATTCGGCGCGGTCGTCTATCCCGACGGCACGATTAAGGACGCGATGCGCCTCGATTGGGGCTGGTGGGAAAGCAAGGATCAATTCGACAACCTCGACGAGGAAATCCGCAAAAAGCTGGACAAGGGCTATCCGACCGACAACATTCTGTTCGAGGATTCGCAGACCGCCGTGCTGATTCAGCGCGGCGCGGAACGGCTGCGCGTTTCGATGCGCGACGCCGACGCGCTGCACCGGCTGCTGACCGCGTTCATCAGCTACGAACGCCCGGAAATCACCGAATTTCGGGCAGCGATTGCGGGCTTCGCCGCCGATCTGCCGGACATCGTGACGCGGCTGCGCGAGATTATCGCGGACGCGGGGCAGACGAACGCCAAATTCTGCGCGGCGCGAGACGGGCTGCTGCGCCTCTGCCAGCAGACGATCAATCCCACCATCACGCCGCTCGACATCCGCGAAATGCTGATTCAGCACATTTTGACGGAAGAAATTTTCCTGACGGTCTTCAATGAGGCGCAATTTCACCGCGAAAACGCCGTCGCCAAAGAGTTGCAGGCCGTGACCGACACGTTTCTGTTCGGCAGTTTCAAAAAAAATCTGCTCGCCTCGCTGGAAACGTATTACGCCGCGATCCGCAAAGAGGCCGCCCGCATCCGCAATCATCACGAAAAGCAAAATTTCCTGAAAGTCGTGTACGAAAATTTTTACCGCGTCTATAATCCGAAAGCGGCAGACCGGCTCGGCGTGGTCTATACGCCGAACGAGATTGTGCGCTTCATGATTGAAAGCGCGGACTATCTGACGCACGCGCATTTCGGCAAGCTGCTTGCGGATCCGGATGTGGAAATTATTGACCCGGCGACCGGCACCGGGACGTTCATCACCGAGTTGATTGACTATCTGCCGAAAGACAAGCTGCCATACAAATATCGGCAGGAAATGCACGCCAACGAAGTCGCCATCCTCCCCTACTACATCGCCAATTTGAACATTGAATACACGTATCAGCAAAAAATGGGCGAGTATGTGGAATTTCCGCACATCTGCTTCGTGGACACGCTCGATAACATGGGCTTTTGGTACAAAGAAAAGCAGGGCGATCTGTTCGGCTTCGGCGCGGAAAACGCTCGGCGCATCAAGGAGCAGAACACGCGCAAGATTTCCGTCATTCTCGGCAATCCGCCGTATAATGCGAATCAGCAGAACGAAAACGACAACAACAAAAACCGCGCCTATCCTGAAATTGACGAACGGATTAAAGCGTCGTATGTGAAGCATTCGACGGCTCAAAAGATGAAAGTCTATGACATGTACGCCCGTTTTTTCCGGTGGGCGACTGACCGGTTAGCCGAAAACGGCGTTGTGGCGTTGATTACCAATTCCTCGTTCATAGACGCGAAAGGCTTTGACGGCTTCAGAAAGTCCGCGCAGCGCGAGTTTCAAGAAATTTGGATTGTGGATTTAGGCGGCGATGTGCGAAAACGGGAAACCGGCAATGTCTTTGGCATTAAAATCGGCGTAGCGGTGTCGTTTATGGTGAAAGATGCCGCGCAAAACAGGCCGTGCAAAATTTTTTACACGAAAATCGCCGCGCCGACGCAAGCTGAAAAATTCGAATGGCTGCGCGCTGTCACATTCGACAAACTCCATTTCGACC
>CAZCGG010000159.1:0-10986 GCA_964498135.1 uncultured Candidatus Moduliflexus sp.
CGATTGTATTCTCATGACCAAAAACGCGGTCGATAATCTGAGCAGTCAGATAAACGGCAATTTCAGCCAACTTAAACAGGTGATAACTAAACAATATGCGAATATATTTTTTCTCTTGCAAGATGTAAAGGATATTCTTGGAGATTATTATGTAAATAACTACAAATCTTACATATTGCAATATGCAAAAAAACAACAAAAACATTTCGCAGAAATTAAGGCCACTATCAATCACCTCTTGACGCATTATCGTGAGTTGTTGCGTGTTGATATTGTCAGATTATACGATGAATTTTTTGAAATTGAGCCATTGATTCTTATGGCGATTCTGATGGATGATGACGGAAGACCTCTTTTGTTTAATAATCCGCTCATCACTCAAAAATTGCCTCAATTGATAGAAGCAAATTTTTTGAATTCGTTTCCAGTCAAAAAATTCAATAAACAAACAGATGGATATTGGAAAGACATCGAACCATCTGGATCGAGATGGATGATTCTTCGTATTGAATCCGGTTGTTTTGTGCGAAATTTAGGCAAACAGACTGAGGAATTTTCGCATGATAACGTCAATGGTAAATTTCCGATTCTGAACGGCATTGATTATAAAAGCAATTACAATTATGAATTAGTCTATCTGCCTTGTTCCGAAGAACACCCCTTCTGGAAAGAGCCGAGAAAATAATTGGTGTGACAGACATTCCTGCCTGTCACGATATAGATAAGTATGTCTGCGCCACCGTTTTTTACAAATCATTTAGGATTGTTGATGACATGCCATGACACATGCGCGGCATGAACACAGGAGTGTCAAATCTTGATTTGACGGCGAAATCAAGATTTCGCACTCCTGATTTACATGGGAGAACCGTTTATGTACGACACGCTGCAACGCTTATGCGCCTATGTGGATGCGCTGCGCCCCCTGATTTACATTCATCATTTCGACGCGCATGCCGTTGACGCGCTGCTGAAGCAGGCCGTCGGCGGCGCCGAGATTTATGAATATCAAGACGCCGACGGCTGGGTGGATTTCGAGAGCAAAGTTCCGAAAATGCGCTACGATTTGAAGGCGTTTTTAGCCGCGTTCGACCATCAGGACGGCAAACCGACCTTTTTAGTTTTGAAAGACGCGCATCATCATCTGCGCGATCCGGAAATCCTCGCCCGCTTGAAATCGCTCGCCCTCAAAACGCTCTACCATGAACATTTTCAGGTGACGATTTTTCTCGTTTCAAGCACGCTCGTCATTCCGAATGAGATCGAAAAATTCATGACGGTCTTTGATATTCCGCTGCCCTGCCTCGCGGACATTACGGAGATCATCCGCGCGTTCCGCCCCGCGCCGGATTTCACGATTGAGCCGCAAATCGTCGAAGAGTTAGCCCTGTCATTTAAAGGCTTGAGCGAATTTGAAATCACGCAGATTCTCAATTTGGCGTATCAAAGCGGCGGCGTGATTGACCGGCATGACGCCTCGCTCATTTTGCAGGAAAAAGAGCAGGCCATCAAAAAGCAGGGGATGCTGGAAATCCTCAATTTCAAGGAAACGATTGACGACATCGGCGGGCTGGAAAAGCTGAAAGAATGGCTGCGCAAGAAAGCGAAGATTTTTCAGCAGCTTGATCAGGCGCTGAAATTCGGCGTGGACGTGCCGAAAGGGATTATGCTGATTGGAATGCCGGGATGCGGCAAAAGCCTTGCGGCGAAGGCGACCGCGCATCTGTTCGGCGCGCCGCTGCTGCGCCTCGATGTCGGGCAATTGTTAGGAAAATATGTTGGCGAAAGCGAAGAAAACCTGCGCCGCGCCATCAAAATCGCGGAAGCAGTCAGCCCGTGCGTCTTGTGGGTGGATGAAATCGAAAAAGCGTTTGCCGGAATCGGCGAGCAGGGCGGCGGCAGCGATGTCACGACGCGCCTGTTCGGGCATTTTCTGACGTGGATTCAAGAAAAAGAAAGCACGGTTTTCATTGTCGCCACGTCGAACGATATTGCGAAACTGCCCGCCGAATTTCTCCGCAAAGGCCGGTTCGACGAACTTTTTTTCGTGGATTTCCCGAATGCGGCAGAGCGGCGGAACATTTTTGAGATTCATCTGAAAAAGCGGCGCAAGTGGAATCGCGGGATTGATTCGATTAGGCTGATTAAAGAGACGAAGGGCTATAGCGGCGCGGACATCGAGGCCGTCGTCAAAGAGACCATCGAAAACGCCTTTATTGATGGGAAAGACGCGATCACGACCGACAACCTGCTGGCGGTGATTACAACGACGAAACCGTTATCGAAAACGCTGGCCGAGAAGGTGCAAAAAGTGCGGGAAGACCTGAAAAAGATTGATATTAAACAGGCCAGCGAAGGCGCGGATTCGGAGTAAGAGAGGAGGAATTTATATGAGTCCAAGTTACAGTCATGCGGGGATTGCGGGGATGTTGATTACGGAAATCAACAAAGATCGCAAATTTCGCGCGTTTTCAGAGTTGACGCTCTTGATCGGCGCGACCGAATATATCCCGGATATTGCGGTGTACCCTTGGCGCAAGGTTGATTATACGCATGGCGACGAAATTCGCGTCGAGGAAATTCCGCTGCTCATCATCGAAATTCTTTCGCCGACGCAAAAAGCGTTAGAACTCTATGATAACGCCCAGAATGCGTATCTGCCTGCCGGGGTGCCATCGGTTTGGATCGTACAGCCGTTAGCGCACACCGTTGCCGTCTTGACGCAGCGCGGCGTCACACTGCATCATGCTGGCCGTCTTGAAGACAGCACAGGCGTCGCGGTTGATTTGGATGTCATTTTCGAAGATTGACGCAACGTTTCAGCCCGCCCTCTCCCATGTAAAACAGGACAGGAGTGCCAAATCAAGATTTGACACTCCTGTTTTCAACAATTCTTTATGATGGCGAATTGCTGACGCGGGACGGCTGACGAAGCGCCATGTCATAAAATTCCGAGCAGGAAACCACCGGCATCCGACTGGCGGCATGCGTCAGCAGCAGTTCGATGTGCAGGGCGTGGCGGTCAACCCGGTAAATTGACCAAGGATGAAAACAGGGAATGTACGTCAGCAGATCATGCTCAATGACATATTCAATGCCCGGCGCGTACGCGGCGTACATTTCGTGCGCGGCGCGCGGCATCTTGGCCGGATAGCCCCACGGCAGAAGCGGCGGCCAATGAATCGCAAACGGTTGGCCTGACAGCACGTTGTCGTGCCACGCATGCAGCGCGAGTTCCAACATATCGGGGCAGCCATCTTGCGCGTACCAAAACGGCTGCGTGAGCGGCGCGGGAATGGTCTGAAGCGGCCCTAAGCCGACGCTTCGAATATAGCGGTAGCCGGCTTCCCGCAAGGCGCGCAAAAGGCCGGACTGGCCGACCAAGCCGGTCGGACTTCCGGCGGGCAGCGTGAACCCGCGCACTTCCCGCCCAAACGTCTCTTCAATCAGGCGTTTGGACTCCACAATTTCCCGGCGCAGCGCCTGCGCGTCATGCGCAGTCGCAAGCTGAATGCAATCGGCGTGCGTGTAGCTGTGGCATTGCAGGTCAAATAGCGGATGATCGAGAATGGCGCGCAATTCGGCTTTCGCGTGTTCGACAAGGGCGGCGACAAGAAAAAACGTGGCGGGCAGATTTTTCCGGCGATGCGCGTCCGCAACGGCGGCAATCCCGTCAAGGCATTCCCGCAGGCGCGTCCCAGAATACGAGACGCTTTTCTGATAGAGATCGGCGGAATATTTCTGATCCCCTAATTCCCACCAGGGATAGACCGCCTCAACGTCATACGCGGCAAGATAATGCGGCATGTTTCAATCGTCAGCAATCGTCCGACGAGACTGAAAGACCTGACAGGCGCGCGCCTGTCAGGTCGGCGATGCTGCGTCGCGTCAGTAATTAGAAGATTTTGCTGAACTCTTCGATGTTGGTTTTGTCGAACCGGAACAGGCCGCCAAGATAGACCAGCCCATTGTCAACGCCTTCTTGCGCTTCCACCGTGTAGTGGCCTAACCGCCCGGCGTCAAACTGGTCGCCGACTTTCCCGGTGATTTCTTTGTTGGCAAGCCGATAGGCGATATAGGCATTCAAATAGCCTAAATCAATCGGATTCCAAATGCCGAACATCGGCGATGCGCCATTCAGTACGTATTCTTTCATTTCGCTCGGCATCCCAAGCCCCGTCACCATGACTTTGCCGATTAAGCCTTCATCCGTGACCGCGCGGGCAGCCGCAGCGATTCCAACGGTTGTCGGGCTGATAATCCCTTTCAGATCCGGATAGGATTTGAACAGGCCGAGCGCTTCATTGTAGCTTTTTTCTCGAACGTCGTCGCCATACACCACCGCGACCAATTCGATGTCTTTGTATTCGGGCTTCTGCAACTCTTCCTTCATGTATTGAATCCACGTGTTCTGGTTGCCCATCGTGGCAGCCGCGCTGAGAATGGCGATCTGGCCTTTGCCGCCGATGAGTTCGGAGATGATCTTAATCTGATCCGCGCCGATGGCTTGCGCTGACGCCGGCTCAACGGAGATATTGCGGCTGTTCGGCACAATCGAAGATTCCCAGCCCACGACAGGAATGCCGCGTTTCATCGCTTTTTGCGCGACATTGACCAGCGATTGCGGATCGTTCGCCGAATAGGTGATGCTGCTGACGCCCTGCGCGATCAGCGATTCGATAATTTCAATCTGTCCCTCAGGAGTCGGCTGTTCCGGCCCTCTGAAAATAGATTCGGCGTTGATTTCTTTGCAGCCTTCTTCCCAGCCTTTGTGAATCGCGTCAAACCAAGGATTGCCGATATTTTTCACGACAAGCGCCAAACGAGCTTGATCGGCGGCTTCGCCGAATTGTTGAAATGCGCCAAACGTGGCAACGGCCAAGACTGTCAGGCAAATCGCGGTAAATTGTCCCACTCGTTTCATAGTGTCATACTCCCTTTTCATGGTGTCCGTGATGCGCGTTCCGGTCAGAAATCGCACATCGCTGTGTCTAATGAGAATAACTTACGACCCTACCGTCTGCGTCTGCTGTTTCGCGCCTGAGCCGCAACGCGCTCAGACCGTTCTCACCTCCCCGTATTGTTCCTTTCTTGCGCCTCGTTCCGCGCCCGGCGTCCTGCTTGCCGCAAAGCGCGGAACGAGAGCGTCATCGCTTACTCTTTCGCTTCGCGCAGCGAGCGTCTTTCGACAAGCTGCTTCACCAAATTATTCAACAAAATGGACAGAATCAGCAGCGCGCCGGAGATGATCAGCATCACTTGGCCGGGAATATTATGCAAGCCCAAGCCGTAGCGAATCGTGCCGATCAGGAAGATTGAAAGAAACACGCCCCACATTTTCCCGATTCCGCCAGTAATTGCCACGCCGCCTAAAATGACGATGGTGATGATTTCGAGTTCGAAGCCGGTCGCCAAATTCGGGCGCGTATTCCCGATCCGCGCCGTCAGAAACATCGCCGCAAGCGAGGATAAGAAGCCGGAGACCGTAAACATAATCATCTTGATTTTCTTTACGGGAATGCCCGATGCATAGCACGCTTGCTCATTCCAGCCCATCGCGTAAACCATTCTGCCGAACCGGGTTTTATGCAGGATAATTCCCGCAATCACGGCCAGCGCGAGAAAGACCGTGAAGGAAAACGGGACGGGCGTATTGCCGATGTAGCCCGTGCCTAAATAGGTAAACGACGCCGGAAAGCCGGTCACGGCTTCATCCCCTAAAATCACATACGCCACGCCGCGATACAGCGAGAACGTCGCCAGCGTGATAATCATGGACGGCAGTTCGATTTTCGTCGTAATCAGCCCGTTCAGGAAGCCGCACAGCGTGCCGATGCCGATGCCGAACAGCATCGCCAGCCAGATATTCGCGCCGGACGCAAACAGCGTCGCCATCGAGACGGACGAGAGCGCCATGATGGACGCGACCGACAAGTCAATGTTGCCGGTGATGATGATGAATGTCATAATCAACGCGACAATCGCCTTTTCGACAAAGATGAGCGTCATGTCAAACAGATTGTACACGTTGAGATAATTGCGCGTCGTCAGCGCCATCACGCCGTTGAACGCGACGAATAAGACGACGAGAAAAAATTCCCACTGCGCAAAAAACGCGCCCCATTTATTGATCTGTTTCCCGGATGCCATATACATTCCCCCCGTGCTGAATGTGGCGGGGAAATCCCGCCCCAACGTTCTGTGTCATGACAAATACATTCTAAGAGGCTGTTTTAAAAGATCATGAATAACACGGTAGCCCCGTCCCTACGTGGCGGAAAGGCGCACCCAATGCCCCGCCACGTAGGGACGGGGCTACCATGTTGCTCGTCCACGCACAACTTTTAAAACAGTTTCTAAATATTGCGCCGCAGAAGCAGGATTTCATTGGTTTTGCGGGAAATCAGTTTATCCATGACCACCGCTAACAAGATAATCAAGCCGTTAATCGCCAATTTCCAAAACGGCGAAATCCTGACGAGGTTTAGCGCGTTATTGATAATGCCAATCAGCAGCGAGCCGAGCAGCACGCCCCAAATCGAACCTGAACCGCCCGCGACGTTAATGCCGCCTAACACGGCCGCCGTAATTGCCGTAAATTCAAAGCCTTGCGCCGAATCGGTCTGCGCGGAGGTGTAGCGCGACACCCAGAGCACGCCGCCCGTGCCAGCCAGCATGCCGGTAAATAGATAGGGCAGAAACAGAATGCGATCCACTTGAATGCCCACGAACGTCGCCCCGTCCCGGTTTCCCCCGACCGCGTAGAGCTTGCGGCCGGTCATCGTGTGATTGAGAAAATAATAAAACACGAGATAGACAATGATCGTAATGAGCAGCAAATTCGGAATGAACAAAAATTTCCCTCTGGCGAAGTCTTTAAACGGGACGGAAAACTTATCCGCGCCAACCCATTGCCCCTGATTCACGGCGTAATTGATGATGAACGTCACGCCGCGAAACAGGCTCATCGTGCCGAGCGTGGTGATGATTGGGGGAATTTTGCATTTGACAATCAACGCGCCGTTGATCGCGCCGAGCGCCGCGCCAATCGCCGTCCCCATCAGCACGGCCATGAGCGGCGGAATGCCCCAAAAATCTTTAATAATCAGGGCGACCACCATGCCTGATAAACCGACGCTCGCGCCTAACGAAATATCAATTCCGCCTGTCAGAATGACCATCATTTCGCCAACCGCGACAATCGCCAAAATCGTCGAATCAAGCGTGATGTCATACAAATTATCGGGCGTCAAAAAGACCGGGCTTCTGAGCGAAATCGCAAACACGATAAGCAATAAAAACAGAAAGATGCCGCCTTCTCGAAATGCGGCAACCCGCAGCACCAGATTTGTTTTCGCCTGTTGATTCATGACTAACGCCCCCTATTGCGCGTGTTCATCGGCAAGCGCCGCCGTCAAAATATCATGCTCCGTGACGGTCGCTCGCGGAAAATATCCCTTCACCAGCCCTTCGTGCATGACGAAGATATGATCCGACATCCCCATAATCTCCGGCAATTCCGAAGAAATCATTACAATGGCGTAGCCTTTGGCGGCCAATTCGCTGATGAATTTGTGCACCGCCGCCTTTGCGCCGACATCAATCCCTTTCGTCGGCTCATCAAACAGCAGAATGTGCGAGTTCGACGCCAGCCATTTCGCCAGCGCGACTTTTTGCTTGTTGCCGCCGGACAAGCCGAGAACTTTCTGCGTCAATCCGGCAGATTTGAGTTCCAACGCCTGCGAATAGCGTCCGGCGGTTTCGGCTTCGGCGTTCGTGTTCAGCCAGCCGAATTTCGAGAACGCGCGCAGAATCGGCAGCGTGATGTTCTGCGTCACGTCCATGTTGACGATGACGCCCTCGTGGTCGCGGTCTTCCGGCACGTAAGCGATTCCGGCGGCGATAGCGTCTTGCGGCGAGCGGATGTTCGCGGGCGCGCCGTTCACATACACCTTGCCCGCGTCAAGCGTGGTCATGCCGAAAATGGCCTTGGCGACTTCCGTGCGCCCCGCGCCGACTAAGCCGTACACGCCGAGAATTTCCCCTTCGCGAACGCTGAACGAGACATTTTTGAATTCCCCTTTGCGCGACAGTCCCTCGACGCGCAGCATTTCTTTGCCGCGCTTGACTTCGATTTTCGGGAATAAATTTTTGACTTCGCGCCCGACCATCATCTGCACCAACTCGTTCCGCGTGACCTGCGTAATCTCCCGCGTGCCGACGTATTGCCCATCGCGCAGGGCGGTCACGCGATCCGCGACGGTGAAAATATCGTCAATGCGGTGAGAAATGAACAGCACCGACGTTCCCTGTCGTTTCAAATTCTCGATAATTTTGAACAATTCTTCCGATTCCGAAATGCTCAGCGCGGACGTCGGCTCATCCATAATCACGATTTTCGCGTTGATGGACAACGCTTTGGCGATTTCCACCAATTGCCGCTCCGCGAGGCTCAAGCCTCGGATGCGATCCGTCGCTTTGATCGGCACGTTCAGCGCGCGCATCAATTCGTCCGTTTTCGCGTACAGCGTCCCCCACAGAATCCGGCGCGTGATGGGGCTGTGCGGCTGATGTCCCATGAAAATATTTTCCGCCACGTTCAAATCCGGGAAAATCGCCGGATCCTGATAAATAGCGGCGATACCACGCTGAATAGATTCCTGCGCGTTGCGCCAGACGACTTTTTCGCCTTGATAAAAAATGTCGCCGTGCGTCGGCTTAATCACGCCGGTCATCATTTTAACAAGCGTGGATTTCCCCGCGCCGTTTTCCCCCACTAAGGCGTGAACTTCTCCCGCCCGCAGTTCAAAATCAACATCTTTGACCGCGAGCACGCCGGGAAACTGCTTGGTAATCTTGCGTAATTCAAGAATGTTCGTTCCCATAAAATGCGCCTGCGTGTTGTGGATAAAATTGTTCAATGGTGTCTGGCGTGATAATGTGGTTTTCGACGTAAATATGCGACGGCACGGGCGCGCCCTCGATGATGGCGCAGGCCGCCGGAAGCAGATATTCCCCGTATTTCTCAGGGAAAAAGGCGACTCCGGCGTTGCTCAAGCCGTCTCGAATCTGCGATTTGCCAAGATCATCCACGCCTAACGTAATAATAAGCGCGTCCGCCCGATTCCATCGTCCGGCCTCTTGCATGGCCTGAATCACGCCCGCCATCGTCTCTTCGTTCACCGACGTGACGGCGATGCGTTTTGCCGCCGGGAAATCCGCCAAGACCTGTTTCATGGCGGTTTTCCCTTCTTCAAGCCGTCCCAAGCCGCCGTCCACGCGAACGATTTTTTCTTCGGCGGCGCTGCCAAAGGCGTCAATCAGCGCGGCGGCAAATCCTTCTGACCGCAGCATCGTCACGTCGCCGCCCGCCGGGTTTTGCAACAGCGCGATCAGATCGACTGCGTTCCAGCCGCCCCATCTCTCCGTGATCAGCTTTGCTAAATGCGCCCCGCCCATCGTGGCCGCCTGCCAATTATTCACGCCGACAAACGGCGCGCCCGGCACGGGGATGTCCACCGCCAAAATCGGAATGCCCGCGTCCTGAAATTTCGCGGCAATGATGTGGTTCACCTTTACGTCAGCTTGATACTCGATAAAAAGATTTGGATGAGAAAAGAGGATGAATTCGGCGTTTTTCAGGCCGACTTCAGGATCATAATGATTATCTAAAAAGAGAAGATTACTCGCGTCAAATCCGGCTAATTCCGCTTGATGCCGAATATTTTGCTCAATTTCGCGGTTGAACGGCTGCTCTTTGAAGACCATCGCCACGCCCAATTTCTTCCCCTGCCCCGGAGATTTCGGGTACGGCATATTGAGGCGGGCAGCTTCGCGGTAATGCTCATATACGGCATACGTCAACGCGGTGTTCTGCTGCGCTTGAGGATGTTGCTGTCGCAGGCGCCGCGCCAAAAGGTTGGGGGCGTAATGCAGTTTTTTAATCGCCTCTTCGACCTTTTTGCGGGTGTCGTCGTCAACCGGCGCGCTCTGATTGACGACCCGCGATACGGTCATGACGGATACGTCCGCTAACTTCGCCACATCCTTCATCGAAACCGCCATCATCCCATCTCCCGTTGAGCGTATGTGATTGATTCTGTTATGATGATAGTTAACGTTAACATTAAATATGTTTTTGTCAAGAGTTTTTTGCAAAAATAAAAGAAATACTTTTGGGAATTATAATAAGTCATTATTAATAGGGTTCTTAAATGCTTTTCAGAATCGATCTTGTTTATGGAATCTCCGTATAAAGCCTCACCTCAACTCAGTCCTTGTGGAACAGGGCTGAGATGAAGTTTAAAATGCTCGTTCGTCTTTGACTGCCGAAACGAAAAATACAATGCCTTCTTTCATCCTGATTTACGAAAGAGAACACGTTGATGTTTTTATGATATTCGCGCATCTCACATATTTTTCTTGACAGGCAAGAACGATTCAATCAGGTTAACGTTCACGTGATAATCAGCGATCAGAAATATGATATTTCTGGTCATGCCATAACCGCGCAGCAGCAACGCCCCGCGTTGCCCGTGCCTGCGCCGCGCAAAGGGAGAAAAGTCATGTTGAGAAATGCGTTCGCCATGAAACTGCATCCGGGATGCGAAAAAGAATATAAGAAACGGCACGACGAAATTTGGCCGGAATTGTCCGCGCAACTCAAGAAAGCGGGCGTGTCTGATTATTCCATTTTTCTCGATGAAACGACGCTGACGCTGTTTGCCGCGCAGAAATTGAGTGATGACAATACCGCAGACAGCCTCGCGCAGACGGAAATCGTCAAAAAATGGTGGGCGCGCATGGCGGACATCATGGAGACCAATCCCGACAATTCGCCGGTCTGCGTCCCCCTGCAAGAAGTGTTTCATTTGGATTAACTTACGCGCGATCTCGTCGTTTTTTAACGCCGAAGGCGTGGCATATTTTCTAATTCACGCCAAGCCCGCGAAGCTCGCAAAGGCTATGTGTGACCACCTTTGCGAG
>CAZCGG010000160.1:0-10978 GCA_964498135.1 uncultured Candidatus Moduliflexus sp.
GGCCGGCGTTTCAGCAGCTTTTGCGCGACGCGCTGAACGCGAGGCTGAACGGAGAAATTTCGACGAAAGAGCAGGAAATCGAGCTTGCGAAAAAGCGGATGGCGGAATTGTCGGCGTGAATTGGGCAGTTCCCAGAGGTTGAAACCTCTGGCTGTATTCCTGCGCCCTTTCAGGGCGGCTGTTGCCGCGCTGATTACTGCTGCTTCAGCACCACCAACGTCACGTCATCATAAACCAGCGCGTCGCCGACAAAGGCGCGGAGATCTTCGACAATCGCCTCTTTCACCGCTTCCGCCGAGCGGCCCCAATGCGCCGACACGACCGCGCAGAGCCGCTCAAGGCCATAAAACTCCTTCACCGCGTTCTGCGCTTCCGTAATGCCGTCCGTGTATAAAACAAGCCCGTCGCCGGGCGCGAGCGTCACCGTCGTTTCCGCCACCCAGCGCCGAATGTCGGCCAGCAGGCCGAGCGGAAATCCCAAATTGAGCGTGTCCACGCGCTCGATCCGCCCGTCGGAACGCGCGACCAGCGCCTCTTCATGCTGGCCGAGCAGCCGCAATTGCCCGTTCTGATACTTCACCATCGTTAGCGTCAGGCTGCGGTCAATGCCCATGCGCTGAATATTTTGATACAAGACGCGGTTGAGCGTGTTCAGAAAAACGGTCGGATCGGTTTCGCCCCGCTCAACGAGCGTGCGAATCGCGGTCTGCGTCATGAGCATCAAAATGCCGCTTTCCAAGCCGTGTCCGGTCACATCGCCGATGCCGATATACGTGGTGCCGCGCTCGTTCAGCACGTCGTAATAATCGCCGCCGACTTCATCCGCCGGCTGCATAAATCCGATAATTTCGATGCCTTGAATGTGGCGCAATTCTTCCGGCGCGGGCAGCATCATTTGCTGGATGCGGCGCGACACATCGAGTTCCGCGCCCATGCGCACGTTCTCCCGGCGCAATTGTTCGTTCAACTTTTGAATTTCCGCGTAGGCGTCTTCCACCTGATGCTGCGCGATTTTCAAGGGCGTGATGTCGCGGGAAATGCCGAACGTGCCGATGATTTCGCCATGTTCGTCGCGCAGCGGCATCTTGGTGGTCAATGCCCAGCATCCCCCCGGATCAGGCTCTTCCAAATTGAGCAACGGCTGCCCGGTGCGTATAATCGCCTGCTCTTGCTCATATTTCGGACGCGCGACGGATTCTTCGAAAAAGTCGAAATCGTTTTTGCCAATACATTCCGAAGGATCCTTGATTCCAAAACGGCGAGCAATTTCGCCATTCACATGAATAAAACGGCTCGCGCGGTCTTTGAAATAAATGCTATCCGGCACGCTCTCCATAAACGTATCCAGAATGTATTTTTGCCGGACGATTTCTGCGGTGCGTTCCTCAACGCGCGCCTCAAGCTCTTCATTTAAACGCTGCAACGCTTCTTGCGCGCGGATGCGTTCTGCCATCTCTTGTTGAATATGGTCGAAATTTTCCCGCAATTGTTCGGCCATGCGATAAAAAGCGTTTCCTAAAATATCATACGACGATTGCGGCTGAACCTTGTGTTTCAGATTGCCGTCAGCAATCGCCGTCGCGGAATCTGCGAGCGTATGGAGATAGGTGGTCATGTTCGCAAACGCCGTTCCCAGCACGTCGCGCTCGGATCGCGGAACAACTTGAGAACGAAGGTCGCCGGTCGAAATCAGGGTCGCGGTATCGGCCATTTCATTCAGATAGTTCATCATTTGATGCAACGCCCTGCCAAGCGCGTCCGTATCGGCGCGCAGCGGAATGACGATTCGCACGTCCCCCTCAGCAATGCGCTTCGCTCCGTCCGCAACGGTTTGCAGGTACGATAACATCTCTTGCAGCGCCACGCCTAACACGTCGCGCTTCGAACGCTTTTGCACGGACTGCCCGTGTCCGGTCAAGCTTCCGTTTGAAATCTGCTGCGCTAACAGCGTCATGTCCTGAAAATACATCGAAAGCTCGACAAGCGCCTTTGCTAAATCGGCCAATTCATCGCGACGCTTCGCAAAATAAATAGACTGAAAAAATCGTCCTTCGATCATAGAATGACTGACAGAGGCTAAGTATCGAATCGGTTTGGTGACAAGGAAATAGAAGAAGAAATAGGCGAGAACGGCAAGACAAAAAATCATGATGCCAAACATCGCCGCAATCCGCTTCAATAGCTGCTCGAAAGCGGCCTTGCGCGGGAGGTCGGAGACGCCGATGTCAACCGTGCCTACATCCTTGTTCTCGGCGCTGACTAAAGGAAACAAGATGTGCGTTTTCTCGTTTCTGCGAATGGTGAGAACCTTTCGCCACCCAATCTTTTTTCGAACTACGGCATCGTCAATTGCCCGCCCCACCATTTCCTGCCGCGCGTCCGCAACAATCACGCCATTTCTGTTTAACACAGAGATATTGGTCAGCGCAAGTTTTTGGCTGATGGGCGAAGCGAACAGCCCTTCGCAGGCTGCGGAAAGCGTCGCAGAAACCGTCTGCAAATCAAACGGTTTCATATCGGTTTGCGATTCCAGACGATGCGCGTCGTCCAAGAAATTTTGGGCGAAAATCTCAACGCGTTCCTGTAGCGCGTGAAGATAGTCCTGCTCCCAAGAACGCAAGAAAACGCCGCCGCTCATGATCCCAACAGCCACAAGCATGATGACGACAATGCCCATCATTTTTACGGCAACATTCACGACCATAGGTTTTCCCCGCTACTGCTGCTTCAACACCACCAACGTCATGTCATCATACATCAGCGCGTCGCCGACAAAGGCGCGGACATCTTCGACAATCGCCTCTTTCACCGCTTCCGCCGAGCGCCCCCAATGCGCGCTAATGACCGCGCAGAGCCGCTCAAGGCCATAAAACTCCTTCGCCGCGTTCTGCGCTTCCGTAATGCCGTCCGTGTATAAGACCAACCCGTCGCCGGGCGCGAGCGTCACTGTCGTTTCCGCCACCCAATGCCGAACGTCATCCACCATGCCGAGCGGAAATCCTAAATTGAGCGTGTCCACGCGCTCGATCCGCCCATCAGAACGCGCCACGAGCGCCTCTTCATGCTGGCCGGTCAGTCGCAATTGCCCGTCCTGATACTTCACCATCGTCAGCGTCAGGCTGCGGTCAACGCCCATGCGCTGGATGTTTTGATACAGGACGCGGTTGAGCGTATTCAGAAAGACGACCGGATCGGTTTCGCCCCGGTCAACGAGCGTGCGAATCGCGGTCTGCGTCATCAGCATCAGCAGGCCGCTTTCCAACCCATGTCCGGTCACGTCGCCAATGCTGACGCAGAGGTGATTGCCCTGAGAAGACAGCACATCGTAATAATCGCCGCCGACCTCTTCGGCGGGCTGCATATAGCCGACAATCTCCATGCCCGGAATCTGCTTCAATTCTTCCGGCATTGGCAGCACCATCTGCTGAATGCGGCGGGCAACGTCAAGTTCCGCGCTCATGCGGAGGTTCTCTTGCTTCAATTGCTCGTTCAGCATGTGAATTTCGATATAGGCTTCTTCGACCTGCTGCTGCGCGACTTTCAAGGCCGTGATGTCGCGGGACATGCCGAACGTGCCGATGATTTCGCCGTGTTCATCGCGCAGCGGCATTTTCGTCGTCAGCGACCAGCGGCCGCCCGCATCCGGCTCTTCCAGATTCAAAATCGGCTGCCCGGTGCGGATAATCTCCTGTTCCTGCTCATACTTCACGCGCGCCAACTCTTCCGGGAAAAAATCAAAATCCGATTTGCCCACCACTTCGGCGGGATCACGGAATCCCATGCGCGTGGCGACCTCTGGATTCGTCCGCATAATGCGGCTGTCGCGGTCTTTGAAATACATGCTCACGGGGATATTGAACATGAACGTATCAAGAATGTAGTTTTGCCGGGCGAGTTCCGCCGTGCGCTCGGCGACGCGCTGATCTAATTCGGCGTTCAAGCGCTGCAACTCCTCGATCCGCCGCCGGATGTCGTCGCGCATGGCGGAAAAACTGTGCGCCAAGATGCCGACTTCATCATGCTGGTCAATCGGAATTTCCTGCCGCAGATCGCCCTGCGCCATTGCCGTCGCAATCCGCGTCAGCGAGAGAATCGGGCGCATGAAGCGCGTGACGACGCCGGAAGCGATGGCGAGCATCGGCAGTAATATGCCGATGCTGAGGAGCGAGAGCCAGAAGATCGTTTGCCGAATCTTTCGGACGGTTTCCGCTTGCGCGATGCCAACGGAGAGAAACCCGACCCGCGCGCCGCCATAGCTGATCGCATCCACAAGGGCATCGTAATGGCGCTGTTCCTCGTCTTGAATGACGCTCATCCGCGCGGCGGAAAATTCCTGCGCGGCGGGCTGAATTGCAGGCCAGCCGCGCTCGCCGGGCTGCCCCTGCTGATCGTAAATCGTCGCGGTGACGCCGAGTTCGCGGTTGAGCAGCGTCAAGTCAAACTGAAGCGGCTGCTCGAACACTAAATAGCCGATATGCGCGCCGGTCGCCTGCGTTCCCGCCAAGCGTTTGAGCTCCAGATGCGCAATCAACAGCAACCGCTGATCGCGCATCTGCAAGGCAAACTTGGGAGCAGGCTCATACAGATCGGGAAACGATGGCGCAAGCGGCTCCTTCAAGGGCGTTGTGACGGGCGAGCCGAATTGATCGATCTGAATGGAGGCGTGTTTGCCGCTTTCGAGAATCTGGATGAATGGCTCGCCGGGCTGCGCGAACAGGCGCAGGCGATCTCCGGCCGCCGGGTTCGATGGCGCGGGATAGTAGAACGCCAGCCGGTCGAGATTCAGCCGCTCGCGCAGTTCAAGCAGCGCGATGTTATCCTGCCAGAGAAAATATTTCGTGCGGATGGAATTATAGAGGAAATAATTGTTTTGCGGATGCGTGATGAAGGCGTCGTACACGCTGTCTATGGTCGCCAACTGCTGGCGCGCTTGGCGCTGCACGCTTTCCAAGGCTTTTTGCAGGCGATCCCGATTCGCTTGACGGGTCTGATACATATTCAGCAGCGACGCGCCGACAATCGCCGCAACGCTTGTCATGGCGACCGCCAATGCGACAAAAAAGCTGGCTTTGGTCTTAATGCTTATAAATGCGTTTTTATGCCTCATGGCAGCAACCAGCATGCCGCGAACGCCCGACTATCGGAGGAAATACTGCGACAGCCGGGGCGTTTGCGGCACAGGCAACGCAGATCAGGGCGTCAAGCGCAGATCATACGTCGGATAATAATAATCGTCGGGGTTCACTTTCCCGTCGGCAATGGCCTGTTGATACGCGGCATTATACCGTTGATCCAAATCGGCTAACGCCTCGTCCATATTGACTTGCCCGTTATAAATCATCTGCAACACGTTGTCCCACACATCGCCTTCAATCGTCAGCAAACTATCCGGCACGGGCAGCGCGGGGATTGTATGTTCGACATTCGCAAATTCCGCCCACCCTTTTTCCTGCGATTGCTTGGTGGCTAACGCTTTCATGCGCGGCATTGACGGGATAAAGGTCGCTTCCTCATACATGCGGATTTGCCACGCGTCGCTGTGCAGATATTTATAGACTTCGAAGACTTTTGCCAGATCTTTTTGCGCGGCCTGCGCCGAAATATACGCGCCTTCACGCGCCACTGCGACATTTTTGAACGCCTTCGCCGGATCGAACACCGGCAATTCGGCCACGCCCCAATCAATCGTCGCCGGATACGTATGCCCTAAGACGCCGGTATCCCATGACGCGCCGATATACATGCCGACATTGCCAGCCTGCCCGAATTGAATGCGCGCCGCGTCATCAGACATGGTGAGTTCGTTCGGCACGACGGAACCGTCCTGTTTTAAAGCCAGAAGCATTTCCAGCGCCGGGCGAAAATCGCTGAAATGATATTTGCCCTGCTGATGATCAAAATAATCATGGCCGATAGAGGGGATGAACGGCCGGATGAATTTCCACAGCCAGAAATAAATGAACGCCGTGCCGGTTTGCGCCCCTTTCATCGGAAAGACGAATCCGAACGTTTCCCCCGGCTGAAGCTGCGCGATTTTCTGCGCGTCTTCGCGGGCTTCCGCCCATGTGACCGGCGGTTTCGCCTTGCCGTCGGCGTCAACGATCCCGGCTTTGACGAACAGCTCTTTATTATAAATCAATTTGATGGTGAAAAAATACGAGGGGACGCTGTACGTTTTGCCTCGATAGGTGTGCGTTCCGGGGATGAAGAGGTGTTGCGGCGCGTATTGCGCGAGAAATTCTTTGCCGCCGGGAATGTCTTCAAGCGCCAGCACATGCTGGCCTTCCACGAGCGTCGGCATGTCCAGACGGCCGCCCATTCCAAGAAAAATATCCGGCGGATTGCCCGATTCCAAAGCCAAATTGAACGCTTGCTCGTAATTGCGCCCCGGATTTGAAAACTCAATTTGTATCCCTTTTTCCTTGCCGATGGTCTCGTTAAATTGCGCGACTAATTCTTCCGTTAATCCGGCGGCGTGTTCCGTAAAATCCCAGAACGTGACCGTCGTAACCGGCTCTTCGGCGCGAACGGCCCCGCCGAAGCCAATCATCGTTATTGCAAGAACGCTTGCGATGATGCTGAGTCTTCGAAATCGCTGCGGAGCAGCATTTTTTTTGCCATGCGCATCCTGTGTTTTCATATTCGTCTCCCGGAATAAGGCTTTTTTCAAAGCGTTTTTAAAGAGGATTCTCACGCGAGAACATGACGATCTCTCGTCATTGATGATTTATAGGGGAGAGTAGGAGGGTTTGTCAAGCGAAAAAATAACGCCGCCTGTTTCGCATCGAGGGGAATGACTGAGGGATGAGATGGGAATGACGAGGCGGTCATTCCCATGTTGCGCCGATCTTCTGCGGATAGTCTTTTAGGCGGCAAGCACAATCAGTTCGCCGCGCGATTCGGGCGGCTGAAACGCTAACACAATTTCTTGCGGCGGCACGCCATGCGTCAGAAGATACATGGCGATGCCGTCCTCCGTCCAGTCCTCTTCAATCCAAATTTTGCCGTCGTGAATGGAGAGATGCAAGACCGTTTGACGGATTCTGCGGTTAGTCGTCCACCCTAATTTGCGGAGAATGTATTGCTGACGCTCATCATCGAACGCAACGACAACTTGATACGGTTTCGGCCCAAGATTTAAAAATGCGGCATATTCTTGGAGAGCCTCTTTAATCAATGATTGATACTGTTTCATTTGATCCATGACACTACCTCCTCCGTGTCAAGATCAACAATCACCAAACGAAGGCGGCGACGTTGAATCAGCACTTGAATGGCTCGCTGGAGGAAAAAATCGTTATAGACGAGTTCACTAATTCCAAGATAGAGTTCGTATTCCGGCGTTGTCAAGTTCAGATAATCAAAATACATTTCATATTGTCCTAACGCTTGCTGCAATTGCTTGATAAACGACCGCCCTCCAAACGTTTTAATTTCGACAACAATCTTTTGAGAGCCTTTTGCAGCCGCAAACGGTCGCTCAGCGGCGAGATCCGCAGACAAAGCCACTTCTTCGTATTCAATTGCGAACGGATCGGCGAGGATCGTCCAGCCGTCTTTGATCAGCGCATTTTTCACTGCGTCATGAATTTTATCGCGTGCCATTGTTCTTCCATGTCAAGCAGCATTTCGGCTGCGTTCATTGAGTTCGATGTGATAGGGCAGATTGTGTGCAGCGCAGACTGCTTGCAGACAACTTGCCAATTCATTGCGGTTTGCCCCTTTGCAGAAAGGCCAGCATTTTTTCGCGCAAGCGTTCTAAAAGCCTGAATTCTCCGATCCATTCCGCGAAATCAAGCGTTTCCTCGAATTGATCGGATTCATAGCGAGCAAGAAACTCGGCGGTCGGCATCGCAAATCGGCGTTCGAAGGCATGTAGCCGGTGCTGCGACTGGCGGATGCTGACCTCAAGCATCCCCATTTCATGCGCTAATGCGGTTTGGATCAGGGGCTGCAACTGGAGCGGCGATTCTGAAATTAAAGTGAGATGCGTCATGTCACTGCTCCTGTGGGCGTGGTTTCGGGAATGAAGGGCGTTCATTCCCGATAAGTATAATGTTCCATAAATTCAGCCATTGCCTTATTTGAAAATCGTTGAAGATGAGAAAAATAATTTGAATAAATTATTTGTAAAACATCATTTTTTTGTTTTTGAGTAAAATTTTTAAATTGATTGCGCCATTTCTCTGTCATTCCATTCTCTTCAAAATGGAGGCGATTCATAATATATGCTTCTGGCAATAATAAAATTTCTTGATATTCTTCGAGATTTCTACCAAAGGCTTTCTCAAAAAATGCCGGTCTATCCATGACAACGCCTGTTTTCGTGACATTCAAAATACATTGAATCGCTCGAAGAAATTTCGGATTCCAATGTTTACCAACATACGCACGACCTTTTGCCTCTTCTCCTTTCATAGGAACAAATTTCATTGGAAACGAATAAATTTTGATTTGCAATTCGATATTCAGGTCTTGATTGATTTTTAATCGATCCCAAAGTTCTTCAGGGGTATCTTCATAATTGAACAGAATATAATTCGACAAATGCCGTATGCCATATTTAACAGCTAACCGGATCGCACGTTCATACGGATTGCGAAGCGTAAGCCGGTCAAATGCAATTCGCATTGGCACAATCGGTAATTGGTTCAATAATCGCATTTTTTCTTCGTCAAGATAGCGACAATCAAGCCCTTGATTGAAGTCCACATAGCGCCGTTTTTTGCTTTTATTCCGAAATTTCTCAATAAATTCGTTCAGTTCATTTTCTGAATCTAATACATTCTCTTTTGTATATTTGCTTAATGTATCCAATCCTTTTTCATGAAGCAGCGCTTCATACTTTTCAAAAATCCTCTGATTTCTTATTCTTTTTTCACCAAAACCCAATAAAAATTCATGAATTCGTTGCAAATATTTCTGTTCATTTTCTTTATTGCTATTCTGTAAATATGTTACAAGAATTTCAAATCTATTCGGTTCGATATACTGCGCATCTTTGGTAAATCCTAAATCTAAAATTTCATGGATAATTTCAGAAAATTTTGAAGAATCTAAAACATTATTATCCATTAGAATCAAATCTTTACGGATTTCATGTTTTTCTAAGACCTTTTGAATTTGTGGTTGTAGCGGTCTATAATCTTTATATTCTGGTTCAAGTGTTGGAACAGCGCAAAATTCGCATCCTCGTCTGCATCCTTTTGTAGTATATCCCAAATATCCTGTATCAAGAGGGTAGTGATATTCGATAGTTTCAAGAATGCTGTAATCAGGCGTCAATTCATCAATAATAAAATTGTTATCATCAAGAATTCCAGGTTTATCAAGTAAACCAATAATAATATTTTCTCCTATTTTCAAGCCAGATTCTTTTTCAAATAAATCTGGGATCAGCGAGGCCGCAACCCCACCTAAATAAATGCTTTCAGACGATTTGATAATTTTTTTAGCAAAATTAATCGCATTGATCGTTTGTTTCCAATAAAATGTAAACAGGGTCGTGATATAAATTCTATCCCATTTTCTTTCAGGAAGTGATGACGCATACCCATTCAATAGATGTTCTACCGTATGAACATAGCCGTCTGGAATCAAACGAAGAATGTTTTCACGAATTGCCTTGCGTTTATGCTTTAAATACTCACAGACAAGGCTTGTCAAAATATTCCAATCTTGAAGATCGAACCCCTGCAATTTAATATGTTCAAGACACTTTTCGATTTTTTCATCCAAAATAAATTTAGAGTAATCACCTTTAAAAAAAATAACAGTATCACCTAATTGTTTATGATATGCGCTTAATTTCATTAAACCTAATGGTGGATACTTATTAGAATAATTTGGTTCTATAAGTAAAATTTTCCTATTCGTCTTATTGCGAGATGGGTCTTGAGAGAGAAGATTCAAAGATAGAAAACTCATTGTTATTTAGTCTCTTTAGATTTCTGCTTAAATTCTTCAATAATTTGCGCTTTTACTTCTTTAGCTAATCCCTCTTCAAGCATTCTATCAATAACATTAAATATCCGTTCAATAGTTTTTCGAGTCGGTTTATCGATAGGAGATAACCCATCTGTTAACCGCTTTTTTGTTGCTTGCGTTTTTTCTTCCAATAAATTCAATTGATCAAGCAAATTTTTTTTCTCTATTTCAGCTTCTTTTGCTTTTTCGGTATGAATTTCTTTAGAATCAGCAGGGCAAGCGGGGTCTGTTTGAATTTTAGTGTATGCGGTTGGATTAATCCGATTGGTTTGCTTCTTTAGCTCTTGAATATCCTTTCGTATTTGTTCTTTTCGGCTTTCAGTGACACCATTTTCTAACTCTTTCTGATATGTCTCAATTTTTTGTGGAACTTGCTGCAAAGCTTTATCACTTGAACGAACTTGTTGTGCATTTCGAGGAAGTACCGCTAAAATTCCCTTTGTTGTTTTTTCAATCTCTGTTTTGAAATGAAAATATACTGGATTCTTTTCAAAATCATCCCTTCTTCCATTTGGGAGTAAATCATCATCAAACACATAGATTTCACCGATAAAATTTCGGTTAAAACGTGCATTCGTATTATTACCAAAAAAGGAATCCGCAGTACGATTATTTCCGATTAAGATATTTCTTTTGCGAATGCGTAAGCCATTAACAGTTTCATCTTTAATCATTATAGAATAATTATCTCGTGTACCATACCATCCTAAAAAGAACAAAGAATTATCGTCTTTACGGCATTCAAAGAATTGAATATCCTTGATAAAATCTTTTTTTTCATCTTTTTCGCCTATAAAAACATAACTTTTATAAGGCTTATAAATTTGTTGGTTATTCAGCCAAATTTTGAATTCTTCAGATTCAATCTTTAATTCTTCAAATTTTTGATTGATCTTTTGTAAAAGAGAAGAATCTTGATAATTAAATGGAACAGGCGCAACCTGGGATAAATAATCTTGAATATCATCTTCATCCAAAAGGCTGTTATGGC
>CAZCGG010000161.1:0-8332 GCA_964498135.1 uncultured Candidatus Moduliflexus sp.
GATTGGCATAATCCGGCGCGGGCGGCTTCCAAATGGCGGCGCGTGTTTGCATGCGCGTTCCATTGCGTTTCAATCAGCCGCATAACCGCGTCCTCGTCAAATTGCTTGGCGTCAACCGCCGCCGCCGTCATGCCGATTTGCGCCAATAATTCATGATATTTATGCGCCCAGCCGATCACGACAAACGGCGTCGTCATCGAAATCGCGGCGACCACGCTGTGAAACCGAGAGGCCGTCACGAAGGCCAGCCGCCCAATCACGGCCTTGAGCTCCATCGCGGAATGCTCGGCTGAAATGACGCGGCAGGCGGCCGGGCGTTCGACGCGCGCGCGAATTTCGTCAATCAGCCATGCGTCATTCGGCTGCCTGACGGAACGCTCATGGCAGATCAAGACCGGCTGGCAGCCCCATTCCGCGTAAGCGACATCGCACAGGCGCGCCAGCAGCCGGAGATACCGGTTTTCCCCGTCGGCGGCGGCTTGATGAAACGCTCTGATATTCGGGACGATGCCGAAAAACGGACGCCCCGCCTCCGGCGCGCCTAACAGACGATCCGCCTCTTCCGGCGGCGACGGCGGCAGCAGAAAGGCCATGTCCGCGCAGACGGAAACTGGCAGATGCGGCGGCAGCCCAAGCTGGCGCACATAGCGCAGCGAGGAGTCGCCTCTGGCGAGAATCAGGCTGGCGTTTCGCAGCGCGGCGGCGGCCATCCAGCGCGACAAGCGGCGCTCGAACGGGCCGAACGCCTGCGTCATCAGCGCGATGGGCGTTTTCTGCCATGACGCGGCCAACACTTCAAACGCATACACGGCTTGCCGCCCGAACGAACGCTGGTCAGTCATAGCGTAGCCGCTGAGATCAAGAATCAGGTCGGCTTGCCGGAGGCGCTCAAGCGAATCGTTCGCCCACATCCGCCGCGCCCAGACACGGCGCAGCGGCGGGATGTGGAAACAGATCAATTGCAGCAGGCTCAAGCAAACGCCTTTTTGCAGGCGCGGATGATAGAGCAGTTCAAACCGCGCCGGTGCGCCGCGCTGCGTGAGGAACGGCAGCGCGTGCGTTCCTTCGGTTAGCGTGTTCGGCTTGTTATACGAGGCCAGAGTGATGCGGCAGTCAGGGTACAACTCGCTTAGCTGCGCAATCGCCGTGACGGCCATCGCTTCGGCGCCTTTGTTCGTGAAACTCGCCCCAAGCAGCACAATTCGCGTCATGCGCCCCATCCTTTTGCCGCAAGAAATGTTCTCGCCCACGCCTCGATGGTCACGAGATTCCAGAGGGGTTTGGCTTCGATGCCGTCTTTGAATCGCTGCCACGCCATGCGGCCTTGCTCAAGCGGCACGACCTGCGGCCACCACGCATCTTTTGAGAAGAGCAGCGCTTCGAGCGGGCGATGAAACTGCGTTCCCATTTTCTCGCGATCAGCCTCGGCCAATTTGAACGGACGCGGGCGGCGAGGCTGCATCTGCCGGATTTTCAGCGCGGTTTTGAACAGCCCCGGCCAATCATGCCAAAATGTTTTTCGCCAGCCGCCAAGCGTCGGCGGCGTCATGAACGGAATGCGCCACAGATTCGGCATGGTGCGTTGAATATGGCAGCGATGCCACGCATCGGTCAGCATTTCCTCCGCCGTCATGATTAAGCTGACATCCGCCAACATGCGACAGCATAACGGCATAAAGACATGGCGGCCGATCTGCTGCATGTCGGCCATGCAGCCCGTCCATTTTGCCGCGCCCTGCCGCCAATAAAAGTACTGAATCAGGCGATGCCCGCGCAGCCCGGCTTGCGCGCCCTCTTGAATCACCGCGCGAATCTCGTCTTCAATCATGCGCAGCGCGGACGGCAGAAAAAACGAGGCGACAAAGCGAGTCGTTCGCGCAAACAGTTTCGCAACGGCTATTTCTGGAGAAAATGGCTCGGCAAGGGCTTCGACGCCGTAGAAAATGACGCCGCCTAAATGCGTTCCGCCATTGAAAACCTGCGCATAGTTCGCAAAAAAATCTCGATACACGGGGGAAAGCGCGAGCAGCGAGCGCGAAAACGCGATATGCGCGGGACTCATCCCTTCCGTCCAACGCGCCCAGCGGCCGAGCGTCTGCTCGAATTGTTCGACGGCGGCTTCAGATGGGTGAAGTTGATGGAGTGTCAGGCGCAGGGCGTTCGCCGCTTGCTCCGCTAACAGGATTTCGCGCGAATTGGGCAGGCCGCTGACATCGCAGGGGGGCTGAAAACCGGCGACCGCGATTGACGCCGCAATCGCCCGGCTGTCCATGCCGCCGGTCAAATCTACCAGAGGGGCGGCCGCATGCCGGAATTGCTGGCGGACGATGGCGGTGACGGCATCGCTGGCCTGCGCTAAATAGTCATCCCGCCGCAACGCCTCGGCGCGAGCGAGCGCGGTTTCGATGGACGCATGCGGCTGCGTGGCGGCCTGATGTTCATCCAACAGCACGGTAGTTCCGGCCTCGACCTGAAACACGCCGTCAAACACGGTTTCCCGACTCAAGACCCAATCCATCGTGATGACTTGCACCATCGCGGAAGGGTTGGGAATGACCGGCCGACCGACCAAATCAAGCAAGGGCGCAATGCGCGTTCCGACTGCCGCGCCATATTTTCCTTCGGTCTGAAAACAGGGGGACAATCCTTGGACATTGGCGGCGACGGCCAAACGGCGGCGGCGTTTATCCAAAATCGCCGCCACAAAGCGGCCGTCGAGTTCTTCGAAGCAGGCCGCGCCGCGCGCCTCATATTCATCGAGAAGGCGCTGCGCCGATGAGCGGTCAGCGCGAGGCGGCAGCACATCCACCAAATTATGCGCCAAGCCGCTCCACGCCAGCCCCCACGCGCTATCTTCATGCCATTCCTGCCAGGCGCGAAACAAATCGGGCTGCGCGAGCAAGCCGCAAAACAATGATCCGGCGGAAGCTGAATATACATGCAGCCGTTGGCCGGTCAACAACGCTTGATAGCGCGCTTGCCACGCGCCGAGCGCCGCCTGCCACCGACGTTCTGCGTCTTCCGGCGAAAGATTCGCCGCCCGCCATGCGATTACGATTTGCATGATGTTTTTCCTCGAATTCGGCTGAAGATCGCTTGCGCATATTGCGCAAACGAGGCATCCAGCCATGCGACGACGCCGAGATAGCCGAGCGAAAGCAGGCTGAGAACGCCGAACAGCGCGGCGATATGTGTTTGCTCGCCGATGAGCCAGCGCGTCGGCGCGAGCAGCAGCAGCGACAGGCCAATATATTCGCCAATCAAGCGCGAGGCCCACCGCAGCGAGACGTTTGCCAAACGCAACTGCCAAAAACAATTGATGATGAGCGTCACGACGCTGAGCGCGACAAACGCGATAAGACTGATGCGCGGGGAATTGAGCGCCACGCCGCACAGAATGCCGACGATTCTGACCACAAGCGTCAAAATATTCATGAACACCCCGACTTCTTGGCGATTCATGATCAGCGAGACTTTCAACGGCATGTTGAGAAAGCCGAACGCCTGCCAGACGGACATAATGCGGCAATACACCCCCGCCTCCGCCCATTCCGCGCCTAACACGGATTGCAGCAATTCTTTGCCGAAGACGGTAAAAATAAGCAAGGGGAAAAACGAGATTTGCGTCATTCTGAGAAAAATGTTTTTGGTGATGTCAGTCAGAGAGCCGGTGCGCTGATATTCTTTCGCCATCGTCGAGAAGGTGACGGTGGCAATCGCGTCCCGCAGCAGGCTGATCGGGATGCCGAGCATGCGCTCGCTCATGCCGTAATAGCCGACGACGCGCACGGAAAAATATTTGCCTAATAACAGCGACGGGAGTTGGGAAGAAATCGTATTAAGCAAGACCGCCCAAATTTGGAGCAAGGGGAATTTTTTATGGCGGATGGCTGTCGCGCGGAGCGAGGCGGGCGAAATGGCGACGCCGCGAAACAGTCGCCGCATTTCGGCGCGGCCTGCATGAATTAATGTGGCGATTCGCAGAAACACGCCGATGAATCTGGCGACGAACAGGCCCAGCGACGACGGCGCAACGGCAAAGCCCCACGCTAACGAGCCGAAGCGCTCGCCAAGCGAATAGGCGACATCGGACGCGGCCATCGCCGTAAAACGCTCATCCCGCGCGGCCCAATACGATAACGCATGCTTGATGCCGCCGAGCAGCGTCAAGACCGGCAGACACCAGAGGTAATGCCGTAGCGCGGGCATGCCATACCATTTCGCCACCGCAGGCGCGGCAAAAAAAACGCCCGCCGCCAGCGCGGCCGTCACGAACAGCGAGACCAGGACGCTCAACGCAATGGCATTCGCTTTTTCCTGATCATCTTTCGCCAACGGGATCGCCATCTCGAATTTGCCGCAGACGATTTCAAATAGGATGTACAAAAACGCATCTATGATTTGCAGGGCGCCGAAATGCTCCGGCAGATACAGGCGGGTCAGAATTGGAATGGTGATGAGGCCAATGGCTTGAATGATCAGCCGACCGGAGACGAACTTCAACACATGAATTTCGATGTTCGCGTGTTTCACATTGAAAAAACAGCGGCTGCGCGCTCGACAGGAGCGTCAAGTTTGTAGAAGAAATCTTTCCAATTGCGGCGCAGGGACGCTCAATTGAACGCCCCTGCGATGCCTCGATAATCCACAAGAGACCTCTTGCATAAGTCGTTTTATCCTCGGCTTCCGTTCGCCCTGAGCTTGTCGAAGGGCGCGAATGACGGTCAGAAAATGCGCCCTTCGACAAGCTCAGGGCGAACGGAAATCACTTTTGGGGTAACGTAGTGGCTCATTATTTTTTAGGAACGCGACATCTCGATTTCGCCTGTCAAATCAAGATTTGACACTCCTCTCTTGCCCGATATTTTCCCTCCCCTGATTGAGGGGAGGGTTGGGCGGGGTCCGACGCTATTGCGCGTTTTCTTTGACTTCCGACCACCGGCTTGTTTCGCCGGTCACCCAGACTTGCAGGGTCCGGCGAGACGTGCCGATATGGCCTTGCCGATATTCCGACTCCGTATCCTTCAACATCGTCGAATAGTTCCCGAACCTCTTGGTGGCATCTGTGGCTTTAAAGTTTTCATGCCCTTTATAGGTCATCGGATAGACGCCGGTTGACACTAACCGCAGAATCGGCGACAACGCAAAGAGGCGAATGACGTCATTCCCCATATTGCCTGCGGCAGTCGCGCCATACGTATCTTTAAAATCGTATGTCGCCACATACGCCATGCCGTTCGCAATCGTGGGCGGCAGCAGCACCGCGTCGGCGTCGGTGTCAACCGGTCCGGTGTATTGCGTTGTGCCGTCGGCCACGTCCAGCACAGTAATCAGCGCTCTGCGGTTGTTGTTAGGCACAGTTGGTCGTTCAGCCCCGTACATCATATACGCCATGAACACCCGGTTATTCGCAATCGCCGGCGTGCAATTCGCGTTGTCGCCATCTAACGCCGCCGGGGTATGATAATCCCAGACGTGCAGGCCGGTGCGCGCATTGATGCCGTGCAGGCGCAAGTCTTCATCCAGCATCAGAGTATCAGTCACGTTATTGTCACCGCCAAAGGTGAGATCGTGGTTGAACGCCAGCGCAATCAATCCATCGTTTGACAGGCATTCTTTGCACATTGCCGCCGTTTCGCCCTCGATGTCCACATCGTAACTTCTCAAAGTCGTCAACGAATTCCCGCCCGAAGGAACATAATTTGACCACCCCTGTCTATAGAGGCTATACTCCTTCGCGTTCACGGAGGACGCCCCTTTTACGTTGGCGTTCCAGGTGAGTTCCGACCACATATACGGGCGCGGGAATCCGACTTGCACCCCGGACGGATACGGCGCGGGCTGGGCTGGCGCGGTCGCCGGAGCAGCGATATACGTCACCATTGCATCGCCGTTCTGATATCTATAATCAACCACATTCGGCCCGCTCGCGTTATCCGCGCTTGAAAAATACCAATACGGCTCAACCGGATTAGAGAGCGCAGGATTCGCATTGGAGGCGCCTGCGATGTTCGTCCGCCTTCCGGCGACATAATCCTCCCACGTATCGCGGATCGCCATCAGCATCACTTTGGAAACCGACCAACTCTGCGCGCTGAAATCAGCCGGAGACCCCTGGGCGACGGTCGGCCCTCTTTCCCCGTTCGTCGTGCTGTTTCCTGCCCCCATTCCGGCCGGGAATCCGCCCGTTTTATAATATGGATACAGCACGGTATATTTATCCGCATACCCGGAGCCGGCCGCATACACGCCGCCGCTCCCCAGCCATACCCTTTTCCCGCCATTCCTCCGGCTGTCGCCAACCGCTGGCTCAGAGGTCGCGTCTTGCAGCGCAATCATCGGCGCCACCTGTTGATCGAACCACGTATCCCAGCTATATTGGCCGTAGCCGGTCGGCGGGATCGTATCCGTGAAATTCGGATCCCACCCCGGCGCGCGATACGTCCATTTGAATTCCGGGAAACGGCTGCGCGCGTGATTCCAATTCCACGAGGTCGCTGCGCCAGAATTGACAAACCGGTCGCGGATGGCAACCATGCGGGTTTGCCATGAATTCGCTTTGCCATACCCAAGATCACTATCAAACCCTTGAACATCCGTGTCGTCAAACTTATTAGGGAATTGCAACACATATGAGGAAAAGTTATGAACGACATCAGTATTGCCCCCTGTCCTCCGGGCATACGCCGCGCGGGAAACAAATGAGTACGACAGATAAACATCCACAATCGGAGCTAACTTGCTGGCGTCCGTCGCCTCATCATATTTGTCCGTCAGCGTTCCGTCCGTCTTAGAATACTTCACGCTCACGACCGGCGGACTGACGGCATGCGGGTCTGCGCCGAAGACATTGCCGCGCGTCATGTTCCACTGAAAATCCGTGCCGTACCTATTGGCTTTGATGCCCGGGCCGTCGCGGTAATCGCTCAACAGATCATCTTCCGGCATGAACGGCGTCATGTCTGAAGGCCGCGCCACGAACGGCGGCCGCTGCCCTTGCGTGCCGGTCGCGTGTTCCATCGGATAATCCGTCCATTCCGCGACATCCGGATCCGGAAACGGCGTCGTCCATTTGAGCGCGTAGGAGTTCACCCCTTGATCAATCACCGCAAACAGATACAACTGTTCCGGCGCGTCCACCGCGTCAGACGGATAGCCCGCAAACGAGCGCTGCGCCGTTGCGGTCGCCAAGGAATCCTCGTTTAAATCTTTCGGGCGGCTCTGCCCCGGCACGGGGAGCGCGTTCGCCGACGGCCCCATCGCAATCACGACAAAATAGAGCACTTCATCGCCGCGCCGGGCATCGCCGTTCACAATCGGCGGCGTCGGGTCGAACAGCGTCGGCGCGGTCGCCACGCCGTGAATGCCGGTATCGAATTCCCAGCGCGTCCCAAAGGTGGTCTTTTTCATGTCGTTGACATCCAAATCCACCCCCCGCAGGCGCACGGTGCTGACCGTATCCGCCGTCGTTCTCGATGTCGGACATTTGGTGATGCTGGCGGATGTGGAGCAGCCGTTATAGGTAAAATACAACGATTGCTCTTTCAGGAGCGGATCGCCCTTTGAGTCGAGATCGTACCGGGAATAGCTCGTCATCGGACTCTGGCGGACATAATACGCTGTGGTCGCCATTGGCCGATCCGCTAACCGCTCGCCGGTATGTTCCTGATGGCTGCGAACCACCGTCGTGCCGCTCGCGCCGTCTTCAATCGGGAAATAGACGCCGGTGGCAGCCACGCCGAACAGGTTCGTGACGTAATACTGATTGCCGGATCGCCAGTTGCCGTTCGTTCCCTGCTGGCCGGTCGCCCAGACGCGCATCAACGGCGCGGTGATCTCGCTTTCGGTGTTGTTCCCGCTGATGCCGAGGTCGTACCGCCATTGCGTCCATTTCTCCCGCCCGGCAAACCCAGACGTCAAATACGCCATGAAATAGCCGCCTTGACTGAAGCCGTTCACCGACGTGACCGGAATCGTCGTGTTATCAAGATCGGCAATATTCGCCGGATCGAAAAAGGTGGAACGGGCGACTTGGATGCCGGTTTCCGCAATTTTCAACGCGCGTTCGGAAAATTCCTCATTTTTGCTGATTTTCAGATCTTCATCCACATTGGATAGCAGACCGATGCTGAGGATGCTCATCACCATCAGCACGAACAAGGCCGCTAGCAATGCCACGCCCCGCGACCCGTTTCCCTCTCCATTATAGTTACACATACCGAGCAAGATGCTCAAAAACGGCCTCCCATCGTTCAGCGCATGGAACGCCTCTTTTCGAGTTTCTTCGTTGCGGCGGCATGACGAGTTTCCCCGCCCTTCCGCCTTCGTTGAC
>CAZCGG010000161.1:8432-10931 GCA_964498135.1 uncultured Candidatus Moduliflexus sp.
TTATCTCCGGTTAATTTCGAGGTTGCGCGGAATCACGAACTGCTCTAAGGTCGTGACCTTTGTTTTGCCGACTTTAAACGCCCCGGCCGAGACTTGCACGTTAAAGCCGCGAAGATTCCAAAACGGATGCGTGGCGACAAATCGCGCCATGTTGAAATCCTTGGCATCGCCATACACATTGTCTGTTCCAGAGGCGGACGAGCCGTGACAGTTCGTCTTGCTGGTTGGGTCCTGGCAGCGTCTCGGCACTTCGTAAGTATGGGTTCCATCCCACGCCGCAGGGTCGCTTACGCGAGGAACCGGGACGATATTTACGCGCAGCAGCCCGGTCGCAACGATTTGATCGGTATAGCCCGCATCATTATACGGCGAGCGGTTGTAGCGATGCTTCCCATTGACCACCATCGTCGCATCGAGCGCCTTATTCGGGCGGAGCGAGGAAAAATTCACGCTCTCGACAAGGGAATAAAATTTATCATTCGGATCAACTTTTTTCAAGCGCAGCGACCAATTTTCCGAAAACACATCCCGTTTGCTATTTTCATTCAAATCTTCCAGTAATTCGAGTTCGCCGTAATCATATTCCCCGTTTTTCGGGTTAAAATCGTAGGCCGCATTATTCGCCGTCCAATTCCATTCTTTGTCATTATTTGAATCGGTAAACGTTTCGGAGAATCCGAACAGGGGCAGCATATCCGCCTGATACGTAATTTTATTGCCGGTCATGGTCGGGAAATCCGCCGAATTCAGGCGCAGCGTCGCCCACGGCAGCGTGCCGATGTCAGTGGTTGTCTGCGCCGCCAGCGTATAATCCAGCATTCTGCGCGGCAGCGTCACGTCCTGCGGGCAAGGGATCATGGATGTCGCCACCGGCATCACCGCGCGCCCGGCCTGATGGCATTTCTGGCAATTCCACGGCTCGCTGGTGGATTGTCCGCCATCAATTTCCCGCAAGCGATAGACGAGATAGTTCGTCACCATTCTGGCGGTCTGTTGGCTGTCAATCCGCCGCCGCGTATCCAAAAACGATTGATATGCCGTGTTCAGCATCCCGTAAATTCCCGCTAACAGGAATCCCAAGATGGCGATTGAAACCAGCAATTCGATCAACGTCACGCCACGTTCTCGTTCATGCATTCTCGTAACCTCCTCCCATGTCAGTAATTCATGTGACGCAGTTTGTGGTCTTTTAACGCCGAAGGCGTGTTATGATGATAGCAAAGAGGCATCGTTCCGCCCATCGAACGCCGAAGGCGTGACATGCTGCGGCATGCGGAAAAAAATATGCCACGCCTTCGGCGTTCATTCATTCTACGGGCGTCTTTTTTACTACAAACATCTCACCCCTTCGGGGTTGAAAAACTGCCGACTGCGTCACATCGCTCAGTAACAGAACATTATGGTCAAGGAAAGCTGCCAGACACCTTTGCGACACGCCTATTTCTCCGTAATCGGCATCACGGCAAAACTGACATCTTTCACCCCCACTGTTCCCGCAACAGGGCCGGTATATTCAACCGACACCTCAATCACTTTCAACCGCGTCATGCCTCTGGCATATTGATTTCTTAGCTTCCCGTTCGTCGTCAAATTTTTCATGATGTCGTCAGCAACTTTATAGCCTGAGCGCGCGTCATATCCGTCACGAAGATCGAAAAAATTGAAGGTTTTGGTCGAAAACGCGCCGAAACGGATTTGATGAAGGCTGGCTTTCGCCGCCGTCGTGTTCTGAAAGATGTTAAACACTCTCACCCGGCGCGTAAACCCCCGGTAAATAGGATGGCCGTTCGTCCCATCATACAACTCTCCATTATAGCTTTCCTCAAAATCCGTGACTTGACAAAGATGTCCGGCTAACGCCGTGCAATCCGCGCATTTTGGCCCCCGGCACCAGCCATTGTAATCATCCACGTCATCAAACGCCGCCAGCCTGCTCCCGCCCACGGCATAATCTTCGCCCGTTTCAAGGCCGAACGGCTGCGGCAGCGGAGCGACTTCTTTCAGCGGATAATACTTGATCCTTTCATCGGGATGATTCGCCACGTCCGGATCCCAAAACGCATTCGCGCGAATTTCTTCCGACATGTCGCGCGCTAAGTTCAACGCCATCGTCATTTTATTCGAACGCTCCGAGACGCGCAAGGCATAGATGAAAATAGACACCAACGGCAAGATGCCAAACGACAAGACCGCCATCGCCACTAACAATTCCACGAGCGTCACCCCGCGCGGAGAGGCGGATGTTCGTCGCCGCATTCGCCGCCAGCCCGCCGAAACGCGCCAGATTCTCTGCTTCAACTGCTGCCATCGCATAGTCATGATGTTTTCCTTCTTTTCACCGCTGCGACGCGGAGCGCCGAGCGCAGCAGAAAATGCTCTCCGCGCCGCTGCGGTGAAAAATGACACATGAAGAAACTGTTTTAAAAATTGCGCGTGTTCCCCAAAAGACGAACACTCCGGTAGCCCCGCCCCTACGTGGCGGGAATATGCGCCACTGTC
>CAZCGG010000162.1:0-10810 GCA_964498135.1 uncultured Candidatus Moduliflexus sp.
CACCAACGATGACGCCGGCTGTCACGCCGACCGCGACGGCCACGGCGACACCAACAATAACGCCGGTTGTCACGCCGACTCCAACCGCCACTTCGACGCCAGTCGTCTTTACGCTGTCTGTGGTGAAGACCGGGACTGGCAGCGGGACGGTCATTACCGACGGCATCGCCTGCGGCAGCGTCTGCGCGAACAGCTATCCCGCGGGCGCAGTGGTCATCCTGAAAGCCATTCCAGACCCGAATTCGACCTTTTTAGGCTGGAAGGTGAATGGCGCGTCGTCCAACTGCGTCGTCGCCATGTCCGGCGCGACAACAGTCACCGCCATTTTTGGCAAACTGTAACGCATGGCGCAGGGAACCGCGCTGGACTGAGCAATTTATAGCCAGGACTTACGCAGACCCCACCCAATCCTCCCCTCAATCAGGGGAGGGAGACAACAGATTTGTAAAGCCATCAACGTCCTGCCGGGCGCAATTCAGGATACATCAAGCGGTAATTCGCCTGATTGCGCATGACGCGCTTGACGTAATTTCGCGTTTCCTTATAAGTGATGTTTTCAATCACCTGTTCCGACGCGATGCCGCTCTGCGCAGGCCACCATTTCTCCGTGGCGATTGGCCCGGCATTATACGCGGCAATGGCGCGAAACAGGTCTCCGTTGAATTTTTGCAGCATCTCCGCGAGATACGCCGCGCCAATGCGGACGTTGATGTCCGGCGCGTACAACTGCGCCGTGCTGTAATTTTTCAACCCTAACCGCTTGGCGACGCGCTTCCCCGTGTCCGGCATGACCTGCATCAAGCCGCGCGCGCCCGCCGGAGAGATGTTTTTCGGGTCAAACGTGCTTTCTTGGCGAATCACTCCGGCGACGAGGAACGGATCAAGCCCCTGCGCGGCGGCCTGCGTTTTAATCAGTTCCCAATATTCCAACGGGTAGGCGAGGCGGTTCAAGGAATACGGAAACGACGCCGACGGCAGCGTTTTCAGCGCGGTTTCGATGTCGGCGGCGATCTGAATCCCTTTCAAATAATCTCCGGCTTCCTCGTATAATCGGGCGAGAAAATACAACCGCAAGACGCGCGCCTGCTCGTCGGCGGGCGCGTCTTGCTCAAGGCGCGCGCGGAGCCATTCGACTTCGCGGCGGGCGTATTTCGAGAGATCGGCGGCGCGCAGTTCCATGATTTTCGGCAGGCGGATGCGGACGTCTTGAAAGAACGCGGGCGAACAGGCCGCGCGCGCCTGCTGCGCGACGTCCGCGATGTTGGGATGCGTTCCGTTCTGCTTCGTCCGCGCCGGAAGCGGTTCGCCCGCGTTTTTCAGCCGTTCCCGCGCTAACAGGCTGTAATAGGTTTCGGGCGGATTGCGCAGCAATTGCCGGTAGGCTGGGATCGCTTCCGGCAATTGCCCTGCGGATTCCAGCGCGCGGCCTTTCCAGTAGATCCCGGCTTCGACATAGTCGCCCGCCGGAAACTCCGCCAGCACCCGAGAAAATACATCTGCCGCCCGGTCATATTGCGCCGCTTGATAATGCGCCCACCCCGCCCGCCAGCCCGCTTCTTCGGCATAATCGCTGTCAGGATGCCGCGCCGTCAGCCGCGCGTATTGCCGCGCCGCGCGCTGATAATCGCGCTGCGTCTCGGCGATGCGGCCTAACACGTACAGCGCGTTGTCGCTCCATGACGTATTGGAAAATGTATTCACAAGCCGCTCCATCTGTTGCTGCGCGTCCTGATTCCGGTCGGCCTGCCACGCGGACATGCCGAGCGTGTAGAGGGCTTTCGCCGCGAATTCCGGGTCTGAGGCGGCATATTTAGCCGCAAGTTCCTCGATGAGTTTCACGCCTTCGGTGGTTTTTCCGGCGCGCAGCGTGGCGTCCGCCAGCCCCAATTGACTTTCTTTCAATTTAACATGAGACGGATACTGCTGTTGAAACGTCGTGAATTGCTGGATTGCTGCTTTATACAAGCGGGCGCTCAACAGCGCGTTGGCATAGCTCAGGCGGGCATGTTCGTCAAGCTGCGGCGCGAGCGGCGGATTGGCGGCCACGAGTTTTTTCAGCAAGCGTTCGGCGTCTTTGGCCTGTGGATGGCCGGGAAACTGCGTCATCAGCCGGTGCAGCGCGGCGACCGCTTCCGCAGCGTTTCCGGCCTGCATTGCGACCTGTCCGATGCCGTAGAGCAGATCGCCTTGCGCAATCGTCGTGGCGCGCGACGCCAACGCCTGATATTCGGCGAGCGCGTCGGCGGGGCGCTGCAATTTCATCAGCGCATTGGCCGCCAGCCATTGCGCGTCATCGCAGATCGGACTCGTCGGAAACGCTCGACGAATCTGCTCAAGTTCCGCTAACGCCTCTTGATATTTCGCGTCGCCAACATAGGCTTGCGCGAGAAAATAGCGCAGATATTCCTCAATTACGCCGTATTGCGGCAGTAACGTTTGAAAGGTTTGAATCGCGGCCCCGGCGTTTTTCTGCTCGATTTGGGCGACGCCTTCGCGCAATCGCATCCGTTTTTCCTGCGGCGAGAGCGTTTCGCTCGCCTGCGCCGCTATCGGGAGCAAGGCGGCAAGCATCAATCCGGCATATCGTTGCATGGTCATCGTAATGTATATTTCTCCGTGCGCCGCGCCGCCGCGATGATTTTTTTTCATAAATTTTGCGGCGGCGCGCTGCGCGGAGAAAAAAATGCGTGGTTTGTAACGGGTGTTTTTATGCTAAGATGCGAAGGAAGAAACTCTTGTCAAGCAATAATCGCTGTAAAAAGCGGTGGCGTTTTCCATCGGATGGGAAAAGGCTGCCGCATTTTTTTCTTGACATGTCACCCTATTTTTAAAAACAAACGACAACTTGAAAGTGAATATTGCGTATTTAGCCGTATTTATGAGGAAAGATCGGCTTTATTTGGCAAAATTTTCTGTGTCTCAGCAATTCCCCTCTTGAAAGGAGAATGCTGCGTAACATCAGTTAGATAAAATTATAACGCTTGACGTTTGTGTGAGATTCATCAAATTCTGTCGCCTGTTCGATTGCTGATCATGCGCGTCGCCATGACGACGCCCGCGTGACAAACAACCGGAAAAGGCAGCGCATGCGCTGTCTCGCGCCAACAGATGCGGAAGAATGTGATGGCGAACGCACAAGCCTTTTCTAAAGGAAGTAAACTGTGGATCATTTCACAAAACAGCAACCACGTCTTGACATGCCTTCTATCAGTCCTTTTAGATTATTTACGCTTGCTTTTCTTAGTCTCGTCGGCACGGTGGGATGCGGTACATCGCGCATGCAGACGCAGCCCGCATTGGCCGTGCCGCCGCTCCACGAGAACGTATCGGAAATCGCTTCATTCAATTGGCCTTCGCAGATCGCAATTGACATAAATTATCAGAAGACTGAGAACGCTCAACTTCAAATAGAGATTGCTTCGCCGCCCCCGCCGCCATCATTTTTTGCCTCATGCCATGAAGAAGAATTAGTCGGCTTGGCGCCGTGCGTCATGCCAGAGCCGATTCTGCTTGAAGATCCCTTTATCGAGGGGAATTGCGGCGAAAGCGCACATTCGTGGTGCGCCCCCGAAAACGAAGAAGAATATCTGAGTTCCCTCTCTCAACCGCAGACTCCGGCAGAAAATACCGCCATTGTGCCGAATTTCATGCCCCCGGTAGATAACGCCATGATGTTGCGCGGCATGCAGTCTCCGAAAAAGAGAAAGAAACGCGGCCATTACGGCGTAGATTTGATTCCAGCTGCTTTTTCGCGGCATGGCGTGCCGATTCGAGCGATTGAAGACGGCGTGGTCATGATTTCGACGCGCGCGCGCGGGTACGGCTATTATATCGTGCTGTATCATCAAAACGGCCTCTTTTCCCTCTATTCGCACGTTTTGGAGCGAGATCGCGTCAAGTCCGGCGAGCAGGTTGAGCGCGGCGATGTTCTCGCCTACATGGGCAAAACCGGCAATGCCAGAGGGTATCATCTCCATTTTGAATTGATTGATTTGCGGGAAGTCTGGAATTTAGAGGAAAATATTGATGATTTCGCGGCAAAAATTGCGGCGGGCGCGTCGCTTTCCATGTGCGAACAGGGGCAGTTCAATAAATTATTGTTTGCCCGCGCCTCGAAAATAGACCCTGTTGAATATATTCCTATGATTGCTTCAGCCGTGCGCGTCAACGGGAAATGGGCGGCGTTAACGGAAGAATTTCCGGTGCCTGCGCTGAAAACGGAAACGAAACCATCAGAAACAAAAAAATCCATTTCGAAGAAGTCAAAATCAAAGAAGTCCGTTTCAAAGAAATCGGCGTCGAAAAAGTCAAAATCAAAGAAGTCTGCTTCAAAAAAATCGGCGTCGAAGAAATCCGCGTCCAAGAAGTCAACGCCGAAGAAATCAGCGTCAAAAAAATCAGCCTCTTTGCAGGCAAAAAAGAGAAAATAATGAACACGCAAGCACGTTCCAAGTGAACGAGAGATTTGAAGTCTTGAAGACCTCAAATCTCTCATGCGGTCATACGCAAACGTCAGCCATGTGTTGGAAACCTCTGGCTGACGTTTTTCTTTTCCCCGCCTTTTACGCCTCCGTTTGTGGATTCGGATCTTCCGAAATGCCGTGATAATATTCAATGCTGTCGCGCAAAAATTTCAAGTGATTTTTATACGTCTGATATTGCTTATTGAGCAGGCGTTCGTGCGCGTTATCCGTCAGCGTTCCCGCTTTCTGCGCCTGTTTGATCATGCGCGTTTCTTTGGCGTGCAGCGTCAAAAATTGCGGCGACGGCTCAAGATTCACCAGCAGCCCTAAACTTTCAATCACCATCTCCGACAGGTGCGATTTGGCGACGCCTTCATAGCTGAATTGCAGCGCCGGGACGGATTCGAGCCGGTCAAAGCTCGACGTGATGACTTGCCGGATAAACGATAAGTTCAGCGCGTCTCGGCGGTCGTCACGATAGCACCACCCGCAGGACTTGCGGATATACGCCACTTTCGTCAGATACGTCGGATTTTTCCACAGCACGTCTTCGATAATCGGGCGAAGTTTTTTCTGTGAAATTTCCGCCACGCGGCCTTTTAATTCTTTCAACTCTTTTTCCAGAGACACGCCTTGCTGCGGAAAATAGACATACGAACAGAGATCGAAAATGCGCGAGAGCAGCACCGGCAGCCCTTCGTGCATTTTGACGATTTCCAACAGCAGGATGAGCGCAAAGCCGCATTGATTCCGCATCGTGGCAAGCTGCGGTTCGTACAACGCCCGCCGCTCAACGGTATTCAGCATTTTTTCCAATTCTGCCTGATGTGCTAACAATTGCGGCAGCGGATATTCGCACAGCAGTTGAATAATGCTCAACACGCCCGATTTCTCGATGGAAATCCGCGAGATGGAAAACGCGGTGTATTTTTGAATCAGTTCCCACGCGATTGGCGGAATCAGGTCTTCCGGCAGCGGCGTCGGCATCGCCATCGAAGGGTCTAAGGTCTGGAGAATCTGCGCGAGCCGCTGCTCGATTTGGTGATATGTGCGGAAGGATTCGCTGCCGGGCTGCTGCGTCGCGGCTTCCTGCTTGAGCAGGCGCGTCTGCTCGAATAATTTATGCAGCCGGATCGTGCAGGTCTGCTGCAATTCGTCATCCTGCCCGATGATTTCCGTCATTTGGTCTAACAAATCGAGGCAGGCGAATTTCTCTTCATTTTCTTCTTCAACAAAAAGCAGATAATGAAAATTATCGAGAAATTTCCAGAGGTCGGCGCGCAAATAATAGTAAATCGCCCGCTCCGATTCCGGGTGCGCTGAAAGCTCTTGAATCGAATTGATCATCCGCTTCAAATCGGCTTTGGCCTGAAGGATTTTGATGGACATGACCATGTATTTCAGCCGTTCCGCTTGGTCGAGGTTGACATAATCATGCGAGCGATTGCTCCACTGTGTCTTGAATTCCAGCAGATCCATCTGATCAACAGATTGCTTGATTTTCAATAAATCTGCCAACGCAATTTTGGGTTCCATAGCGACCTGCCTGCTCTGAGGCGATTGATGATGGATGGCGATTTTACACTTCACGTTAACACATCAGACCGTTCAGACGTCGTGAGCATTGATTCAAATGCGCCCGTTTACGCAAGAAAGAAGCGCAATTCCAGCAACAGACAAAGCAGATGATACACGATCACATGCTGTTCCTGAATGCGATACGTTTCCGTTTCCGGGACGCGCAGCGTGATGTCGGCGACTTCCGCGAGCGTGCCGCCGCCCCGCCCGCTCAGGCCGAAGACCGGCATCCGCAAGGCTTTCGCGGTCGAAACAGCATACAGGACGTTTTGCGCATTCCCGCTCGTGCTGACTGCCAACAGCATGTCGCCCGGCTTGCCGAGGCAATATAACTCCTGCGCGTATTGCAGCGCCGGAATCGCGCTGTCGTTCTGAATCGCGCTGCTCAACGATGGATTCAGCCCCAAGACCACGCACGGCAGCCCGCGCTGCAAATGCGTCGCCAGCGCGTTGCCGTGCGGCAGCGCGGCAAACGCCCGTTTTTCGGACTCGGAAAGCGGGCGGGCTAACTTGAACGTTTTCATCAATTCCCCCGCGATGTGGACGCAATCGGCGAAACTGCCGCCGTTGCCGCAGAGAAAGAGCGCGCGGCCATTCCGAAACCCCTGAATCAGTGCGTCAAACGCGCACAAAAATTCCGGCAGAATCGCCGTGAAAAAGCCGTGCCGCTCCGCGATTTCATCGAGGCAGCGGCCTTCTTGCGGATAATCAGCGCGAATCTCGCGCGCAATGCGGTCGGCGCGTTCATGAAGAATATTCGGCATAGTTCAACGGAATGGCGTCGCGCGTCATGCGCGCGCCGCATCTCCGGGCAGAGGAAGCAAAATCGTAAACGTGCTGCCGGCATTGACCTGACTGCGGCAGGTGAGCGAGCCATGATGCTCTTCGACGATGCGCTTGCAGATGTCTAACCCTAATCCCGTGCCTTCTTCGCCTTTGGTGCTGAAAAACGGCTCCCAAATTTTTTCAAGCAGCGCGGCGGGAATGCCGCAGCCGTTATCCTGCACGTCAATTTGCACGGCTTCAGGCTGCGCCGTGACGCGCACCACGATTTCGCCGGAATCGTCGTCTGGGGTTGCTTGCGCGGCGTTGCGCACGAGATTAATCATCACCTGCCCGAATTTTTCCTCATTCAGCAAAATCATCGGCACGTTCTCGCCAAATTCTTTCAACAGGCGGCGTTTTCGCAGCAGGCGGTCGAAACGAATAAAATGAAGCAGTTGCTCGAGAACGTCAACAACAGAGGTGGGTTTCATGTCGTAGCTCGGCTGTTCTTTCTTGGCATACCGGCGCATTTCGTCCACTAAATTATAAATGTTGTTTCCGGCTTTGAGGATGAACGCGGTATATTTCTGAATGTTCGCGTCATTCGGATGCTCGTCCCGAATCAATTCCGCAAACGCAATCATGTTCAATTGGTTTTTGACTTCATGGGCGATGCCGCTTGATAATTGCCCGATCAGCGAGAGCTTTTCAGCGTGAATCAATTGATCCTGCGTCTCCTTCAATTGCCGGTACGCCTCGGATAATTTGCGGTACGCCTCTTCCAATTCCCGATATTTGGCTTGAAGTTCGCGGTTCAATTCCGTATTTTGGCGGGCCAAGCGGCTTTTTTCGATGAGCGCGCGGACGGAAAGCTGCAAATCTTCATATTCCCAAGGTTTGGTGAAATATTTGTTCAATCCGGCGGCGTTGATGGCATACGCGACGGCATCCAGCCCGGCCTGCCCGGTCAGCATGACCTTGAGCATCTGCGGAAAACGCCGATGCACGATTTCCAGCAGCTGCGATCCTTTCATGCCCGGCATCACCTCGTCGGTGATGAGCATTTCGACATATTCGCCGTGCTGGTGCAGCGAATCTATCAATTCTAACGCCTCATCCGCGCTCTCCGCCGTTTCAATTTCGCAGACATCGCCGATCGCGCTTTCAAGCTGCATCAGCAACGAGTCAAGAATGGCGGTTTGGTCGTCAACGCAAATAATATACCCTTTTTTCATGCGGCTCCGAATCAAGAATGATAGGAATGGCGTGATGCCGGGAAGTCGTTATTAAAAATGACATGTACGCCGATTTTTCCTGTTTGTCAAATAAAATCTGACTAATGAGCCATGAAGTTTCTTTCGGCCGCATCACGCTCCGCCCGCGACAAGCTGACAGGCGGAAACGGGAATATTCACCCACACCTCCGCGCCTTCATGCGGAATCAGCGTTTCGTTTTTTATGTAATTGCTCACCAAAATTGGCTGTTTCCCGACCGTTTCGACGGTGATCAAAATCTCCGCGCCAAGATATTCATGCCCGACAATCACGCCGCGCAGCGCGTTCATTTCGACCGGTTCGAGCGACAAAAACGTGTCTTCGGGGCGGAAAAAACAGGTCACGGCATCGCGCGGCGCGGCCTCCGGCTCGGCGGGAATCGTCAGCGCGTGATGCGCGGTCTGCACGACCATGCGCGTCGCGTCTTTTGTGACAATCTCGCCGGACAGCACATTGGAAATGCCGACAAATTGGGCGACAAACGCGGTTTTCGGGCGCTGATAAATCTCAACCGGCGCGCCGATTTGTTGGACGCGGCCATTGTTCATCACCGTAATCCGGTCAGAAATGCTCATCGCTTCTTCCTGATCATGCGTGACGTAAATCGTCGTGATGCCGAATCGCTGCTGAATGTTGCGGATTTCTTGGCGCAGGCGTTTGCGAAGCTGAAAATCCAACGCGCTCAACGGCTCATCCAGCAGCAGCATGGTCGGCTGCGGCGCAATCGCTCGCAACAGCGCAATGCGCTGCTGTTCGCCGCCGGAAAGCTGCTCAGGGTAGCGATGTTCGTACCCTTCCAGCCCGACCAACGCGAGCAGTTCCTCGACGCGCTGCCGCATGGCCTGCGGCGAATGCTGCTTTTTCATCCGCATCCCGAACGCGATATTTTTGAACACGTCCATGTGCGGGAACAGCGCGTAATCCTGAAACACGACGCCGATATTGCGCCGGAACGGCGGCACGTGATCGAGGCAATCGCCGCCGACATGCACATGCCCCCGGTCAGCGCGGATGAATCCGGCAATCAGGCGCAGCGTCGTCGTTTTGCCGCAGCCGCTCGGCCCAAGCAGCGTCATTATCTCGCCGTCGCTGACCTCAAGGTCAACCTGCAACTCCCAATCGTCGTACTGCTTAAAAATCTGCTGAAGCCAGAGCGCGCCCATGATTCACCATTTCAGGCCGAGAATGCGGGAGGAGCGAGACGGTTTCGCCGTCGCGACGCCCGCAATCGCCATCACGGAAAGCGGCACGCCCGCCTCAGTCAGCGCGTTCGCCGATTCTGCGCGCCAATCCGCGCGCGGCGGGTTGCCGGATTGTTCCGCGAACATGCCCGCGACGTAGCGCGAAACGGCCTTCATTTGATCGGGCGAAATGCCTAAACGCGCCGCAATCACGTGAATCTCCGAGAGTTCCGGCGGCGCGAGCATGCCGTCGGCATAGGCCATGAAGATCAAGTCGGCGAACAGCGCGAAGCGCAGATCCGTGCGGGCGATTCGCCCGAAAACCACCGGAAAATCAATGACTGACGAGTCTTCGGCGGCGGACAGAATGCGCCCGATGCCCAGCCCGCTGATTCCAAGCGTTTCGCAAAATTCGCGCAAGCGCGTCAGTTCCTCGTCGGTGATGTGCGCGTCCGCAGCCATCAGCGACGCCATGACGCAGAGATATTCGATCTGCTCATCTTCGGAAAAGCCTGTTAGCGGGTGTTTTACGTTATTCATCAGCAATGTGAGACGCCAAGCGCGTTCAACGTGCCTGATGCCTCAACGCAGAAACGGCAGCGTCCGTTCCAGCGCCGCGTTCATGCTGAATTGCGGCGCATAGCCGAAATCGCGCTTGGCGCGGGAAATATCGTAATAATGATCCAGCGCAAGCTCGCTGGCGAGAAAGCGCGTCATGCGCGGCTCGCCGGAAAGCCGCAGATTCCGCCACGCAAATTCCATCACCGCGCCGATTGTTCGCGCCGTCGTGAGCGACATCGCGTGCGTCATCGGCGGAATATTCAAGCGCGGCAGCAGTTCCCGAATCCAGCCCCAGAGATTCACCGGCGCGTCTTGGCTGATAAAATAGACCGATCCGGCGACCAGCGAGCCGGGCTGCAAGGCATCGGCGGCGAGCAGATGCGCGCGGGCCGCGTCCTCGACATAGGTGATGTCCACCCGGTTTTTCCCCTCGCCGACTTGCATCAATTGCCCCGCTTTCGCCCGCGCAATCAGGCGCGGCAGCAAATGCGGATCGCGCGGCCCCCATATAAGATGCGGGCGCAGCGTCACGGTCAGCAGATCCGGCGCATTCGCCGCGACGACCATCTGTTCCGCGAGGGCTTTGGTGTGCGAATAAAAATTTTCATACCGGGCGGGATACGGCAGACGCTCATCGCACCCGGCTTGCGGCTGATTATCGAAGACGACGCTCGGCGAACTCGTGAAAATCAGCTTCGGGACGCGCTGCGCCCGGCACGCATCAATGACGTTCTGCGTGCCGACGACGTTCGCCGTGTAAAACGAGTCCCACGTTCCCCAGATGCCCGGCCGCGCCGCGACATGAAACACCGCGTCCATTCCGGCGCAGGCCGCCGCAATCGCCCGCGCATCCTGCAAATCGCCGCGCGCGACGGTCGCGCCGATGCGCGCCAATTCAGGGTAATTCCCCCGCGCAAAAACCGTCACCGCATCGCCGCGTTCGCGCAATTGCTCAACGATGTAGCGGCCTAAAAATCCGCCGCCGCC
>CAZCGG010000163.1:0-5161 GCA_964498135.1 uncultured Candidatus Moduliflexus sp.
ATGAACCAACTGATTTTAGGCGATTGTTTAGACGCGCTGAACCGGCTGGAGGCCGAGAGCGTTGACCTGATTTATCTCGATCCGCCATTTTTCTCGAACCGGAATTATGAGGTGATTTGGGGCGACGCGGGCGAAATTCGGAGCTTTCAAGACCGGTGGGCGGGCGGAATTGACCATTACATCGCATGGCTGAAAGAGCGCGTTCAAGCTATGCACAGCCTGTTGAAGCCGACCGGCGCGATCTTTCTGCATTGCGATTGGCATGCGAACGCCTATATTCGAGTGCATATTTTGGATAAAATATTCGAGGAACAGAATTTTAGAAATGAAATTATTTGGCAACGCACGAATGCCCATAATGATGCCCGTAAACGAATGCCGCATTTATACGACTCTATTTTTTACTATACCAAGTCGGAGAATTTTACCTACAACGCGATTTTCGGAAAGATCAAAAAGGAATACGAAGAAAAAACCTATCGGTATGAAGATCAACGCGGTAAATATCGGCTTGGTGATATTACCGGGCCAAAAACATCGAAAGGTGAATCCGGGAAGGAATGGCGCGGCTTTAATCCAACTGATATTGGCCGAAGTTGGGCAGTTCCCAATAAAATCGTTATTGCGTTGGTAGGCGAAGAAAAATGCCACACATTGTCAGTGTTAGAAAAATTAGAATTATTGTATGAACAAGGCTATATTATTTTTTCGAAAACTGGTACCCCAAGCGTCAAACGCTACTTGGATTTATCCGAAGGCGCGATTATTGGGGATTTTTGGACGGATATTCTTAACGTGCAATCCAATGCCCAAGAACGAATTGGCTACCCTACACAAAAATCAGAGGCGCTATTGGAACGAATTATCAAATGCGCCTCGAATGAAGGCGATGTCGTGCTTGACCCGTTTGTCGGCGGTGGCACGACGATTGCCGTCGCGGATCGGCTGAATCGGCGCTGGATCGGCATTGATCAATCCGTCGCCGCCGTCAAAGTGACCGAATTTCGGCTGAACCGCCAGCGCGATCTCTTCTCCAAGCCGTTCGTCGTGCAATTGCACAAATACGATTACGACACGCTGCGCTTTCAAGACGCCTTCGCCTTTGAAAGCTGGATTATCCAGCAGTTCGGCGGGTTCGCCAACGCCAAGCAGAAGGGCGATCTCGGCATTGACGGACGGACGCGCGACGGCCTGCCGATTCAGGTCAAACGCTCCGACAATATCGGGCGCAACGTGATTGACAATTTCAAAGCCGCCTGCGAGCGGTTCGATAAAACGCTCTTCGCGCAGCGCAAAGCGGCGGGGCAGCCGGTCGGCGTATTGATTGCGTTCAGTTTCGGCAAGGGCGCGGTGCAGGAAGTCGCCCGCCTGAAAAATGAAGAAAACCTGACCATCACGCTCGTCACGGTTGACGCCATCGTGCCGATTGCCAAAAAGCCTACGCTGACGGTCGAATTCCGCGATCTCGGCCTTGACGCGAAGCAGCAGCGCGAGATTGAATTTACCGCCGTCGGCGCGTCCGAAGCGGGCATCGAGTTTTATGCGTGGGATTTTGCGTATGACGCCGAACAGAGCCAATTCAAGCCGCAAGTGCTGCGCGATAAAGAAGGGAAGCAGACGCAGAAATTCCCCGCCGGAACGCACCGGATCGCGGTGAAAGTGGTTGATCTTGACGGCCTCGAAAGCCTCGAAGTCGTCAGCCTGAAAATCAACGGCGTCGCGCGGCAAGCTGGGTAATGGACAACGCTGTCAGACACTTGCGAAGTGTCTGACAGTTTTCCTTATATGGCCTTTTCAGACATTCTCGGACAGGAGAACGCGATTCGCGTCTTGCAAAGCGCGCTGCGGCAGAACCGCGTGCCGCAAGCGTACCTTTTTTCCGGCTATGACGGCGTGGGGAAAAAGCTGACGGCGTTGACGCTGGCGAAAGCCTTGAATTGCAAGGCGTTGCATGACGACGCCTGCGACCGGTGCGCGTCGTGCCATAAAATCACGATTGCGAGCCACCCGGACGTGCGCGTGATTGAGCCGGACGGCCAATTCATCAAAATTGACCAGATTCGGGAATTGCAGCGCGACGCGGGGTTGAAGGCGTTTGAGGGAAAATGCAAGGTCTATATCATTGATCAGGCCGACGCCATGCGCCCGGAAGCCGCGAACGCGCTGCTGAAAACCCTCGAAGAGCCGTCCGCCGACTGCGTGATTATTCTCGTGACGGCGAACGTGTATGCGCTGCTGCCGACCGTGATTTCGCGCTGCCAATTCGTGCGTTTCGTGTCGCTCGGCGTGGACAAATTGGCGGCGCTGCTGCAACAGCGCAAGAAACTCACGCCGGAACGCGCCCGACTGATGGCGTCGCTGGCGGAGGGCTGCCCCGGCCGCGCGCTCGGCATGGATGCCGAGCATCTGCTGAAGCAGCGCGACGACATGGAACGCCTGCTTCAAAAAATTTCCGGCGGCTTGCAGGACGTGCGCGTCATTTTTGAGCAGGTTGAGCGCCTGATGGACGCGAAAGAGACGATTCACGAGTATCTTGACCTGCTGCTCGTCTGGTATCGTGATCTCTGCGTCTTGCGCGAGCAGGGCGACGCCTGCTTGATTGCCAATTCCGACGCGCTGCCGCGCCTGCGGCAGGCGGCGGACGCGCTCACGTCCGCGCAGGCGCGCCGCCTGTTCGATTGCGTGTATCACACCAAACAAGACATGTTGCGAAATGCGAATGCGCAGCTCACCCTCGAGGTGATGCTGATTTCCTTGACAGAGGTATATAATGATCGAAATCGTTGGCGTGAAATTCCGGCCAACCGGGAAAGTGTATAATTTTTTGACGAACGGCCTTGATTTGCATATCGGCGAATATTGCATCGTCGAGACGGAGCGCGGCTTCGGCTTTGGCATGGTGGACATCGGGCGCATGCGGATTGAGCATGAAGTGTATGCGTCCCGCCCGCTCAAAAATGTCATCCGCATCGCCACGCCCGAAGATGTGGCGGTCGTCGAAGAAAATAAAAAAATCGAGAAAGACGCGAAAGAATTTTGCGAAAAGCGCGTGTTAGCGCGGAATTTGGAGATGCAGCTTGTGGAAGTCGAAAGCACGTTTGACCGCAGCCGCCTGACGTTTTATTTTCTCGCCGAAGGCCGCATTGATTTCCGAGAACTGGTGAAAGATTTGGCGCAGCGTTTCCGCACCCGCATTGAAATGCGGCAAATCGGCGTGCGCGACGAGACGAAATTGATCGGCGGCTTCGGCGTCTGCGGCTGCCCGCTTTGCTGCACGACGTTTTTGAAAAATTTCGAGACCGTCTCGATTAAAATGGCGAAAGTGCAGGGCTTGACGCTGAATCCGTCCAAATTATCGGGCATCTGCGACCGCCTGAAATGCTGCATGACGTATGAATACGAATGCTATAAGCAGGCCGCGAAATACATGCCGAAGGTTGGGCAGATGGTGAAAGATGTCGGCGGCGGCGGCCCGTACCGCGTGAAAGATGTCAATTATCTCGACGGCACGGTGATTGTTGAAGAAGGCAATGACACGCCGGTGCGCAAAAAGCTGTTTTACCGAGATTTGGAGAAGGTTGAGTAGTCGAAACATGCGAGAGATAATGCTCAACACCAATCATGCCATTATTACCGGCGACGCCCGCATGATGCGAGAGCTTGGCGACCAATCGGCGCAGCTTGTCGTCACCTCGCCGCCGTATTGGCAGTTGAAAGATTACGGCGTCGCCGCGCAAATCGGCTATCATGACACGTATGAAGAATATATCAATCACCTCAATCTTGTCTGGAAAGAGTGCCATCGCGTCTTGGAAAACGGATGCCGCCTTTGCATCAATATTGGCGATCAATACGCCCGTTCAGTCTATTATGGCCGATATAAGGTCATTCCGATTCGCACGGAAATCATCAAATTCTGCGAAACCATTGGCTTCGATTACATGGGCGCGATTATCTGGCAGAAAGTCGCCACGACGAATACCACCGGCGGCGCGACGATTATGGGGTCGTTTCCGTATCCGCGCAATGGCATCGTGAAATTGGATTATGAATTTATTCTGATTTTCAAAAAGAGCGGAACATCGCGCAGGGCGATTTCCAAAGAAATCAAAGAACAATCGAAAATGACCACCGAAGAGTGGAACACGTATTTTGCCGGACATTGGAATTTCAGCGGCGTCCGGCAGGAAAAACATCTCGCCATGTTTCCGCTTGAATTGCCGCGCCGCTTGATCAAAATGTTCACGTTTGTCGGCGAGACGGTGCTAGACCCGTTTCTCGGAAGCGGCACGACTTCGGCGGCGGCGATGCTGTTGGAACGCAATTCAGTCGGCTATGAAATCAATTCTGAATTTCTGCCAATTATTAAAAAGAGGCTGCTTGCGGAAAATGAAACCCTCTTGCATCATCATCGCGTCACGTTTCAGCAGCAAATCGGCGAGCCGGTTGATTTCGCCAAAGAGATCGCCCAATTGCCCTATATTTTCAAGGACGCCGTGAAATTGGATAAAAAAATCGATCCGAAAAAATTGCCATTCGGCTCGAAGATTGATCAAAACGGCGCAGAACGCGAAGTCTATTTTTCGGTCAAAACGATTCTGTCGCCGACGATGTTGATGCTGAATAATGATGTGAAAATCCGTTTGCTTGGCCTCTGCGAAGATCTCACGGTCAACGGAAAAGCGGTGCAATTTTTACAAAACATGCTGAAAGGCCAAAAGGTCTTTTTGAAATTCGACGCGACGAAATACGATGAAGACAATAACCTCTTATGTTATCTGTATTTAAAGAATAAAACGTTTGTGAATGCATATTTGGTGAAATATCATTTAGTCAATGTTGACGAGAGCATGGATTTCAAATACAAGGCGAAATTTCTTGATTTACAAGAGAAAGCGACTGAGGCGCACGCATGAAAAAATATGCGAAAGATTTCGGCAGTCACGAATTGCTGTTGAATTATGCCAATCGGCGGTGGGGCTTGACCAAAACGGCGAAAGTCGGCGAAGTGATGGCGTTAATCCGCGAATGTCAGCCGTCAACCTTCGAGGAATGGGAACAGTGGTATTTCGAACATGCTTACACGAAAACGAAGCAGCCCTTCAAGATTACGCGAGAAAGTTTGCGAGAGCAGGGCGAACGTCTCTATGGCAAAATGAAG
>CAZCGG010000163.1:5261-10713 GCA_964498135.1 uncultured Candidatus Moduliflexus sp.
CAGAAATTTTAGACGAGATTCAGCACGAAATCAACCGACTGAAATCCCTGTCATATTCGGAGAAATGAGGTGACAATCATGTTAGGAGCGATTGCCGGAGACATCATTGGGTCGGTGTTTGAAGCGAGTTTCGTGAAAACAACCGATTTCCCGTTATTTTCCGACCGTTCGACGTTTACAGACGACACTGTTTTAACCATTGCCACCGCCGACGCGATTTTGCATCAACGCGACTATGCGGGAAATTACAGACGCTTTGCTCGCGCCTATCCTCATGCGGGGTATGGCGGTTCTTTTCGTGGATGGTTTCTGGACAAAAAAAGCGCGCCGTACAACAGTTTTGGCAACGGCTCGGCCATGCGCGTCAGCCCGGTCGGCTTTGCGTTTGATTCGCTGGAAGCCACGCTTGCCGAAGCCGCAAACAGCGCGAGTGTCACGCATAATCACCCCGAAGGCGTGAAAGGGGCGCAGGCGACGGCGGCGGCGATCTTTTGGGCGCGAAACGGCCTGAGCAAAACCGAGATTCGACGCGAAATCACGGCGCGGTTTCAGTACCGTCTTGACATGACGTTAGCGGAAATTCGCCCAAGCTACTCGTTTGACGTATCGTGTCAAGGCTCAGTGCCGCAATCTATTATTGCATTTTTGGAATCGGACAGCGTGGAGAGCGCGATCCGCAATGCCGTGTCGCTGGGCGGCGATGCGGATACAATGGCCTGCATTGCGGGCGGCATTGCGCAGGCTTTTTATCGAAACATCCCGGCAGCAATCTGCACGCAGATCAAGGCGCGGCTGCCGAAAGAATTTTGGCAAATCTGGGAAGAATTCAAACAACAATTTAACATCATGAACGACAAGAATTTCTAAACCTGTCAGATATTCCTGAAAAATCTGGCAGTTTGAAGGGAGTCTCTATGAACAGAAAAATTCTCGTCACCGCCGCGCTGCCCTATGCGAACGGCCCGTTGCATCTCGGCCATCTCGCGGGCGCGTATCTTCCGGCAGATATTTACGTGCGCTATCAACGGATGCGGCGGCGCGACATCGTGTTTGTCTGCGCGACGGACGAACACGGCGTCCCGATTACCTTAAAAGCCGAAAAAGAGGGCAAAACGCCGCAGGAAGTCGTGGATTTTTACCATGCGCAGATGGAAAAAAGCTTCAAGGATTTCGGCGTCAGCTTCGACCATTTTTCGGCGACGCACCGCCAAATTCATCATGAAACGTCGCAGGATTTTTTCCTGAAACTCTATCAAAACGGCTACATCGCCAAGCAGGAAATTCAGCAGATGTTCTGCGAAACCTGCAACCGCTTTTTGCCGGATCGCTATATCGAGGGGATTTGCCCAGTTTGCGGCAAAGACGGAGCGCGCGGCGATCAGTGCGAAAAGTGCGGGCGCTGGCTCTCGCCGGAAGAAATCGTGCAGCCGAAATGCAAAATCTGCGGCAGCGCGCCGAAAATGAAAAATTCGACGCATTGGTTTTTGGAATTGCAGAAATTTCAGGATCGGCTGGCGCAATGGCTCGACAGCAAGCCCGCATGGAAGGATAACGTCAAAAAATTCTGCGAACAGTGGTTCAAATCCGGCTTGCAGCCCCGCGCCATCACCCGCGACATCGAATGGGGCATTCCCGTGCCGCTCGACGAGGCCAAAGGCAAGGTGCTGTATGTGTGGTTCGACGCGCCTATCGGCTATATTTCCGCGACGAAAGAATGGGCGCAGAAAATCGGGCAGCCGGACAAATGGAAGGAATATTGGCTGAACCCGGAGTGCGAACTCATCCATTTCATCGGCAAAGACAACATCGTCTTTCATGCGATGGTCTGGCCGTCCGTGCTGATGGGCTGCGGCGAATACGTCCTGCCGACGGACATTCCGGCGAACGAATTTTTGAATATCGAAGGGGAAAAAATCTCCACGAGCCGCAATTACGCGGTCTGGCTGCATGAATATTTGCAGGAGTTCCCGGCGGATTATCTGCGCTACTATTTGACCGCGATTGCGCCGGAAAAGGCCGACGCGAATTTCACATGGGACGAATTTCAAACGCGCATCAACAGCGAATTGGCCGATATTTACGGTAATCTCGTCAACCGCTCGCTGACGTTCATCAAACGGTTTGCGAAAGGCATCATGCCGCCGATGGGCGCGGTCACGCCGGAAGATCAAGCGGTCTTGGATGAAATCACGAAGACGAAAGCCGCGCTGACGGAATCGCTCGAAACCTATCAATTCAAGCGGGCGCAAACCGAATGGATGAATTTGGCGCGCATCGGCAACCAATATTTCCAGAAACGCGCGCCCTGGGATTTGCAGAAACGCGATCCCGACGCGTGCCGAACGGTCTTGCGCGTCTGCGCGATTTTGATCAAAAATCTCGCGGTGATGGCCGCGCCGATGCTGCCGTTCACGGCGCAGAACACGTGGGAATTATTAGGCGAAGCGGGGAGCGTGCATGACCAGCAATGGGAGCAGATCGGCGCGTTCGCGTTCGCGGAAAATCACGCGATTGCCGACCAAATCGGCGTGTTAATTCCAAAAGTCGAAGACAAAAAAATTCAACCGCAAAAGGAGAAATTAGCGAACATGCTTTCAGGAACAGCCCAGCCGCAAGCGCCGGCCGCCGCGCCGCTGCCGGAAATTCTGCCGCAGATCACGATTGACGATTTCATGAAGGCCGATCTGCGCGCCGGAAAAATTTTGTCCGCCGAGCGCGTCCCGAAATCGGACAAACTCATCAAAATGCAGATTGACATCGGCCTTGAAACGCGCCAAATTCTGGCCGGAATCGGCAAATATTACGCGCCGGAGCAATTAGTCGGCAAAACCGTAATTGTCGTGGCAAACCTGAAACCGGCGAAATTGATGGGGCATGAGTCGCAAGGCATGGTGTTAGCGGGCGTCTATGGCGACACGTTAAGCGTGTCGGCGTTTGAAAAAACGGACGTTGCGCCGGGCGCGAAAGTGCGCTAAATCAACCGACGTTGTCAGACGCTTGCGAGGCGTCTGACAACGATTTCACACGGGTGCATTATGACGATTTTAGTTGTTGATGATGACGATCATGCGCTCACGTTTCTCAAAGCCGCCATCTCGAAAGCGGGGCATACGGCGATTACGGCGAATAACGGCGCGGACGCGCTCTCGATTCTCGCGCACACGCCGATCAATTTGATTCTGCTCGACATTATGATGCCGGACATGGACGGGAACGAATTTTGCTCAACGGTTCGCTCCGACCCGCAGTTCGAATACATCCCGATTATTTTCGTTTCCGCGCTCTCTTCGTTGGATGATATTGCCAGCGCGATGATTTCCGGCGCGGACGATTACCTAACGAAGCCGATCCGGCTGCAAGAACTATACGCGAAAATCGAAGAGTATGTCATGTAGGACTTCGATGATCGTTTCAAAACGGCGGCCGCGATTTCCCCTCTTGGGAGGGGATGGGGTGGGTACGTCGGAGTTCCAAGCCCCCCCTTGCCCCTCCCAAGCGGGGAAGACATTGGCGAATTATTCTATGCCGGAATAGGCTTTGACGTAATGCGCCCGGATGTAGTCTTCGGGCTGCGGATTGTTGAGTTGGTTCAGCGTTCCCTGAAAATCGGACAGCGCCGACACCTGTTTTTCATTCATCCACGCTTCGATGCCGGCCAGCATCTCCTGAATTCTGCCCAAGCCGTTGGCATACAGCACGGAGACAACTTGCGCCGCCGAGGCCCCGGCCAACACGAGTTTGATGATGTCGCGGGCGTCGCGGATGCCGCCGCTCGCCGCCAAATCGAGGTCAAGCTGCTCGGAAAGCAGGCCGATCCAGCGCAATGATCGGCTGAGCGCGACCGGATCGTTGAACGACGGAATAATTTTCGTGGTCAGCGAAGTCAGGTCAATTTCAGGCTGCACGAAGCGGTTGAACAGCACGAGGCCATCCGCGCCGCTTTGCTCCAAGCGGGCGGCAAAATGGCCGAACGCCGTGAAATATTGCGACAGCTTGAGCGCGACCGGAATGCGAATCCGCGCCTTCACCGCCGCAAGCGTCTCAAGATAAATGTCTTCGATGTCCGCCGCGCTTTTCGCAAAATCGGTCGGCATGACGTACATGTTCAATTCCAGCGCGTCAGCCCCGGCCTCTTCAAGCTTCTTGGCGTATGCCGCCCACCATTTTGACGTATAGCAGTTCACGCTGGCAATCACCGGAATCGCAACGGCTTGCTTCGCCTGCGCGATGGCCTCGGTGTAGGCGTCCGCGCCGTACTGCATGTCAATATCCGCGCGCAGATAATCCATGACTTCGGGGTGCATGGCGATGGCATCCTGCATGTCGCTTTCCACTGCGCGAATCTGCTCTTCCATCAGCGATTTCATCACGACGGCGCCGGCCCCGGCGTCTTCGCAGGCTTTGATCTGGTCAGCCGTTTTCGTCAGCCCGCAGCTGCCGACAATAATTGGATTTTTCAAAGTCATTCCCAAATACGTTGTCGAAAGGTTCATGCGCGTTCTCCCATATCAACGAAATGTTCAGTTAGGTGCAAATAGCCGAACGGCGTTTAAATCCGTTCGCGCGTGATTTTTTCCAACGAAAATGTTTGCAGCGTTCTTCGATGATCTTGTTTCCGCCGCATCATTCTCACGGAGAAACAGACCATCAGCATTCCCATCATCCAAAATATCAGCATTGACGGTTCAGGAACTAACGATTTGCCAAAATTGGGATTGGAATTCGCGGCGCAATATTCGGCTGCTCCATCTCTCGCAAGCTTTTTGGCGTTTATTCCCCCAAGCACGATGTCGCTGACAATCATCTGCGAGAAAGATGTCCCGCCTTCGAGCGGGGCAAGATGAATGGTCAAAATATCCCCCTTTCCCGGCGCAATGAATTTGCCTTGAAACGAATAAAATATCACCAGCCACGCAGTTTCTCCCACAGCGCGAGCCTCTTGCGAAAAGACCACCTCGAACCCTGCCGTGCGCGGCGTCACCGTAACATCCGTCACGCGAACCCCTTTATTCACGCCAAATATCACGCGGAATTGGCCCCCCTCCACAATCTCATCATTCAGCAGGAAAATGCCGAATTCGCCCGGTGATTTCGGATGCAAAACGCATTCTGCCGCATAGCATTGAAACACGCATGGACACGAGACGCTCAAAACAAAGAACAGGAACGCGGCCTGTTTTTTACTGAGAAATTTCATTTTTCCTCCAGAGCGGCGAATGGGAATTTGAAACACACGGCTTCCGCAAAAGGTTTAATTGGTCATATTATGCACGACGAGCAATAAGTCAAGGACATCAAATACACCATCTTGATTTAAATCGCAGCCGACGCAAGAGCCTTTTCCCTGGATGCACTCTGTCATGACATGAATATCGAGGCTATCCACGATCCCGTCAAGATTTAAATCTCCAAATAACGGAAACGGCGTGGCTGTTGGTTGAATTGTCGGCGT
>CAZCGG010000164.1:0-10699 GCA_964498135.1 uncultured Candidatus Moduliflexus sp.
GAGCAGCTGATTCGTAATCAGCAGGTCGTAGGTTCAAATCCCATCGCCGGCTTTTTTATTTTACCCTTCCACCTCCATGCCTTCCTCTTGCTCCATTTCCTTGCGCAAGATTTCTTTGCGAATTTTTCCAGTCGCCGTTTTCGGGAGTGTTTCGCGGAATTCAAAATATTTCGGGTTTTTGTACATCGCGATTTTTTCGTGGCAATATTTTCGCAATTCCTTTTCGGTCAGACACATCCCTTGTTTCAGCGTCAAAATCGCCTTTGGAACTTCGCCGCGCTGTTTATCCGGCACGCCGATGACGGCGCATTCCGCCACGCTGGGATGACGCGCAATCACTTCCTCGACCTCGCGCGGATACACGTTCATGCCGCGCACGATCAGCATGTCTTTTTTGCGATCCACTAAATAAATGTAGCCGTCGCGGTCTATTTTCGCCATGTCGCCGGTGCGCAGCCAGCCGTCTTGCAGCACTTTTTCGGTTTCTTCCGGCTGGTTATAGTATCCGACCATCACCGCGTCGGTTTTGACGAGCAATTCGCCGACTTCGTTCGCGCCAAGCTCAAAATCATCCTCATCCACAACTTTCACTTCCACGCCTTTAATCGGCGGGCCGATAGACAACGGTTTCCGCTCGCCTTCAAGCGGATTGACGCAGATTCCGCCGGTGGTTTCCGACAGGCCGTAGCCTTCTAACAGGGGGATTTTGAATTTTTGCTCAAAACCGCGCAGCACGTCTGCGGAAAGCGCCGCGCCGCCCGATACGCAGACGCGAATCGGATTCAGCAGATGAAAAAACCAGGGGATTTTGGCGTTGACGAGCGCGCTAAATACCGGCGGCACGCCAACTAAAATATTCACGCGATATTTCAAAATCGCCGTGATAATCCGCTTGAACGGCTTAATCGAACTGAGCAGGATGATGCGCGTCCCGAAACTGAGCGTCGCCAAAATGCAGACGACAAACGTAAAGACGTGAAACAGTGGCAGAAAGACGATAATCCGGTCACGCGACGTAATCCGAATGGCGTCCGTGTTTGAATCAATCGCGGCCAGCAGATTTCGATGGCTCAGCATCGCCCCTTTCGGCGAGCCGGTTGTTCCCGATGTGTAATGAATCACAGCCACGTCGAGCGGCGCGGCGGATTCCCATGACGGATTTTCGCGGCATTCATTGGCAAACGACGTAAACGGAATCGTGTCGGGCATCTCGCCGTTCACCAAAAACACATGTTTCAATGACGGCAGATTCGACCGCAACGGTTGCAGGATTTTATACAGTTTCGCGTCAGTCACGACGACGGAAATTTCGCAATCCACTAAAATAAAACGCACTTCGTCGCTCGTCAGAAACGTATTAATCGGCACGTTAATCCCACCCGCCTTTAGCACGCCGAAATAGGCGAACAGATACTCTGGGCAATTGGAGAGAAACAAGCCGACTCGCACTCCGCGAGAAATCCCTAAATGATGAAAGCCGTGCGCCGCCTGATTTATCCGTTGGTTAAAGGCGTGATACGTCAGCGTCGAGCCGTCATGCGTCAGGCATTTTTTCCGGCCATACTGCACGGCAACCTGCTCAAGCAACTTCGGAATGGTCATGTTGGGATTTCTAAAATCCATGCTGCTCTCCCGTCTCAATAAATGTTCAGCGTTCAGCGAAGATCGCGCTTCATGATTTTCTGCGTGGCATTTTTCGGAAGCGATGGCCTGAATTCGATATATTTGGGGTGTTTGTACGCGGCTAATTTTTCTTTGATATGCTCGCGCACGTCGCGTTCCGTCAGCGTTTCGCCCTCTTTCACGACAATGAACGCCTTCGGAATTTCCCCTTTGGACTCGTCTGGCACGCCGATGACCGCGCATTCCAACACTTTCGGGTGTTGATACAGCACGTCTTCGATTTCTCTCGGATAGACGTTCACGCCGCGCACAAGTAACATATCTTTTTTGCGATCCACAATAAAAATATACCCCTCCGCGTCCATCTTGGCAATATCGCCGGTCAGCAGCCAGCCATCTTGAATGGCGCGGGCGGTTTCGTCCGGCATCTGGTAGTAGCCTTGCATGACATTCGGCCCTTTGACGGCCAATTCGCCGACTTCGCCAACCGGCTTTTCGCGGAGATGCTCATCCACGATTTTCACCTGCACGTGTGGAAGCACCAGCCCAATCGAACCGGGTTTGCGCGCGCCGTAGCGCGGATTCACGCATACAACCGGCGAGGCTTCGGACAGGCCGTAGCCCTCGCACAACGGGCAGCCGAATTTTTGTTCGATCTGCGCAATTACCGGCGTCGGCAGTGGCGCAGAGCCGGACACCATGAATTTGATCGCATGAATATATTTGAAATACCACGGAAACGTCTTATTGGCTAACACGTTGAAGACCGCCGGAACGCCGATAAACGCAGTCACGCGGTCAAATAACAGGGCGTGGCGCATCTCGTTCATGGATTTGACCGAGCCAAGCAGCACGATTGTTGCGCCGAGCAGCACTGGAATTAACACGCAGACCGTAAAGGTAAATGAATGAAACATCGGCAAAAAGAGGAGGATATTATCTTTTTGAACCAAGCCCATCGCGACCGTTGAATCTTGCGCGTTGCAGACCAGATTCCGGTGCGAAAGCATCGCGCCTTTCGGGTGGCCGGTCGTGCCGGACGTATAAATAAACACCGCCAAGTCATCTTCCGCGACGGGAAGGCCCGGATTGTCCATTTTAGCGGAATCGAGCAGCGCCGCGAAGGTCAGATGTTCCGTCGGCTCGCCCTCGTCGCTGATGAGCAGAATGCGTTTAATCGTCGGCATTTGCGACAAGACCGGCTGCAAGGTGCGCAAAAATTTTTTCGTCGTCACCAACACCTGAATCTGGCAGTTGTCAACGATGTATTTCACTTCGCTGCCGGTGAGAAAGCTATTGATTGGCACAGCGATCCCGCCGAATTTGACCACCGCGAAATAGCTGATGATGTATTCGGGGCAGTTTTCCGAAAAAATCCCGACGCGGTCCCCTTGATTGAGACCGAGCGCGATGAGGCCGTGCGCGATGTTATTCACCGTCTGATTCAATTCACGATAGGATATTTTGCGTCCTTGAAATTTTATGGCGCATTTGCGAGGGAATCGCTGCGCTGTCTCTTCAAGCATGGTCACTAATGTCATTTCATGGCCTCCTTCTCCGCGCGTCACGACGCTATTCAATTCCGGCGAATTTCTGTTAACATAAGTTTATATTTCAACGCATAATAAAGAAGTCAAGGGAAAATTTCTTCTGTCATGCGCAGGCCGGATTCTCGCCGTTCGTTCCCCGTCAATCAGGGAACGCCAATGCTGAGATTCTGCGATTTTGCCGAAAATGCCATTGACACGCGGCGGGATGTCTCGTAACGCGCCGATATGTAGCCACCGAGCAATTTAGGGGAAACCACAGATTGACGCAGATGTTCACAGATGTTGGGCAGTGGCTTTTTGTTCAAAAATTTCAGGACTTATGTAAAAAAGTTCGCCCTTCGACAGGCTCAGGGCGAGCGGTGAGTGAAACGCCAACATCATTTCCGTTCGTGGTGAGCTTGTCGAACCACATTGCGTAAGTCCTGATCTGTGAAAATCTGTGTCAATCTGTGGTGAAAATACACAAGGAGAAGACGCCATGACGCGGCAACGGCTTGATCGCGGAAAACTCGGCGAAAACATCGCCCTCGAATACGCGCAGCAGCAGGGCTATCAGATCATTCAACGCAACTTTCGCTGCAAATCGGGCGAAATTGACTTGATCGTGCAGGACAAGCATATCGTCGTCTTTATCGAAGTGCGCACGAAAACCTCCGACGCCTACGGCCCGGCGTATAATATGGTCACGTATTCCAAGCAGCAGCAAGTCAAGCGGGTGGCGCTGCATTACATCAGCGAGCGCAATTTAGTCAACACGCAATTCCGTTTTGATGTCATCGGCATCACGTTCGAGCCGAATTCTGACCGCTATCAGCTTGATCATCTGCAAAATGCGTTTCAATAATCACGACCTGAACCATAACCTGCGAAACATGCACAATTTTTCTTGACGACAATCTCTTGTTTTGCTATGCGTCACCAAGTTTTGATGTGCATGAGTAGGCGTTGTATTGGCGTAATCGGAAGATTGATCTCAGCAAGGAGACGGTTATGAAGAAATATGAAGCTGAACAGATTCGAAACATCGGAATAATCGGACACGGCAGCGTTGGCAAGACCTCGTTGACAGAAGCGTTCTTATTCAATGCAAAAATGGTGACGCGCCTCGGCAAAGTTGATGACGGAACCACGACTACGGATTTTGATGACGATGAAAAGAAGCGGAAAATTACGATAAATACGGCAGTCGCCTATTGCGAATGGGAGAAGCATAAGATCAATCTGATTGATACGCCCGGATTCGGCGATTTCATGACGGATACGCAGATTTGCCTCTCGGTCGCGGACGCCGCCGTCGTCGCGGTGTGCGGCGTCGCCGGCGTCGAAGTCATGACCGTCAAAACGTGGAATTTCGCCAAACAATACAACATTCCTCGCTTCGTCTTCTTGAATAAAATGGAACGGGAACGCGCCAGTTTCGACCGCGCGCTAGAATCGCTCCGCAAAGCCTTCGGCGACGGCATTATCCCGGTGCAACTCCCTATTGGCCAAGAAGCCTCGTTTAAAGGCGTGATTGACCTCATTACGCAGAAAGCCAGCATCTACAAAGACGCCTCCGGCGCGCCGACCGTCGGAGATGTTCCGGCAGACTTAAAAGAGGACGCCGACATGTATCGCACGAGTTTGATGGAAAAAGCGGCGGAAGGCCGAGATGATCTGCTCGAAAAATATCTGGAATCCGGCGTATTGACCGACGAAGAGCTTATTGCCGGGTTGAAGGCGGGCATCCGCGCTGGGACGATTTGCCCCGTGTTCTGCGGCGCGGCGCTGAATAATATCGGCGTGAAAGAATTGATGGACGCCCTTGTCGCGTGGGCGCCGTCGCCATTGGAACGCCCCGCGCCGAAAGGGAAAATCGCCGGTACGGACACTGAAGCCGAATGCGCGCTGGATCCGAACGCGCATGTCGTGGCGCAAGTCTTCAAGACCTTCGTTGACCCGTTTGCGGGGCGCGTCAACCTGTTCCGCGTCTATACCGGAAGCATGGTTTCCGGCTCGGAATTGCATAACCTGAATAAGGAGAAAAAAGAGCGCATTGCCCATGTCTCCTGCCCGTTCGGCAAAAAACAGAATCAGGTGGACGCGGTGGGGCTTGGCGACATCGGCTCGGTGATTAAACTGACGGACACTGGCACGGGCGACACGCTCGCGCATGATCTCAAAGCGGTCGTGCTGCCAAAATTCAACGTGCCACGCCCGATTATTTCCTTTGCCGTGCATCCGAAAACGCGCGGCGACGAAGATAAAATCGGCGTGGGCCTGCATCGCCTCATGGAAGAGGACGTGACGCTGCAATTTAAGCGCGACGAGCGCACCAAAGAATTCTTGGTTTCCGGCATGGGGCAGTTGCACGTTGAAGTCATCGTCGAAAAGCTGAAACATCAATTCGGCGTGGATGTCACGCTGACGCCGCCGAAAGTGCCGTATTTGGAAACCATCAAAGGCAAAATCGAAGTGCGCGGACGCTACAAAAAGCAGAGCGGCGGGCGCGGGCAATACGGCGACACGATGCTGCGCATCGAACCGCTGCCGCGCGGCGGCGGGTTTGAATTCGTGGATGAAGTCGTCGGCGGCGTCGTGCCGCGCCAATATATCCCCGCGGTTGAAAAAGGCGTGTTTGAAGCCATGCACGGCGGCATTTTGGCAGGCTATCCAGCCGTGGACATCAGAATCACGCTGTTCGACGGCTCGTATCATGACGTGGATTCGTCGGAAATGGCCTTCAAGATCGCTGGTTCGATGGGCTTCAAAGAGGGCGCGCCGAAATGTCGGCCCACCTTGCTTGAGCCGATTATGAAAATGGAAGTCATCGTGCCGGAAGAGTGCATGGGCGATATTATGGGCGACATCAACGGGCGGCGCGGCCGCGTGCTTGGCATGGAGAATCAGGCCGGAATGCAGGTGATTCGCGCGCTCGTGCCGATGGCGGAAATCCTGCAATACGCGCCGACGCTGAAATCCATTACCGCCGGGCGCGGCACGTACATGATGGATTTCGATCATTACGATGAAGTCCCGGCGCATCTGCAAGAAAAGATTATCGCCGAATCCAAGAAGGCGCACGAAACCGAAGAATAAGCATCACCCCGGCGTTTGCCGGAACGACGTTGCGGAGCAGGAGGCCGGAGCAGCCATCGCGCCGATGGCTGCTCTTTTTCAGAATTCCTGCTTTTTTTGTGTCCAGAATTTACGCAGCCCTCACGAATTTAGGGGCGGGGTATTTATGCAGACAGACGACATGACGACGCAGGGATCGGAGCAAATCGCCCAAGCGACGGGCGTTGACGGCGGCGAGCCGCCTTCAGGCGCGGACAGCGAAAGCGCGCCCGCGTTCCCAACCGGCAGAGACGCGGCGGCGATCTACCTGATTTCGGGCATCTTATTGATATTCTTGGGCAGCCGTTTTCAGGGCGAACATCTGCTGTTCGGCTTAGTGGTCAGCGAAATCATGTTCGTCTCCAGCCCCGCGCTGCTCTACACATTAGCGAGTCGTCATGGGTTGCGCGAAACGTTTCATCTGACCCCAATCTCCCTGAAAACAGCCGGATTGAGCATCATGATCGCCTGTCCCGCGTTTGTGGTGATGAGCATCGCCGCGTTGGCGCAGGAATGGCTGTTCCCGCGTTCCGCCATCTATCAGCAGTATTGGGAAACATTTTTCGCGCGATTTCAACAATTCCCTTTTGTCGTCGCCATTGCGATGATTGCGGCGCTGCCCGGCATCTGCGAAGAATTGCTCTTTCGCGGATTTCTGCTGCGCGGAATGCGGCGGCAGTTGCCCGCTCCGGCGGCCGTCGCGCTGACCGGCTTGCTGTTCGGCGCGTTCCATCTCGATCCGTACCGCTTCCTGCCGACAAGCCTGTTAGGAATGCTGTTCGGCTGCATGGTCATCAGAACCGGCAGCATTCTGCCCGGCATGATTGCGCACGCGGCCAATAATGCGATTGCGCTCACGCTGTCAATGACACTCTACGAATTGCGCGATCTGCCGTCCGTGCCGGATCAAACAGCGTTGACGTGGCGGCATCTTCCCGCGGCCGTCCCGACGGCTGCCCTGGCTGGATGGCTCGTGTGGCGCGGCCTGCGCGCGTTGCCGCCAAAACCGGCGGAATCATAACCTCACATCACGGCGCGGCTGCCGGGTGCGCGTGAACATCGCGCAGGCGGCGAGCCGCGAAAAATCCATGACCAGAACGCATGTTATTGTCATTATGCTCGCTTGCCCGACTGTTGGGCTGATTCTCGCCGCTTATTTCGGCATGCAGTTGCGGCAATTTGTGCGCAGCACGCCGGAACTCCGCTCGAACAGCGATTTAGACGCCTTCAAGCGGCTTGTCAAAGGCCAAATGTACGCCGCGCTTGCGCAAATCGTCATCCTGAGCATCCCAATTTTGATTTTTGCGGTTGGTTTCTGGAAAAAAATCGTCTTTACCAAAGATATTGTGTACTTGTTCGTGCCGTCGCTGATTATTTTAGCCGTCGGAATGCTCCTGAAATCGGTCGAACGCAATGCGCAGCAGGTTCAGGCCGCCAATGAGCAGTTGACGCAGGAACGCGACAAAATCGTGGACATTTGGCTGCACCAGCCGTTTCCGAATTGGTGAGAAATTCATGTATTCCCCTCTTGGGAGGGGCAAGGGGTGGGTGAGGCGAATTCAGCGTCAACCCACCCCCGACCCCTCCCAAGAGGGGAGTTCGCTGTCATTGAATCAAAAACGTGAGTGAAACGCGCTTGGAAAGAATTTTGCCGAGCCGCAAGAATTTTTCTTGACTTTCGCGTTATATTTGCTTAATATGTCCTTATAGTAAAAATTGAAAACGCTTTTTAGAGAAATTATATCATAACTCGTGTCCCATTTTGGGGCGAACGTCAAATTTTACGCCAAGATGAGAGACGAAACGCATTCTATGGCAGAAAACGATTTTGATAAACGGCAGAAAATGCTTGATGTTGCGATTTCACAAATTATCAAGCAGCATGGCAAAGGCGCGATCATGAAGTTAGGCGCGGAAGGCGTGATTATAGACATTCCGGCCATCCCGACCGGCTGCTTGTCGCTTGATTTAGCCACCGGCGTCGGCGGCATGCCGCGCGGCCGCATTGTGGAGATTTTCGGCACGGAATCGTCTGGGAAAACGACGCTCGCGCTGCATGTCGCGGCGGAAGCGCAGAAAAAAGACGGCATTGTCGCGTACATTGACGCCGAACACGCGCTGGATGCCAAATATGCCCGCAAACTCGGCGTGAACACGGATGAATTGCTCATTTCGCAGCCGGACACTGGCGAACAGGCGTTGGAAATTGTCGATACGCTCGTGCGAAGCGGCGCGGTGGACGTGATTGTCGTGGATTCCGTCGCCGCGCTCGTCCCGAAATCCGAAATCGAAGGCGACATGGGCGACGCGCCGATGGGCATGCAGGCGCGGCTGATGTCGCAGGCGATGCGGAAATTGGCGGGCGTCGTCAGCAAAACGCGCACCACGCTGATTTTCATCAACCAATTGCGCGAAAAACTCGGCGTGATGTTCGGCAACCCTGAAACCACGACCGGCGGGCGCGCCCTGAAATTCTATTCGTCCATGCGGCTTGATATTCGCCGCACGTCGTCCATCAAACAGGGGCAGGACGTGATCGGCAACCGCACCAAAGTGAAAATCGTCAAAAATAAAGTCGCGCCGCCGTTCCGCGAATGCGAATTCGACATCATTTACGGCGAGGGCATTTCACAAGCCGGGGACATTCTCGATTTGGCCGTGAATTACAACGTTATCCGCAAAAGCGGGGCGTGGTATTCCTACAACGATGAGCGCATCGGGCAGGGGCGCGAGAACGTGAAGGACTTCCTGAAAGAACACGCGGAGATGCTCGAAGAAGTTCGCCATAAAATTATCGAATTGGTCGGCCTGCATGAGGCGTCGCCGCAAAAGCTCCCCAGCGAGGCGATTGAGGACGATGATCCTGATGAACCGGAAGTAGAGGAAGAGGCGGCAGTCAGCGACAACGACGCGGAATGATGCCGGCGGAACGGGCATTCTTGCCGGTCACATTTCGTGATGCGAACGATTATTTTTGTGAACGGGCGATTTCCTGATGCGGACATCGCCCGTCAGCTTGTGCGGCCTGACGATTACATCATCGCGGTCAACGGCGGCACGCGCCATGCGCTGAGCATTGGCGTCATGCCGCGCGTCATCATCGGCGATCTCGATTCGCTCCCGCCGGAGCAGCAAGCCGCGCTGCGCGGCGCATCCACGCAGTTTCTCCGCTTTCCATCCCGCAAAGATGAAACCGATTTAGAGCTTGCGCTGCGCCATGCCGTCGAGCGCGGCGTGTCCGAAATTCTGCTGTTAGCCGCGCTTGGCGGGCGAATTGATCAGATGTTCGGCAATCTCCTGCTTCTGGCGCATCCCTGTTTGCGGGGAATTGACGTGAAAATCCTCGCTGGCCGCCAGACCGCCTTCCTGATTCGTGATGCCGCGACCATTCACGGCGCGCCGGGCGATACGGTGTCAATTTTGCCGATCAGCGGCGATGCCGTCGGCGTGACGAATGACGGCTTCGAATGGCCGCTGCGCGATGAGACGCTTCCATTCGGCGCGACGCGCGGCATCAGCAACGTCCTGCTCGGCGAATGCGGCGCGATCCGCGTTCAGCGCGGCATGCTGCTCTGCGTCATTACCGCCTCCCGCGATAACCTGCGATAGAAAATTCTTGACAACCCCTTTCAATGCGCGCATCTTACTGATAGATCGCATTCATTTTTCGCGCCAAGCGCGAACCTCAACAGATCGCCATGAGCAACATTGCATGCTTATCAAGGAGGAATCCCTATGTCGGAAGAACGAGGAAAAAAAGAAGCCAACCCCTTTGGCGCAGGAGAAATTGTCAATTTAGACGCGATTCAACAGCCGTATCGAACGTTGTCGCCGGAACACGCGCATTTTTGCATGTCGGCGGACATGAACGCTGCCGCCATACTGGACAAAATTCATCAAGGAACGGAAGAAGAAAATCCCCCGTCGTTTACAGCGATGCTGCTGCATATCGTAGGGAAATCGCTGCTGGATTTTCCCCTGCTGAACGGCACGTTCGCCTCAGGAACCACGCTCGCGTTTCATCCTCACGTTCATGTCGCAGTGGCGATTGATTCCCCGTCCGGCCTGCAATTTCCGGTCATGGCGGATGTCAATGCCCGGAGCGTCAGCGCGCTGCACGACGACATCAAACGCCTGACCGAGGAGGCCAAAAATCGTCGGTTCAGCGAGGAGGAAACAAGCGGCGCAACCTTTAGCGTCGTCAATTTAGGGATGTTCGGCATCGCGCAATTCAACGCGGTGCTGCATTCGTCGCAGGTGGCGGCGCTCGCCGTCGGCGCGATTGCGTACCGGCTCGTCATGACCGGCAACCGGATCATCAACCTGCCGTTTTTTACGGCCACGCTGACCTGCGACGCCCGCGTGATTGACGCCGCGATGGCCGCCAAATTCTTGCAGCGCGTGAAAGAATTGGTCGAGGAAGAATAGGC
>CAZCGG010000165.1:0-10597 GCA_964498135.1 uncultured Candidatus Moduliflexus sp.
GAAGCCGAACTCCGCGCGCTTGAGCCGCTTCTCCGGCAAGATCAGGCCATGTGCCAGACGTATCCGCCGCGCTGGACTGCCGTGAAATTGCTCGAAGAAGATGCGGTGATCGGCCAAATCGCCGCGAAATCGGCGCGCGGCGATGCGATTTTAGCGCAGGCGCGCCAAAGCCTCGACCGGCTGCGCGATCTGTTTCACGACAGCGGCGAGGCGCTCATCGCGGAACGCCGCTACGGGTTCGTGCATGGCGCGCTGCGCGAAACCGTAAAACTTCCGCCGCAGATTCGCTTCACGACCTCAGACGCGGTGGATAAAATTTTGACGCATCGCGCGCTCGGCATTCCGATTTTCGTGGGCGTGATGTGGCTGTCGTTTCAATTCGTCTCGAACATCGGCGGCGAACTGCTGCTGAATCCGATAGAAGCCTTGTTCGCGTGGGGCGGCGCGGCCGTCAAATCCGCGCTGCTTACCGCGCAAGCCCCGACGTGGCTGATTTCCCTCGTCACGGACGGCATTATCGCCGGAGTCGGCGGCGTGGCGGTCTTTTTGCCGGTCATTTTTTCGCTGTATCTCGTGATTGCCCTGCTGGAAGGGAGCGGCTACATGGCGCGGGTCGCGTTCATCATGGATCGCGTCATGCACGGCATCGGCCTGCATGGAAAATCGTTTCTCCCCATGCTGCTCGGCTTCGGCTGCAACGTCCCGGCCATCATGGGCGCGCGGATTCTTGAAAATCGCAGCGACCGGATTTTGACGATTTTGATCAATCCGCTCATGTCGTGCAGCGCGCGGCTGCCGATTTACGCCGTCTTTGCCGCCGCGTTTTTCCCGAATCATCAAGGCACGGTGATTTTTTCCATGTATTTTCTCGGCATCCTGCTCGCCATCGGCATCGGCTTGCTCTTCAAAACATTCTTTTTTCCGGGCGAATCCGCCCCGTTCATCATGGAACTGCCGCCGTATCGCATGCCGACGCTCAAAAGCCTCGCCTTGCACATGTGGGATCGCGGGAAAATGTTCATCAAAAAAATGGGTGGCATCATCCTTTCGATTTCGGTGATGATTTGGTTCATGGGGACGTTTCCGTGGGGCGTCGAGTTCGCCTCTGAACAGAGCGTCATCGGCATGATTGGCAAGCTGTTCGCGCCGATTTTCGCGCCGCTCGGTTTCGGCACGTGGCAGGCGGCGGTCTCGTTTATTTTCGGCCTGTGCGCGAAAGAAGTCGTGGTTTCGACGTTAAGCATTCTGTACGTCGGCGGCGCGGACGCGGGACAAGAAGCCGTCGCGGCCGCGTTGCGGCAGGTCTTCACGCCGCTCACCGCGTATGCGTTCATGGCGTTTTCGCTGATTTATACCTCGTGCGTCGCCACGATTGCGACAATCCGGCGCGAGACGAATTCATGGGGGTGGACCGCCTTGTCCGTCACGTATCAATTCGCCTTAGCGTGGCTCGTCGCGTTCATGATTTATCAGGGCGGGCGGCTGTTCGGCCTGCGTTGATGGCGGTCAACTATGATGAAAACCACGTCGTTTCGCGGCTATGTGAAGGTGATTGGATTCAATGCGCTGCTGTTCGCGGCCGCGCTTTTGCTTTTGGAAAGCGTCTGCCGGTGGGCGGGCATTCCATACAAAACCAAAGGCGCGTGGACGCCGGGCGAAAACGCGATTGCCCAATTTGACGCCGAACTCGGCTGGGCGTACATCCCCGGCTTGTCGAAAACCATTGCCGCTTCCGGCGCATCGTGGGACGCGCATTTCGATCAGCGCGGGATTCGCGTCCCTTCGCCCGATTTCAGGCTCGATCCAGCCCGGCCTTCCGTCCTGTTTATCGGCTGTTCATTCACGATGGGGCATGGCCTCTCGTATCAAGATAATTTTGTCGGGAAATTCGCCGCGATTCCGCAAAACCCTTGGCAGGCGGTCAATTTAGGCGTGCAGGCGTATGGCACGGATCAGGCGTATCTTGCGCTCAAAAAATTTTTGCCGGTCTTCAACGCGAAATTCGTGGTCTATACGTTCATCGCCGAACATGTCCTGCGCGCCGGCAATTATGACCGCCGCTTGCTGCTGCCGGACGCCAATTTCATCGGCACGAAGCCGCTGTTCGGCCTGACCGAGCAGAACGAACTGCGCCTGCTCAAAAAGCCGCTCAGATACAGCGACTATCATCATTCGTTCCTGCTGGACGCGCTGACGGTCAAAATCGGGGCGCGGCTCGGCGCGTTTCCGCCCTTTCCAAAGGAATTGACGCAGCGCCTGATGCTGGAAATGAAAAAGGAAAGCGAGGCGCGCGGGGCGCGGTTTCTCGTCGTAAATTGGCGGTGGACGCCGGATGAATACGAGGACATTTTTCACGGGCTGGAGGTCGAAAAGTTGGACACGTTGACCGACGCGCCGCCGCGATGGGAATTTATGCGGATGTTTCAGGATGGCGGCCATCCGAACGCCGCCGCCGGAGATCACGCCGCCCGCCTGATTTTCGAGCATCTCCGCCGTGTTACGCCTTAAAAGGTGTCAGACACGTTTAACGTGTCTGACACCTCATATACCAGCCCAAAATTCCGCACGACAGCAGCGACGCGAACGCGCCGAAAATCAAGGAAAGCGGGACATATCGCCGCTCGATGAGATGCGTTCCGGGCGGCAGCAAGACCGCCGAAAATGCCATGTTCGCCCGTAAAATCGGGGCGCGCCGACCGTCAACGCTCACGCGCCAGCCCGGATAAAACGGCTCGGCAAAGACGACAAAACCGTCGCAAGCGTTGGTCACGCGATACGCGCTGACATGGCTTTTCACGGTCAACGCTGCAATTTCTGCCGGGGCGCATTCGGGCTGCTGAATGGCGCGAAGTTCCGGCGCATGAAGCACGACCTGCCGCGCCGGATCGAACGATGGCGCGAGCAGCAAGCGAATCGCTTCCGCCTCATCCTGCGCGAATTTCCACGCCGACACGAAGCGAACGCGATCCGCCGGGCGCGTCAGGCGGTACAGATAAAACGGCGTATTGCTCCGGTTCGGCAATTCGGCGGAAAGCGGCATGTCCGGCAGCACAACGCGCTCGTGCGTGATGACCGCCGTGACCCCGCTCGCCGCAAGCAACAGAAGCCGCTGCGGCCAAGCCAATTGTTTCACAAGGCCATTCAACTTCAGCATGTTCATATTTTCCAAGCCGACGTAATCGTCGTGAAACAGCACCGGAATGCGGTAAAACGCAGCGGCATATTTCGTCAGCGTTTCCAAGCGCCACCGGTAGCCCCAAAAAATTTCTTCGGACGGTGAAAGAATCTGCGTCTTGCGCGGCGGGTCCACGCGAAAGAGCCGCCCATCGCCGATCTGCCGCTTGACAGCCTGCGCCGCCGCCGGAATTTCGGTCAGCCAGGCTTCCGGCGCGGTTGGATTGACGCGCATTCCCGCGAGGCCGAGATCGAGCAGCAGGACGCCCGCCAAGCCCCATTGCGGCCAACGGCTCGAACGCCGCATCATCACGGCAAACAGGGCGGCCAACATCAGCATGGCCGCGACATGCGTAAACGCCTGCTGCAAGCCTTGCGCCATCACGGCGTCGGCCGAATGCCAGAAAAAAAATCGCTCGAAGGCGTCGGCGAACGCCGGGAACGTCGTGAAACTTGCAGCAAACAGCGCGGCGGCTATCGCGCACGCGGACAGAACGCGGCGGAACACCACCATTTCGCGCGTTTCATCAAAAATCATTTCGGCGGCATGGCCGACTAATAAGGCAAGCGGGAGCAATCCGGCGATCATGAATTTGATCGGATAGCGGAAAAGCGTCATCAGCGGCAGGCGGTACAGGAGCGCGAATCCAGGCAGAAAGCGGCCTAAACTCAGCAACACCGCCGCCGCGAAGATGAGCAGCAGCATGCGGCGCGCCGGGCGCGTCAGGCGCGAGTCGCGGCGCGGATCGAGACCGCCGAATAGCCCGAAAATCAGGGCGGTCGCGCCGAAATAGATGTTGACGATGTACGAATAATCGTCGCCGTCGCGCAAAATATACGCCCAATAATACGTCTGAAATGGGAGTTGGTCAACGTAGCCGAAAAAATTCGGCGCGACAAGTTCCGGCAGGCGTTTCAGGCGCAGCGAATTTGACGTGAATTCCCAATATTCCATGCCCGCGCCCCGCGACGATTGGCGCACCATTTCAACCGTCGGCAGGAGTTGAATCATCGAGACGCCGAGAATGAAGGCGTTCAGCGCGCCCCATTGCAGGCAGCGGCGCATGCGCGGTATGTCATAAGGAAAGCAGAGCGTCCAGCCCAACAGCAGCAACATGTTCAGCGCGTTGACTTCCGGCGCGCCGCACAGCACTTGCAGCACGCCGAACGCGACGCTGAACGCGAGCCATTTCCGCCGCCGCTCCGCTAAATAGAGATGCCAGAACAGCAGCAGCAAGGGCAGATACGCCATTGCCAGAAATCGGCCGAACAGGTTGAGCAGCGACAAGGAACAGCCGCACAAGCCGTACACCGTCGCGGACATCATGGCGGCTTTCGGCGACAAGCCGAGTACGCGGGCGAGCAGATATGCGGAAATCAGGTACAGGAGCGCGTGGCCGACGAGAATCAGGTTGAATGCGCGGAAAAATGGAAGGATGAAAAACAGCAGGTTCACGGGATGAAACACGGAATTGTTCGGATCGGCGAAATACGGCTGCCCGCCGTGCCGGTAGGCGTCCCAGAGCGGCCATTCCCCTTTTTCGGCGAAATCGAGCAGCATCTGCTTCTGCGGAATGAAATCGTAGAGCAGATCGCGGAAAAAGAAGGTTTCGTTGAGAAAAAGCGGGCGATAAAAGAAGAGCATGCCCGCCAAGATGAGCAACCAGAGTTCTTTTTCGCGCAGAACGGCGGCGATGCGGGGCGCGGTCAATGTATGTTGGCGCATTGGCGCAGCAACCGAGATTTCACGAGCCATTTTAAATAAATTCATCAGGACTTACGCAAAAAAGTTCGCCCTTCGACAGGCTCAGGGCGAGCGGCGGGTGAAAGACCGATATCATCACCCGTTCGTGGTGAGCCTGTCGAACCACGTTGCGTAAGTCCTGTTCATGTGAGATGTTCGTACTGATGTTATGCAGTCGTAATTTTTTAACCCCGAAGGGGTATGATGATTGTAGAAAACACGACGACGCCATGCGCATCGAACGCCGAAGGCGCGACATTTCCGCCGACCAGATCATGTCACGCCTTCGGCGTTCAATAGGATGGACGATGTTTTTTGGCTACCATCATTGCACCCCTTTGGGGTTGAAACATCGTCGAATGAGTAACATGAGATTGTAAAATATCTTGCATTTTTTGCGGTTGTCAAAAAAAATTTCAAAAATTTTATAAAAACTCTTGACTTTTTGAAAAAAAGACTTATACTTAAAAATGAGCCTGATGATGTTCTTGTAGTACCTCTCACGGATGGAAGTCATAAGAGAGGAGCATTCAGTCGTTTGTCACAAACGCAAAAGAACACATCAGGCTTTTTTCGTTCGTGTCATATTTTTTCGGCCTGACAGGGTTTTACAACCTGTCAGGTCTTTTTTTTGCGCTTCCGATTTTTTGAGCAAGCGCGCCGCGCAGCCAGCGTTGATGTTCCGGCTCGACGATGGCGAAGAAGCCGATGCCCCACCATGTTGCGGCGACGCCCGCGCTATACGCGAGCAGTTGCAGGTATGAGCCGACGCGCACGGGAAACAGAGCGTATAGCGCGCCAAAGCAGGCCAGCATGACGACCGGCTTGAAAAAGCCGCGCAAGTAATACGAGGCGGTCTGAATCTTCAAGACGCGGCAGACATAGCAAGGAATGATGAAGAGATTTGCCAGCAAAAGCGGCGCAGTCGTGCCGAACGCCACGCCTTCGATGCCCCAAATTTTTCCCAGCCAAATGCTGATGCCTAAATTCGCCGCCGCCTCCACAATCATCATGTAAGCCAAAAATTTGTGCTTGCTGATGCCCAATAGAATGCCGTAAGCAATCCATTGGCAATGCGTCAGCGAGTAGCCGACCAATAAAATCCGTAGCACCCATGTCGAACGCGCGCCGTATTCCGCGCCCATCCAGAGCGTGATGAAATCGCTGCCGACCGTGAACAGGACGAAAATGATCGGCAGCATCAACAGCAACAGGTATTTCGTCATTGTGACGTACAACGTCGCGTTTTTTTCGTGTTCGCCGACCGCCTCCTGCGAACTGATGACCGGAATCAGCGCGTTCGTCATGGCGCCGACGATTTTGCCCAGATAATCCATCAGCGACGCCGGAATCGCGTAGAACGTGACCGCGCCGATATTGAGGACCGAGCCGATGACAATCGAATCGGTCAGGTAAATGACGCGCCCGGCAATGGCGATGATGAAGCTATACACGCTGTACTGCACGATTTCGCGGAAAATCGAATGCTGCCAGAGCGCCCGATCAAGCGAGAAAAATGTGTAGGTTTTTTTGATAATGATGTAATGCGCCGTGTGCCTGAACAGGTTGAAGAGGAGTTGAATCAGGGCTAACGTCAATAATTTGCAGCCCGAAAAGACGAGGATCACCAAGAGCAGATTTTTCAGGATGGTCAGCGTGATCGAAACGAGGTTCATCTTGAAAAATTCTTGCAGCCCGTTCAGGGTGGCCGCGAAGACGCCGAAGATCAAATTCGCGCCGACATCCAGCCCGGAGATGAGAAAGACGAGATAGACATACGCGGGCGGAAAACCTTCGAGCGAATGCCAGCGCGCGAAGAAGATGCCGATCAGCAGCGACAACGCGACGACGACCAGACTGACCATCCCGAAAAACGCTAACGCGGTATTGTAAATTTCGTTCGCTTTGCGCGTCTCTTTTTGCGCGGCGTATTTCGAAATAAAACGCACAATCGCGTTATTGACGCCGAAGTCGAGCAGCGTGAAATAGCCGGTAATCGAGACGATAATCGTCCAGAGGCCGTATTGGTCATTGCCTAATCGGTGGACGAGAATCGGCGAGACGTAAAAGGCGAGGAGAATCAGCAGGACTAAATTCGTCCAGTTGGAGAAAATATTGATGAGAATTTTTTTTCGATTCATCAAATGCGGCCGATCACATGGAATTTTTACCGCAGAAGCGCGGAGTTTAAGGGAAAAACCACTTGTTTCAAAAAGAAAAAACTGTCAGACACGTTGCGCGTGTCTGACAGTTTCGCGCGGTCTATATTATCCCTTCACCGCGCCACCCGCCAAGCCCTGCACTAACTGCTTTTCAATCACCATAAAGAGCAGGATGACCGGCAGAATCGCTAACAGCGCGGCCGCCATCAGATATTGCCACGACACCTGCCAGCGTCCGACGAAATTATACAGCCCGACAGTCAACGGGCGCTTGTCGGTCGAATTGATGAACGTCAGCGCGAACATAAATTCGTTCCACGCGGAAATAAAGGTGTAAATAATGACGGTCACGATGCCGGGCATGGCAATCGGCAGCGTGATGCGCATCATCGTCTGCCAGCGCGAACAGCCGTCAATCAGCGCCGCTTCCTCGATTTCCTTCGGAATTGTCGCAAAATAGCCGTTCATCATCCATATGGCGAAAGCCAGCGTAAACACCGCGTTCACGATAATCAACGACAACTGCGTGTCAATCAAATGCAGCGCAATAATGAGCTTATAGAGCGCGATGACCACGATAATCGGCGAGAACATCTGCACGACTAACAGCAGGAAAAGCAAGCTTTTTCTGCCGAAAAAACGCAGCCGCGCAAACGCATAGGCCGCCGGAACGCAGAGAACGGTCGCCAAAATCGTCGAGCCGGTGGCGATAATCAGGCTATTGATAAAATAATTCGCCAATGGGTATTTTTGCCAGATATGCACGAAATTTTCCCATGCCAGCCGTTTCGGCAGCCAATACGGCGGCGTGGAATAGACTTCCTGCACGTCTTTGAAGGCGGTGGAAATGGCGACAAAAAAGGGAAAGAGCAAGATCAGGGCAATCAGCGTAATGAGCGCGTAAATGACGCCTAACACAAGCGGTTTCTTTTTCATAACTCCTCGCTCCTGAAATAATAGACCGCATACACGAGGCTGACAATCAACAGGATCGCGAACGTGATGACCGCCATTGCCGCCGCCGGGCCGAATTTCAGATATTGAAAGCCGTACTGGTAAATAAACGTGATGAGAATGTCGGTTTTATTGATCGGGCCGCCTTTGGTCAAAATGTAAATAACATTGAAATCGTTAAACGTCCATAAGGACGAAAGCAGCGTGGCAATCAGCACGACGCGCTTGAGAAGCGGCAGCGTCAAGCGCCAGAAGCACGTCCACGCGGATGCGCCGTCCACTTGCGCGGATTCGTAAATATCCTGCGGAACCGCCTGCAATCCGGCCAACAAGACCATTGCCATGAATGGAACGCCGATCCAGATGTCCACGTACAGATTGGCAAAAAAGGCGGACGTCGGATACGCAAGCCAAAACGGAGGATTCTGCGTTAAGCCGGTCGCTTTCAGCGTATGATTCAGCAGGCCGAATTCACTGTTGAACGTCCATTGCCAGAGCATCGCGCTGATCGGCACGGACGACGCCCATGGAATAATCACGAGCGTCCGGTAAATGCGCCGCCCGGTGAACTCGATATTCAGCAGAATCGCAATGAGCAGCCCAATGCTTGTCTTCAAGCCAACCGCCACTACCGTCCAGACAATCGAGCGCACCGTCACTTCCCAAAATGTAGAATTTTTAAAGAGCGTGTAAAAATTTCCCAACCCAATAAATTCGACAATTTGCCCCAATTTATTTGTTTTATAAAACGCCATAAGAAAGACATACGCAATCGGATAAAACATGAAGACGATGAGAACGGCAAACGCGGGAAACAGGAGCAAATACGCAAATTTTGATTCGGTTGTCCATAGAGCAGTTTTTAAACGGGTCGTCATGTGATTTCGCAGCGATGACACAAAGGCATGAAAAGACGCGACGCGATTTCGCCGCCGCGCTGCCGGGCAATGCCCAGCAGCGCGGCGTTTGCGTGTTTTAATGCCCTCGTCTCTTCGTGTGACCTTATAGAGAGAAGGGTTTACATCCCCCGCAGCGCGTCAATCTGTTTCGCTGCGTCGTCCAAGGCGGTTTTCGGGTCTTTTTCGCCAAGCAGGACGGCGGATTCGGCATCCCAAATCAGATCGCTGCACTCAGGCCATTCCGTAATCAACGGCCACGCTTTCGCGCCTTCCATTGATTGAATCATGATCTGATACACCGGTTTCTGGAAATGTTCGTTGCTGGCAAGCGATTTCGTCACGGGCGGGAAGCCGGTCAGCTTGTCGAATTCCAGACGCCACTGATCTTGGTAGAAGAATTCGAGGAATTTCGCCGCGCCTGCTTTGTTTTTCGCGGAATTGAACATGACCATCGTGTCCGTAATGAACAGCGATGCGCGGGGTTTGCCTTCAAAATGAGGAATCAGGGCAGGCGCCCAGCCGAATTTTACGCCGCGCTGCTCTAACAGCGACGCCGCGAATCCGCCAATCTGAATCATGCCCAATTTCCCCGACAGGAACAGGTCTTGCGTTTCATGGCGCGTATCGGCCAAGAATGACGGCTGCGTCACTTTATGCGCGTTCGCTAATTCGTTCATGAACGTCAACGCCTTCACGCCCGCTTCGCTGTTCACCGTGCATTTGCCATACGAGCCGTCTTCGTTGATTTCAAAAAATTCGCCGCCGTTGCCGAAGAAATAATAGGCGAAATCGGTCAATTCCGCATGCTTTTTGCCCACCATGCCCACGCCGTACACGTCCGCCGAATTAATCTTCTTTGCCGTTTCCAGCATTTCTTCATACGTTTCCGGCGCTTTGTCCATCAAATCCGTGCGATAAAACATGATGCGCGGCCCAATCGCCACCGGCAACCCATACAGCACGCCTTTAATTTTCCCTTCCATAATGGATTCAGGGATGTTGGCGAGCAATTCTTTGCTGAGATGCTGCTCGATTGGCTCAACCACGCCCATATCCATGAACTCCAGCAGCCAGCGCGTGCCGATGACGGACAATTCCGGCGCTTGACCGCCGCCAAGCGACGTAATCAGCTTGTCGTGCAGCGAATCCCATGGAATCGAAACGATTTGCAAATCAATATCAGGATTGGCTTTTTCAAACTCAGTTTCGAGTTTTTGGGCAAATTCCGGCGTCACGCCGTCATATTCCGCCCAAAAAACCGACACGCTTTCTTTCGCCAACGCCGCCCCGCTGACGAGGCTCAAGCAGGCGATGCAGGTCAACAGCAGACCGAACTTTTTCATACCACAATCCTCCATTCAAGGCGTTCATATTTCAAACACTCACACACCCAACGCTTTTGTCCTCTTTCACGCATCTTCTTGCCCGTTTTCACCCCCTTCCGGCGATTGGCGCCGGTTCATCGGCATGGTCGTTTTTCGGATAATCAATTTCGGAAAAATAATCATGCTTTGGTTTGATTCCCCATTCATTAAGCCGAACAGCGTATGAAAAATCTTCTCGCCAAATTCGCGCTTGGGCTGTTCAATCGTTGTCAACGGCGGATTGAGAAACGCCGAAAATTCAAGATCGTCAAAGCCAATCACGGAAATATCGTCGGGAAT
>CAZCGG010000166.1:0-10585 GCA_964498135.1 uncultured Candidatus Moduliflexus sp.
GTGTTCATCCGCCCTTCGACAGGCTCAGGGCGAACGGAATGGACTTTTGCAAGAGGTCTATTCAAAAAAACGGGGCGAACGGATGCAATTCCGTTCGCCCCGTCGCAAACCGCGTTGCGTAGTTTCCGCTAATCTTGAAGGCCGCACGCGCCGATGACTTCCACGTTCGTGACGCCTGCCTGCTTAAACGATTCCTGCGCGGCGGGCGGCATGGCTTGAACTGAAAATTCCACCGACTGCCCGGCCGCCAATTCTTGGGTGGCATCCAGAGGCAGGTCTTCCGTCCCCAACAACGATTCGCCGCGATACGACACAATCTGCACCGACGGCCTCGCGCACGCGCTGCTGCCGGTATTCTTCAACGCGCCGGTCACGGTTGCCCCGAAATCGTCATATTGCACGTTGACATTCGCGGTTTCAAGCTGCGCTTGCAGATCGAACGTCGCCGCCTTCTCGAAATCCATCCCAATCTTCCTGATTTTATCGGTATCGGCGCTCTGAATCATCTGCGTCATATAGACCTTCCCGTTCGGCAGCAGCACGCGATCTCCGGGGCGGGCAGGATAGCCGCCCGCCATTACGTCCTTGCCGTCGGCGTCATACAGATGAATGACAAACGCTGGCGCTAACGTTTTGGCTGTGTTATTTTTAATTTCGCATGAGACGAGGAAAAACGGCGTTTCGTTTTTCAAGAGTTCCAGACATTTATTTTTCACCTCTGGATCGCTATTTTCGCAGATTTCAGTGTACCAGCCGTAGCAATTCCACACCAAATCCGCCGTCTTCATTTCCATCTTCGTCCGTTCGCTCCCCGCCGCTTGTTCGGTTTGCGCTTGGGCGGAAAACGCGCCCGCGCCCATCATGATGCCCAGCGCGCATACAGTCATGCTCAATACATTACGTTTCATCTTGCTAAACCTCCTGTTCAATGCGATTGAATAATTCGGTAGCCCCGCCCCTATGCGGCGGGACATTGGCACGCCCACCCGCCACGTAGGGGCGGGGCTACCCGGTTGTTCATGATCTTTTAAAACAGCATGTTAGAGAATGCCAGTGACGTTCCACAGTTGATGAAACACCTTCGGATTTGTCAAATAAAACAGGCTGTAATGCAAAATATGAGGGAACACGAACGACGGGCGCATGAAGAATTTCTTGTAAAAATGGCCGCGCAGTTTCCAGAGTTCCTGCTCATTCAGCTTGCTCAAATTCACAATCGGCACGTTGTAATGATGCAATTTTGAAATTTGCTCTTCCGGCACGCGCGATTTATAAACTTCATACGCCGGAGAGCCGGGATAGACCGTAAAGAAATGTACTTGCACCATATCCGGGTTTAACTCCGTGACCATGTTGATCGTGTTTTCGATTTCCTCCGCCGTTTCGTCCGGGTTGCCGATGATAATCAGGGCGTTCGTGGCAATGCCGAGGCGGCGGGCTTCGTGGAACGCTTCGTTGCAGGTTTTCCGCCAATCCCGTTTGCGCGGATTTTTATTCAACATCTGCAAAATCCGCTCATTCGCCGATTCCACGCCAAACCGAATCAGAATGCACCCTGCGTCTTTCATCGCGTTCATCAATTCTGGCGTCACTTCGTCCACTCTGGCGTGGCAAATCCAACTTACCGAGATGTTCCGTGCGCGGATTTCATCGCATAACCCCTGAATATGCCCTTTTCTCGCCGTCAAATCGTCGTCTTCGAATGAAATGACGTTCACGCCGAGCTTCATTAAATGCTCGATTTCATCCACGACATTGGCGACGCTGCGGACTCTGACTTTCTCGCCAGTGGTTTTCCGCATGACGGGCGAGCAGAAGAAGCAATTATACGGGCAGCCCCGGCTGCTGAGGATAAAGCCCCATTTCGCATTTTTCTTCATGCGGAGCGGGTACGCGCTGAAGCAATACTGCTCGATTTCCTCCGGCGTGTAGGTCGGGAACGGCAATTTATTCAAATCTTCCACGACGAACGGCGTCAAACCGGTTGACGGATGATATTTTTCTTTCACTGCTGCCGCGCCTTTGGCGTTGAGCAGCGTCATCATGTTCAGCACTTCCATTTCCGATTCGCCCGGCAGCGCGACATCGAAGGGCGAATTCGTTTCCCAGAAGCGCTCGAGGTGCATGGCGACTTCCTGCCCGACCGCCGTGAGGAAAAACGTATGCTGCTGTTTCAGCGCACGGCCGAATTCAAAGGCGGTTTGGCTGTCTACCGGATTCGCCATGATAATCACGACATCCGGCTGCCAGTCGTGTGCCTCGCGGACTAATTCGTCAATCGTCGGCGAGCCGAGCCACGTGTCAATCAATTTGACGGCGTACCCGCCTTCTTGCCGCAGCAGCGCTTCCATGTATTTTAACGTCAACGGCGGATAGACGTGATGGGGATGTTTGACATTTTTAATTAACTGCGACCGCATGCGCATCAACAGGACGCGCTGAAAATTATTTTTCATATTGGTGTTGTATGGGCAGCGGCAAAACGCGCGGGCTGAACGGCGGCTATTCCGCGTTCGCGTCCGTCGGGTTTTGCGGCAATTCCGATGCATGCCAAATTTTTACATTGATGGGTTGACTAAACATAACAAAAATCATGCCTAACACGATTTGACTCCAATGGGAAATGAAGCGATCCCAGAGAATCAGGGGATACACCGCCGCAGGCGCCACGCCGACCAGCGCGAGCAGCGTCCGCATCGCCAATTCGACCGCGCCGAGCCCGGACGGCGTGAATGGCACGGCGGTAAAAAGCATGGCGGCAAACGTCACGAAAATCACAACCACCGGCTGAACATCAACCGACATGGCGCGGCAGATGCAGAAAAATCGCAACGCTTCTAACGCCCAAAACAGCGCGGTTGACAAGCAAACGACCGGCAAAGCGCGCAAATTCAGCCGGAAGCCGCGACGAAATGAGGCGAGCAGGCGATGAATTTTTTCAGACGCGATCACGCCTGTTAGCCGATGGTGATGATGCAAAAATAACGCCAGCGCGGCGAGCGTCATCACGAAAACCGGCAGCCCGAATTTGAGCATCCACGCCACTTCTGCGGGCAAATTCCGGCCGAAGAGCCAGAACGCTGACCCGACCGCCGCGCCGCCGACAAACACTAAATCAATCACGCGCCACAGAAAGATTGATCCCAGCGCATACGACCGGTTCAGGCCGAAATTCAGCTTCATCAAATGCGAGCCGTACACGTCCCCAAGCTTCGCGGGCAAGACGCAATCCACGCTTTGAAACAGAAACGTGATTTTCGAAAGAGAAATGATGCTTCCTGAAAATCCATCGGGCGCAAGCATGGCTTTCCAGCGCACGGCGCGGAACAGATAGGACGCATAATGGGCGCAAAACGCCAACGCGAGGAAAACAGGATCAATTCGACGCAGGGAACGGAGAATGTCAGCGAGATTGGCTTGCGAGAAAAAGACCACGAAGAGGAACAGGGAAAAACCGAATGAGAGCAGGGCGCGTTTGGTAAAGACGTGTTGTTTCAGTGAAAATGGTGATGCTGATTGCATTACATCCTATAAAAGAATTGAACACAAAAGACGCGAATAGCGCAAGCGACGCAAACTGCCTGCCTGTCTTTCGCGTCTCTTGCGCCGTTTGCGTTAACATTTTTCCACAAGCAAGCAACTATTTTGACTTTTTGGTTGTTGTCAAGTTTTTCGTGAATATTTTCTGCTCACTCCCGATAATGGCAGCCCATGCTCTGCGTATTTTCCCACGCCGCATGGGTGACGAGCAGCGCGGTGCGCGCCGCATTCCGCAGCCCCAACAGGCTATCGGACAGTTTCGAAATCCGGTAAAAATGCTCGATTTCGATTTCCAAATGCTGCAATTCGCGGATGGCGCGTTTCAGGCGGTGCGACGTGCGAATGAGGCCGACATAATTCCACATGACATGTTTGACGTTGCTCATGTCTTGCCCAATCAGCGCGGGATCAGGCGGAAATTCGCTGTCATCGCGCCATTCAGGGATGTCGTCGCGGCGCGGGATCGCAAGTTCCGGCAGGTCGCGGAGAATCTGCTGCGCGGCGCGATTGCCCCAAACCACGCCTTCCAGCAGCGACGTGCTGGCTAACCGGTTCGCCCCGTGAATGCCGGTGCAGGCGACTTCGCCGACGGCGTACAGATTGCTGATCGTCGTCCGCGCCCATTCGTCCACCCAGACGCCGCCGCAGGAATAATGCGCCGCCGGAACGACCGGCACGAGGTCTTGCGTGATGTCAATCCCGTATTGGCGGCACGTTTCCAAAATTGTCGGGAAATGCTCGCGGATGCGCTGCGCCGGAATGTATGAGCGCAAATCTAAAAACACGCTCGGCAAGTCGCGCTCCAGCATTTCCTGATGAATCGCGCGGGCGACAATATCGCGCGGCGCGAGGTCTTTCCATTCCGGCGCGTATTTCGGCATGAACGGCGCGCCGTTTTCATGGACTAAGCGCGCCCCCGCGCCGCGCACGGCTTCGGAAATCAAAAAGCGCGGGGCTTGCGGATGGTAAAATGTCGTGGGATGAAATTGCACGAATTCGGCGTTGATAATGCGCGCCCCGGCGCGATTTGCCATCGCCAAGCCGTCGCCGCGCGATCCGACTGGGTTGCTCGTGCGGAGAAAAATCTGCCCCAAGCCGCCGGTGGCTAACATCGTGGTTTTCGCCAAGCAGCGCGCCACGCCGCCGCTCTGCTGATTGAACAGATACGCGCCGACGCACGCGCGCGGCTCGTACACGGCCAGCCGATTCACGGAATGATGCGACGGCGTGAGCAAGTCAATCGCCGTGTGGCCGGTCAGCAAGCGCGCGTTCGGGTGCGCCTGAAGTTTCTGAATCAGCGCAAGTTCAATGGCTTTGCCGGTGGCGTCGGCGGCGTGGATGATGCGCGGGAGCGAATGGCCGCCTTCGCGCACTAATGATAATTCGCCAGTCGGCTCGCGGCGGTCAAATTGCACGTTCGCGCCGTCAATCAGCAGCCGCGTGACGAGTTCCGGCCCTTCCTGCGCCAAAATATCCACCATTTTCGGGGAACAATGCCCAGCGCCCGCCCGCCGAATGTCTTCCGCAAGCAGCGCGGGCGAATCCTGCTCGCCGCGATAAATAATGCCGCCTTGCGCGTACAGCGTGTTCGATTCTTCCGGCGCAAGCGCGCGCGTCACGACGGTTACTGATGCGCCCGCCTCAGCCAGAATCAGGGCGGCCGTGCTGCCGGCGATGCCGCAGCCGATAATTAAAACGTCCGCTTCGTTTTCTGTTGGCATAGTTATTCACTCACGTTACGCAACCACTCCCCCCACCCCCTCTCCTTACTAAGGAGAGGGGGAGAGGTTCGTTTTCCGTTTTTTCCCCCCTTTTTTCTTACAAGGAGAGGGGGGAGAGGTTCGTTTTCCGTTTTTTTCCCCCCCTTTTTTTTCTTACAAGGAGAGGGGGGAGAGGTTCGTTTTCCGTGACTTCTCGTTCGAGAGAGGGGGACATTCTCTCTTTCCCCTCTCCTGAGTCAGGAGAGGGGCAGGGGGAGTGGTTGCATAACATCACTTATTCAGCCTGTTCTTGAAAGTAGTGTTGCATGTCTCGCTGAAATGCTTCGGAGTCGCGAATTTCTCTCAGCGCGTTCCAAATGTCTTCCGCCAATTGCGGCGATTTTTGAATGAATTGGTGCGACAACATCAGGTAATAATCTTTGCTGACTAACGGGAGCGCGACTTTCCTGATAGTGGGGAATTCGCCGCGATACTGTTCCAGAATGGCATCTGCGGCAAGCTCCAATGCGGCGGCGGCGTCAAGATTGCCGTTATGCAATTGCTTGAACGCCACGTAAATATCTTTCGTTTCTATCACGGGCAAGCCCATTTTTTTCAAATCATCCACAATGGAATAGCCACGCATTGCGCCGATATTTTTGGGCGGCGAAAGGAACGTCGCGCCGTCCCACTGAATCGCCGTTCCTTCGAGAACATACAACATATAGGCTGACGTGTACATTCGCCGCGTCCGATCAGGCTGCTCTCCTTGCATCGGATACGCGCCCGCTTCCTGACGTTCAGACTTGAAACTCGCGCTGAACAAGCCGGTGGCTCGTCCTTGCTGGAGTTCCGCGAAACAGCGTTTCCAGGGGAGACGTTGAATTTCAATATCGAGGCGCAGCCGTTGCGCGACGCGCTGCAGCAATTCGACGGTGATGCCCGGTCGTTCCGGCAAAATCGCCTCGCCGTTGCCGTTTTCATACGGGAAATTGTCAATATCTTCTGTGATAAAAATCAACTTGGGTGATTCTGCCGCAGAATTCAGCGCCGCGACACACAAAATCACGCTAACCACCATGGCGAAATGCCTGCATCTCCCCAATTCATGGCGTTTCATATCTCACATTTTCAGCCAGAGATTGACGTAAATATTCAGAAAAACTCCTTTGTGAAGATCTATGCCAATCGGCGGCGAAAAATTTATTAAACCTCTTGCAAAAATCCATTCCGTTCGCCCTGAGCCTGTCGAAGGACGAGTGTAGGACGTGTTCAGCCGCCCTTCGACAGGCTCAGGGCGAACGGAATAACTGGTCAAAAACGACTTATGCAAGAGGTCTATTTTTCATCATGTCGCCCGCATGTGTTGATCGGGATGGCGTTGTTGGAAAATGCGGTCACGGCTCATGAACGGGATTCTTCCAACAACAGGCTGATATCCAACGCTTTGGCAGAATGCGTCAGCTTGCCGATGGAAATGTAATTGACGCCGGTGGCGGCGATTTCCGCGACATTTTCCAACGAGACGTTGCCGGACGCTTCGAGCGGAACGCGCTGATTCGTCAGGCGCGCGGCCTCGCGCATCATCTCTGGCGTCATGTTATCCAGCAAAATGCGCTCCACGTTTAACGGCAGCGTTTCCGCCAATTCATCAAGGTTTTTGACCTCGACTTCAATCGGGCGGCGGCGCGAATCCTGCGCCCGCACCTGCGCGACCGCCCGCGTAATCGAGCCGACCGCCGCGATATGATTGTCTTTAATCATCACCATGTCGAACAAGCCGAAACGGTGATTTTCGCCGCCGCCGAGCCGCACCGCCCATTTATCCAGCACGCGCAGGCCGGGCATGGTTTTGCGCGTGTCCAAAATCATGGCGGATGCGCCGCGCGCCGCCTCGACGAATTGCCGCGTCAGCGTGGCAATGCCGGACATGCGCTGCAACAAATTCAACGCCACCCGCTCGCCGCTCAGAATGGCGCGCCCCTGCCCGATAACGCGGGCGATTTCCGTTCCTTGCTCCACGCGCTCGCCGTCGCCGACATTGCAAATCATCTGCGCCTGCGGATCAAGCTCGATAAAGGTCATGGCCGCGACATCTAATCCGGCGATGACGCCGCCTTCTTTGGCGAGAAATCTGCCGGTCAGCCGGGCGTCTTCGGGAATTGTGGCGAGCGTCGTGATGTCGCCGTCGCCGATGTCTTCTTCAAGGGCGCGGCGGATAATCGTTTGAATGGCTGACATGTCCGGTTCGTGCATCATGATGGCCTCGTTCAATGTTCTGGAGCGTTACACATTACAGGGCATTTTGGTCTCTTTTCAATAGGAGGAACGGGCGGCGATCTTTTGTCAATGAAAATTGCGTCCGGCGCAAAATATCTTGACAAATGCGCGGTTTAACGCGATGAGGGGGTAATTGGGACGGCAATTACTGGCCGCATTTGTCGGTTATTCTCCGATTAGGCCGCGTCATCTCTCTATGCGGTTGCGCCGGACTTCACGGAAGGCCGCTTTTCCCTAACAATCGCTTATGAGTACAATAACCATTACTGTGCCTGATATGCAGATGAAAGCCTTAGAGGATGTGGCATCTCGTCTTGGTTCATCGCCAGAAAAACTGATTCAAGCGAGTATTGAAGAACTCCTCAATCAAAGCGAACCGAATATTCATCAAGTCATCAGCTATCTTCTGACAAAGAATAACGAACTGTATATTCGTCTTGCTGCCGGATGCGCTATTTAACAAAATATGAATTGCTGATTCTCTATGCGTCGTTGATGGAGCATACCGGCGGGAGTCCGGGAGTTCGTGACGATGGCGCGATAGAATCCGCATTAGCCCTGCCACAAACGACGTTTGGCGGACATGAATTATATCCAACGATCATTGAGAAAGCGACAGCATTAGGATTCTCGCTGATTCAAAATCATCCGTTCATTGATGGCAACAAACGGATTGGACAGGCCGCGATGGAGTGCTTTTTGATTTTTAATGGCTATGAAATTGACGCCTCTGTTGATGAGCAAGAAGCGATCATTCTGGCGATTGCCTCTGGAAAAATAGGACGACTCGACTTCGTGGCGTGATTGACATCACACGTAGTCGCATGTCGAGGCAATTTCTGAGAAGAGAGGATGCCGTCGAACAAATCATTGTAGCGGACGCAGAAGACTGCTCGCAGGTGAACCGCGTCGTTCGGAATTGGTGTGGAAGAGATGGTTATTCTCTTAGCATAATTCACTGTCTATTGGAGAGACAGGGGAGGTGGTAAAGGACATGGGGAAATAAGGCCTCAATACGATTGCCGTATTCACGCTGGATAAATCAATAAACATGGGCAATAGTCGATTTTGAAGTTGATCGTCTGTACTGTTCGTTCAAGGAGGTTTGAAATGAGGATGAGGAATCGAGAATTGTTGAGGTTTTTTCTGTCAGTGACGATGTTGTATTTTTTGTCTGGCTGTGGTGGAAGCACGGGAACACTCATCCACTCACAACCCGATGGCGCGTTTGTAAAGGTGGATGGCGTGAATGTTGGAAAAACTCCAGTGAAGTACAAATTCGACTGGGATGATGGACAAACCTACATTATCACGGCAAACAAGGATGGATATGTTGACTGGGAACAGACCATAGGCAAGAAGAACAGTCTCGTTAAGGGAGGCAAGTTGCGTATAATTCTGGAGGATGATCCTTCCTTTGCAGTAACCACGGACTCGGAAGCGACGAATAAGTGGCTGCGCATCCCAACCAACGAGGCGATTGGCGCGTCCGACCTGTGGCAGAAAATAGTTGACTCCGTGACCACCAATTATGACAGCATCGAGCAAGTCGATTCAGAATCTGGTTACATGCGTAGTACCTATAAAATTCAGACGTTTAAGAGTAGTCAAGGTATTCTCAGAATCCGAACGCAGTTCATCTGCGCTGTCGCTGACCGGACTCCTCTGGTATATAAGGTGAAAATTGTGTCACAGAAATGCGAATCTATCAGAGATATCGACACCATCAGAGAAGACCAATGGAAACCACATAATCGTATTTTCAAATCGGACAAGGACATGCTCGAAGAGTTACTCAACCGCTTGCAGTAACAACAGATGAACCGGAATAACGTTTGCGCATCTTTCTTTTAATGGAGGGAAAATGTGCCTAACGTTAGGAAGGTAACAAGGGGTACAGCACGGAACGGCTTGACCACCGCGTTGGCGAATTGTCCACAGACGTCGCCCGGGCGCGATACGCTCTGATTTAGATTCAAGAGGCCCTGCGCCCAGCATCATCGAGGTGCAAGAAATCCTGGCTCCTATCGATCAGGGCGTGTCGTGCTGAACGAATGAATGGGGGCAACTGAATACACGCGAATACTCGATGCGTTGGCATCGAACGTCGCAGAAGGCCGCCAAGAGACTGAACGATTAGTCAAAGAAGCGTTAGATATTGGGTTGCGAGTGCAGGAAGCAATGCAAAAATTAAAATTATGGTAATGTTCAAACATGACGTTCGAACGAGGTGAACAATCATGACAACGCTTTTACATACCGCTGCGGCCTGCGCTTGTTCGAATGCCTGAATCTCCGCATTCATTGCCTCAATTTCGACGCCCGCATCGTCACCGTGCATGACGGCAAAGGCCAGAAAGACCGCGCCGTGCCGATGCCGCAAGCCATTGTCCCGGAATTGCTCGCGCATATCGAGCAACTCAAAACGCGACATCAACAAGAGCGGGCGCGGAACAACGTCGCCGGCGTCTTTCTGCCGCACGCGCTGGAGCAGAAATATCCTCGCGCCGCCAAAGAATGGGTGTGGCAATGGCTCTTTCCGGCGATTGAACTGACGCGCCTGCCAACCGCGCCGAACGAATTCCGGCGTTTTCATCTGCACGAATCGCACGCGCAAAAAGCCATCAAAACCGCCGTAGAACTCGCCTGCATCAATAAACGCGCCTCCGCGCATTCCTTTCGCCACGCCTTTGCCAGCCATCTGCTGCAAGCCAACTACGACATCCGAACCATTCAGGAGTTGTTAGGCCACAGCGACCTCCGAACCACCATGATTTACACGCATACCGTCGAAAGTTCCACGACAAAACAGCCCAAAAGCCCTCTTGATTTTTAATGATGCGCGGTGGGACTGGCCTGTCCGTCATTCGGCCTGTGTAGATACATCTGTTCAGCGAATGTCACTCAGAACCTCTTGTAAAAGTTGCGCGTGGACGAGCAGCCTGGTAGCCCCGCCCCTACGTGGCGGGGCATTGGGCGCGCCTTCCCGCCACGTAGGGGCGGGGCTCCAGTGCTTGTTCATGATCTTTGCGGCGGGAGAGACGCACGACCGTGCGTCTCTACTC
>CAZCGG010000167.1:0-10574 GCA_964498135.1 uncultured Candidatus Moduliflexus sp.
CCGGGTTGCCGGTGATGGCCTGAATATCGGTGAACGGCAGGCCGTTTTCCTGCAAGGCTTTGCCCGTGCCGCCGGTCGAAATCAGTTCGCAGCCGACTTGCCGCAACGCATTTGCCAGCGGAATCAGGCCGGTTTTGTCAGAAACACTGAGTAAAGCGCGTTTGATGGAAATCATCATTGTCATAACAACCTCCTTAAAGTGGTTTTTTTTCATCTCAATTTCGATAAGAACGCTCTAAAACACATTAGACCTCTTGCAAAAGTCCCACTCCGTTCGCCCTGAGCTTGTCGAAGGGCGAACGGAGTGGGACTTTTGCAAGAGGTCTATTCAAATATTTCATGATGATGCGTCATGCGGAAAAACGAAGGTTTCTCTGAATTCGCGCATATCCTGTTTCAACTGTTCCCCATACCCCGCCAAATGAACCGGATTCTGCTCAACGCGCTGCACGATGTTCGCCCATTTCGACAGAGGTATCGTATCGAATAAAAACAGTTGTTGAGCGGCTGTTATTGCCATAAATGCCCCGTTACCACACAACAGACACATACCGCGAACGCGAGATCACCGGATCGTTCGTTATCAGTTGTGCATGTTTCGCATAGGCTGTTCCCGCAATCAAGCGGTCATGTAATTCTGGAATGTCGTCAATAATGAAACTTTGCGTGACGATTTCGCCCGTCAATGGAACGACTTCGAAAGATTGATGGGCTGCGCAGTAATCATGTGCGTCTTGAAGCGTGACTTCGATCCTCTTACGTTCCGATAAGTAGCCAATCTCTGCCAACGCCATCGCTGGAAGATAGATGAGGCGCATATTTTGCTCTGCTTCTTCGAATAACGTTCGGACTCGCACCGGCAAACGGCGTTTTTCCAATCGCAAAATAATCGCCATCGTATCACTGACCATCGACTGATTCATAGGGGTATCGCTCCTGATAATCGGCAAATTCTTCTTCTAAATGCGCGACCGACGCTGTTTCAAGCAAATGCCGTTCGTTTTGAAGATTCAGCATGGCATGAATAGCTTGCATGTCAGTGTGCGATTCCTTGACTTTCATGAATAAGACAAAATCCAAAATTTCCTGTAACGCTGAAAACGAAAGCCCTTCGGTTTCTTTCAGCAACCTTTCTTGAATGGCTGCCGCCGTCATAATTTCACCTCGCGCTTATTAGCGTTCTTGAAGATGCCGCACGATATTCTTAAAAATTTTCAGCCCGTCGCCTTCTTCCGAAATATCGGGCTGATCGCGTTTCAGCCGCGCCCAATCTGGCCGATTATAGAGCGACAAACACGCCTCAGGGTGCGGCATCATGCCGAGAATCTGGCCGGTGGCGTCAATCAACCCGGCGCAACTCAACTCCGCGCCGTTCGGATTCAACGGATACTGCGCGGTCGGATTCCCCTGTTCATCGGCGTAACTCAGGCAATTCAGCGCGCGCTCGACAATCTGCTGCCGCGCGGCGTCGCTCTGCGCAATCAGCTTGCCTTCGCCATGTCTGACGGGCAAGTAGAGCGTGTCAAGCCCGCGCAGAAACGGCGTTTTGGCGTTTGGATTCACTTTGCACCAGCACCAACGATCCTCGAATTTGCCGGAATCGTTGCGCGTGAGCGTCACGTTTTGCGCGCAATCGCCCGCCAAATTCGGCAGCAAGCCCATTTTCACCAGCATTTGAAAGCCGTTGCAGACGCCAAGCATGAATTTTCCGGCGGCCAGAAATTTTCGCGCCTCGTCCAAAAACGTCAGGCCGGACGGCAGCTTTTTGTAGAGCAGTTTATTCGCCATGACCTTGCCGGACGCAATATCATCGCCGAACGAAAAGCCGCCCGGAAAGTTCAGAATATCGAACGCCTGAATCGAAAACCCGTCAACAAGAATATCGTTTAAATGAACAATCTGCGCCTCCGCGCCCGCCAGCCGATATGCCGCCGCCATCTCCTCTTCGCAGTTAATCCCGAAGCCCGTCATCACCAATGCCTGAACCTGTTTCATTAAAATTGTGATTTAACGCAAAAGTCGCAAGTGACGCAATCGCCGCAAACGTTTGCGTCACTTGCGACTTTTGCGACCTTTGCGTTAAATCTTATCGCGTCAAACCATTATTCCACGCCGCGAGCAGCGCGTCAACGTCCGCGTGAATAAGTGGAGTGCCATGTTGTTGGATGCGCAAAACCGGCGCGTCGCTGACCATGCCGAGCCGCGTCGCCATGTCGCCGAACATCGCCTCAAATCGGGCGCAATGCTCCGGTTTAACCGTCACGACAAAGCGCGAATGCGATTCGGCAAATAACGCCGCCGCCGCGCTCAAATTGTTGAACGGCGCAAGATCAATCTCCGCGCCGAAACCCGTGCCAAAGGCGCATTCCGCCAATGCGACCGCCAAACCGCCATCCGACAGATCGTGACTCGATGCAATCAGCCGCGCCTGATTCGCCGCCATCACCTTGACATAAAGGGCTTTCGCGGCCTCTTTCCGCACGAGCGGCACGTTCGCGCCGAGTTCGCCGAACAGCTTGTAAAACTCCGATCCGCCGAGTTCGTCGTAGGTTGCGCCAAGCTGATACATCGCGTCACCGGCGGCTTTGAACTCGCTCGTAATTGTCTCGCGCACGTCCGCAATTTTCGCCGTCATCGAATACAAAATTGTTGGCGGCACGGAAATTTTCTGCCCGTCGGCCTTGAAATCGTTCTTCATGCTGTCTTTGCCCGATGTCAGGGGAATGTCGAAGAACGTCGCCATATCGAACAGGGCTTCGCACATCTGAATCAATTTCGCCAGCTTTGCCTTGCCATCGGGGTTATTCACGGGATCATAGACCGAATCCGGCACGCAGAAATTGTCGTTGACCGACCAGAACAGATTCGTGTTCGGTTCGATATTCGGCAGCCGCCCGCCGACCGAAATAATCTGCCGCACGGCCTCGTCAAACGCGCCCGCCGACATCTGATAGGCGTCCAGATCGCCGTAACGCGGCAGAATGCCGTTGGAAATGGCGATCCCCTCGTAGGAATCGAAACCGAGCCGCATCACCGCCGCGTCTTGGGGCGTCTTCCCGCTGCGCCCCATCAGCGGCTTGATCACGGTTTTCCCCTTCACTTCGTGGTCATACTGCCGGATGACGCTTTCGCGGGAGCAGATGTTCAGGCTGCCCAATAATTTTCGCAGCGCGTCCGTGTAATCAAGGCTTTCGGGCAAGTTCGGCTCGCGCAAATCAGGCGCGTTCCATTCCGCGAACAGCGTTTTGCGCGGGACGCCATCATGCAAAAATGTCAGATCGAGGTAGGCGATTTTGCGGCCTTGATAGCGCACATCTAACACGCCGTCGGCGGTGAAATGGCCGATGTCAGACAGTTCGACTTCCATTTCATGCGCCATCCTGAACAGCGCGTCAGATTGGGCGGGTTCGACCACGAGCGACATGCGCTCCTGCGATTCGGAGACAAAAATTTCCCAGGGCCGCAAACCGGCGTATTTGAGCGGCACGCGCTCCAAATTGACGACCGCGCCGCCCGAAATCTGGGCGAGTTCGCCGATAGACGAAGAGAGGCCGCCCGCGCCGTTATCCGTGCTGCATTTCACCAATCCGGCGCGGCAGGCGCGTTCCAAAAAATCCGACAGCAGCTTTTGCGTGATTGGGCTGCCGATTTGCACGGCGGATTGCGGCGAATGCTCGTCAATTTCCACCGACGAAAACGTCGCGCCGTGAATGCCGTCCTTGCCGACGCGCCCGCCCGCCATGACAATTCGGTCGCCCGCGTCAATCCGCTTTTCCCACGCATCGAGCCCCTGATACTGCGCGGGCATGACGCCGCCCGTCCCGCAATACACCAACGGCTTGCCCGCGTAGCGGTCGTCAAAAATAATCGCGCCGTTGACCGTCGGAATGCCCGATTTGTTGCCGCCGTCCTCAATCCCTTTGCGCACGCCGTCAAAAATGCGCTTCGGGTGCAATTGGCCTGTCAACAGGGGCTTTTGGTAGTCCGGCGGGCCGAAGCAGAGGACGTTCGTATTGAACAGCAGCCGCGCCCCGCCGACGCCTGTGCCGAGCGGATCGCGGTTATTGCCGACGATGCCGGTAATCGCCCCGCCATACGGGTCAATCGCGGAGGGCGAATTGTGCGTTTCGATTTTCCAGACAAACAGCGAATCGTCGTTAATCCGCACGACGCCCGCATTATCGGAGAAAACCTTCACGAGCCAGCGATTGCCCCGCGCTTCGAGGCGCTCGCGCACCGTGTCGGTCGCGGCTTTGATGTAAGTTTTGAAGAGCGAATCAATCGTTTTGCGCTCGCCGGTCGCGGCGTTTTCGTAATGAATCATCGCGCTGAACTCCTTGTGTTTGCAATGCTCTGACCACGTTTGCGCAATCACTTCCAATTCGCAATCGGTCGGCAATGGCGGCATGCCCGCATGTTCACGCCGCAACTGCGTCGCCGGATCGCGGTAATAGACTTGAATCGCCTGCATTTCGGCCAAATTCAGCGACAAAACGTTTTTTTTCGATAATTCCAACAACTCGGCGTCGCTGACGAAAATATCCATTTCGGCGACCGCATCATGCGCCGCCATCAGCACTTCCGGCACGTATTCGAACGCCCGCCGCGCCGCGCCGCCCTCGAATGCGCCGTATTCGAAATGATGAATCAGCTTGTTGCCCAAAAGATTCTCGGCAATCGCCTTCAATTGCGCCGATTCAAGGGCGTGTTCAAGCAGAAAGACCTCTTTCGTGTAGATGTGCTGCGTCTGCGTGTCGAGTTCGGCGTTCAGGAAATCGGCGAGCGATTTCTGCGCGGACGTGCCTTCGTCATCGGTCACGCCGGGCAGTTTCGCCACTGTGATAAACGAGCGATAGCCGGCCTCGCGCCGAAATTCGTTGAGCGTGACCTCGTTGATCACGGCGTCTTTCAGGCAGAATTCGGCAAATTGCCGTATCTGCGCCGCCGGAAGATCATACAACACGGAAAAAATTTTTGCGCTTTTCACGCGTCCGGTCTGCATGCCGAAATATTTCGCCGCGCCGTCCGCGACCTTTTCACCCGCGATGTCGCGGATGTGCGGCTGTAAAAAGACGTGAATATGCGTTGCTAAATGTGACATATTGTTTCCTCTTTCGTTATTGCTGCGCTATTTCTTGTGATCTGTTAATTCGAAACGCTAGCAAAATGTCTGGCAATCAACGATTTCAAAGGAGCGTTCCGGTAATTCACGAAGAAAATGCCGGTTTTCCGAAACAAACAGTTCAATTCCTTCTTGCTCGCAAAATGCGGCGATTTTGGCATCGCCTGTTTTCAAACCGAATCCACGATACAACTGCAAAATATCGTCATGAACAGGCTGATATGCCACCGAAAATGACGGCAGCATTCCGATGAGTTCATAAAATCTTCGAAATTCAGAAGCCGCTAAATTGCGGCGCAGTTCTCGTTCGACCTGCTCTGGCAGGCTGACTTCGAATCGGAAAAGATGCTTGAGAATCAGCATGGCATGTTGGTCAAGCTTCCGCAAACCGAAGATGAAAACATTCGTATCCAAGCTGATTTTAGGCTGATTCATGGAACATTTCTTCACGCTGACGACGTAATTCCTGCGCTATCGCGGCGTTGCTTTTCCCCTCGAATGGATTATGACGAGCGCATTCATCCATTAAATTTTCCATTTGCGCCTGAAAACGCTCGACATCGAATTGAAATTGCGGAATCAGTTTGACTAAAAACTGTGTGCCTTTTGCGAAAGGCAGATCGTCGAGATCAAGCAATAAATGCCCATTTTCAGCGATTTGAGCCGTTGTTTCGTACATGACGGGCATAGTCAATTCTCCTGTAATTTTTTTATCAGCATCATCTTGTAAACGCGGGATGCGCAGTTTCAGCGTTCACATTCTCTAAAAACAGACGATTTTGTCAAATATGAATTTCACGAAGAAGAGAATAATTTCTATCGCAAAAAATATCTTGACAAAAAAAACAGGGGGAAATTTATAGGGAACATCAAAGTTGGGCGGGTAGCTCAGTTTGGGAGAGCGCCGGAATCGCACTCCGGAGGCCGCGAGTTCAAGTCTCGTCCCGTCCACCATTTTTTTCCATAAAAAAGCCAAATCGCAAAATTCTTTTTGCGGTTTGGCTTTATTTTTTTAGCAGCCCTTGCTTGCCAATGTCAGGCGCATAAGTCAATCAATAAGTCTTCCAGCGCGATTTCCGGCGCATTCGCGCTCGATTTCAAGGCGCGATCAACCGATCCGAGCCGTTTCAACGCGAACTTGAGTTTTTGCTGCGAAAATCGCTGCACCTGCTGCTGCAAGGCTTCTGCGGAGCGCGGCGAAACGCCGATTTTTCCGGCAAGCTGCTGCGCCGACATGCCGCGCTGCTCATTCAGCCACGCTTTCGCCTTCCAAAGCAGCCGGATTTGCCGCGTCACCATCGCTAAAATTTTCAACGGCTCTTCCCCTTCAATCAGCAATTGCCGGAGAATTTTCAGCGCGTGAATGATGTTGCCCGTGCTGATGGCGTCCACCAACTCAAACACGTCGCGCTCGCGCACGTCGCCGACAACCTGCTGCACGATGGCGGTCGTAATGTCTTTCGCGTTGGCGTACGCGATGACTTTCTTGAGTTCATTATCTAATTGGCGCAGTTCGTTGCCGACAATCTCAAAAAAATAGGCGGCGGTTTGCTGCGACATGCTGTAGCCGTAGCGTTTGGCGCGATTGACAATCCAGGGCGGCAAATCGCGGTCGAACAATTTCCAGAACTGGACGACTTCGCCCTGTTCGACGAGGGCTTGCGCGAATTTCGTGCGGCTGTCCAATCTCGTTGCGGTCATGATGAGGCAGGTCGAGGCGTTCGGGTTGCCAATATACGGAATCATCTGCTTCTGCGCGGCAGCAGGGAGTTCCTGCGCGTCGGTCAAAATGATGACGCGCCGTTTGCTGAGAAACGGCATGGTTTGCGCTAAATCCAGCAGTTCACCAATATTCGCGTCTTCGGCGGCGAATTTATTCAGCGCGAAATCTTCCGACTCCGGCGGCACCAACGCCTTTTTCAGCAGTTCAAGCGCTTCTTCCATCAGGAACAATTCCTGCCCTTGAAAAAGGTAAATCGGGCGGATTGCGCCTTTTTCAACCTGCCGGACAAATTCATGATACGTAATATGCTCTTTTTTGCCTGCCATGAAAAAATATTTACCACAGATTACGCGGATTTTCACAGATTTTTTATGTGTTGCTTCTGTGAAAATCTGTGTCAATCTGTGGTAAAATAATCTTAATGCTTAAAAACCTTCGGTTGAGAGCGTCCGAATTTTTCCGGCCAATTCTTTGGAAATATCTTCCAACGCCTCTTTTTCGTTATCCTCCTCTTCCGTCGCGCTAATCTGCGATCCGCCCTCATAGTCGGCGTTTTCGGAAAGCCCTTCCGTTTTCCACAGCACGGCATCTTCAACAAGGTCTTTCAATTCAACATCAATCGTGATGGTTAATTTATAGCTGGTCGCGTCGGTTTTATCGTCCTCGTTCTCGAATTCGACGGCTTCTTTATTTTTGTACGTGCGAATCGTGCCGGACAGAATGGCGTCGGCTTTCGTTTCGGAAACCAATTTGACCTTTCCTCCTTTGACAAATTCCTGAATAACGGCGTTTGTCAACGTTTCTTCAATCCCTTCTTGCAGCGTCTCGTTTTGGAACACCGGAATGGCAATTGTTTTGATATGCTCCGGCAAATTGCCCTGCCCGACGAGCGTATAGCCGCATCCTGACAAGAGCATCACCATTAACGCGAAACCGTAAAATTTCTTCATAAATTCATCACCGCAAAGGCACAAAGGATGCAAAAAAAGCTTTGCGATTTGTGCCTTTGTAGTGAGCGTTCTTTACACAACAATGTTAATCAGTTTACCCGGCACGACGACGACTTTGCGCGGCGTTTTGCCTTCGAGAAACGCCAGCGTCCGCTCATCGGTCAACGCCGCCTGCTTGATGTCTTCTTCCGACGCATCCGCCGCGACGGTCATGCGGTTGCGGAGCTTGCCGTTGACCTGCACGACAATCAGAATTTCCTCTGCTTTGGCGGCTTCGGCGTCAAAACTCAGCCACGTTTCTTTGAAAATGCTCTGCGCATGCCCCAACGCTTCCCAGAGTTCTTCGCAGATGTGCGGCGTGAACGGCGACATCAGCATGACCAGCGCCTCAATCGCCTCACGCAGGACGCGCGCCGCAAGCGCCTTGTCCGCGCCGTCTTGCGGCAGCTCGAACGCGCTGATTTCGTTCAGCAATTCCATAATCGCGCTGATCGCCGTGTTGAAATGGAAACGCCCGTCAAGGTCTTCCGTGACTTTTTTGATCGTGACGTGCGTTCTGCGGCGCAAATCGCGGGACGTTTTTGGCAACGCGGCGAGATCAAACGCGCCGACCTGCGCGGCCTGAATATCCGGCAGCGCGGTTTGCGCGACGCGCCAGAGCCGCGTCAAGAAGCGGTAGCTCCCTTCCGCCGCTTGATCGTTCCAATTCAAATCTTTTTCCGGCGGCGCGGCAAACAGGATGAACAGGCGCGTCGCGTCCGCGCCGAATTTCTCAATCTGGCTTTGCGGGTCAACGCCGTTGTTCTTCGATTTCGACATTTTCTCCGTCGCGCCGATTTTCACCGGCAGGCCGTCGGCTTTCAGCGTCGCATGCGTCGGAACGCCGCGCTCGTCCGTCGAAATGTCAATGTCGGCCTGATTGATCCATTCTTTTTTGTCGCCGGGGAGTTCGCGGTAAAACGTCGGCGCGACAACCATCCCCTGCGTCAGCAGATTTTGGAACGGCTCGTCGAATTTCACCAAGCCCAAATCGCGCAGCGCCTTCGTAAAGAAGCGCGAATACAGCAGATGCAGGATCGCGTGTTCGATGCCGCCGATATATTGGTCAACCGTCATCCAATAATTGACAGCGTTTGCGTCAAGCGGCCCTGCGTCGTAAGTCGGGCAGGCGTAGCGCATGTAATACCACGACGAATCCACGAACGTATCCATCGTGTCGGTTTCGCGCCGCGCCGGTTTGCCGCATTTCGGGCAGGGGACATTGAGAAAGTTCTCCAAACGCGTCAACGGATTGCCGCCTTGCGCCGTGAACTCGAAATCTTCCGGCAGAATGACCGGCAAATCTTTTTCCGGCACGGGCACGCAGCCGCAGTCGTCGCAGTAAATCATCGGAATCGGGTTGCCCCAATAGCGCTGCCGCGAAATCCCCCAATCGCGCAGGCGATAGTTCACCGTCGCCTTGCCGATGCCTTTTTTCGTGACAAATTCCGTGACGGCCTGAATCGCGTCGCGGTTCTTCATGCCATTGAATTCGCCGGAATTGACCAGCACGCCGTATTCGACAAACGCCGCGCGCATCGCCTCAACCGCCAGCGTCTGGCCTTCCGGCTGAATCACGACGCGCAACGGCAGGCCGTATTTCTTCGCAAAGTCGAAATCGCGCTGGTCGTGCGTCGGCACGGACATAATCGCGCCCGTGCCGTATTCCATCAGCACGAAATTGGCGATCCAAATCGGAATCCGCTCGTTCGTGAGCGGATTGATCGCATATTTGCCCGTGAAGACGCCCTCTTTTTCAGTCGCCTCGTCCGTCCGCACCGCCTTTTCCTGCAAGCCGATTTTGTTGACGAACTCCAGCACGGCGGCCTCGTGCGGCGTTCCGGCGCACAAGCTCCGCGCCATCGGATGTTCCGGCGCAAGCACCATGAACGTCGCGCCGAACAGCGTGTCCGCCCGCGTCGTGAAAATCTCGATGCGGCCGTCGCTGTCGGCCAACGGAAACAGCACGGACGTGCCGTAACTCTTGCCGATCCAGTTGCGCTGCATGGTCAAGACGCGCTCCGGCCAGCCTTGCTCAAGCTGCTTGCAGCATTCCAGCAATTCGTCGGCGTAATCGGTGACGCGCATGTGCCACTGCTCAAGCTCGCGCTGCCCGATGGACGTATGCCCGCGCCAGCATTTATCCCCTTCAATCTGCTCGTTCGCCAGCGATGTGTTGCATTCGTCGCACCAGTTGACGATGGATTTTTTCTTGTAGAGCAGCCCTTTTTCGTAGATTTTCAGAAAGAGCCACTGCTGCCATTTGTAATAAAGCCGGTCGCACGTCGCCACTTCCCGGTCCCAATCATAGCTGAACCCAAGCTGTTTCAGTTGGCTTTTCATGTACGCGATATTGTCACGCGTCCATTTGGCCGGATGCTGCTTATGTTTCACCGCCGCGTTTTCGGCGGGCAAGCCGAACGAATCCCAGCCCATCGGGTGCAGAATGTTGTAGCCCTGCATCATTTTAAAGCGGGCGATCACGTCGCCAATCGAGTAATTCCGCACATGCCCCATATGAATTTTGCCGGACGGATACGGAAACATTTCCAAAATATAGAGTTTCTTTTTGGCCGGGTCTTCCGTGACTTTATAGAGCTTTTGCTCGTTCCAGCGGGTTTGCCATTTCCGCTCGATGTCTGAAAATTGATAATGTTGTTCCATGATTTCCTCGTAAGAATACAATGTTCATTGATTGCAAACGTGGGCGTGTCTAACCATCCTTCTTCAAGGCGCGGGA
>CAZCGG010000168.1:0-3592 GCA_964498135.1 uncultured Candidatus Moduliflexus sp.
ACAAAATTCATTTCGGGGAAAATATGCCATATTTCGGCATTATCAGGGGAAATCCAGCATATTTAAAGGTGAATTGTCATCTTGCGTCGTCTTGAAACGACATGGTTTGGACGCAAAAAAAGCTGTCAAACACATTGAACCTGTCTGACAGCTTTTCCTATTCATGTATTTTATGACAATTATTCCCGATCTATCACGCTTAACGCTTGCACTAATTCGGCGGTTTTATGAATATTAGGGACAAGCGCGGCAAACATATCATGAATTCTTTGGGAAATTTTCAGGCTGGATGTGGCTAATTGATTGATTTCTTCCGCCGCTTGTTTGGTGATGTCGGAAAGCTGGCGCACTTCCGCCGCCACGACGGAAAAGGCTTTGCCGTGTCCCTGCACCCGCGCCGCCTCGATGGTTGCGTTGAGCGAGAGCAGGCGGGTTTGCGCGGCAATATCTTCGATAATTTTGATTTTTCCAGCAATCGCTTCAATCGCGGAAACCATTTCCGTGACGACGCCGCCGACATCCTCGGCATAATGGGCGGAATCGCTCGCCGTGATTTTCACGTCGGTGACAACTTCTTTCACGCGCAGAATCATGTGATTCAACGATTGCATCAGCACATCGGCCTCAGAACGTTCGTTGACCTCGACCGACAGGTTGCCCCGCGCCATTTCCTCCGCCACGACGGTAATATCGTGAATCGCGTCAATCAGGAGATTGAGGTTCTGCTTGAGCGCGTTGAAATCGCCGTGATATTCGTCGCGGATTTTTTCGGGGAAGCCGCCTTTGGCGATCAGATCGAGCGACGTCGCGGCCACGTTGAACGGCGCGACGAACGCATCCAAGACCGCGTTGATGCCGATAATATGATCGCGCCAGACGCCGCCCAGCCCTTCCGTATCGCCGCGCACGGCCAATTTCCCTTCATCAACGGCCTTAATCAGCAGATTCGTTTCCTGCGAAATGCGCTGCAACTGCTGAATCATTTTATTCATCGCCTTCATCAGCCGGTCTTGCTCAGAGCGTTCGCGGGCGTCCACATCTAAATTGCCGGTGGAAAGCATGATCGAAATCCACGTCACCTCATTCATGGCGTCAATCAGCCGGTTCAGGCTCTCGATCATCGCGCTGAACTCGCCGCGCGCGTCATGCGTCACGCGGTTTGGAATGTCGCCTTTCGCAAGGCGATCCAGCGCGTCCGTCATGAGGCGGTGCGGCTCGGCAAACTGATCAATCATGCTGTTCATGTCCACGATGAGCTTGCGCCAATCCCCGGCAAAGTCCTCCGGGTTGGCGCGCACATCGAGCCGCCCCTCCTGAATCGCCTGCGCCGCGACAGACATCTCGCGCAGGACGCGCGCGATGGTTTCCCGCATCTGCTCAATCGCGCGGGCGCCCAGGCTGATTTCATCCTGTCCGCGCGCCGGCAATTGCTGCGTCAACTTCCCGGCGGCGATTCCGGCGGCCGCATCCACAATTTTCAGCATTCTGCGCCGCATCCGCATATCGAGCAGCAGGAGAAGCGCGCCCGCGCCAACCGTGAGGCCAAGCGTCAATCCGGCGGTCACGCGCAGAAATTCCCGTGAGAACTGCTCCGCCGCGTCGGCGGGAATCGCGGGCAGGCTCTGCCGCGCCGATTGGAACCAGGCCGCGTATCCTCCGGCAGTCAACAGAATAATCACGCACGTCAGCAGCATTCCGCCAAGCGTCAATTTGAATCGAATGCTCATGATATGATTTCTTGCGTAGGGTTATTCGCTTCCATGCGCAGCCTGACATGCGCGATGTGATCTTCTGCCGGAAGAAATTCCATGCGTCCTTTGGTTTCCAGCATCAGCTTAACCAGCCCTAAATGGCTTTGCCCGCGCGATGGATTGAGGAGTTTCTGGACGAACAGCATTTTTAAATCGCCCGTGTGGTTGATGGCGGCGATGGATTCTGATAAACACGCGCGATGCGACGGATCGGAACGGTTGAATGTTTCGACGATAATATCGGCCTTCTCCTCCGCGTCGGGTTGATTCACGTGAATCAAGACGCCCGCCCGCGTATGATTCTGCGCGTATTTGATGCAGTTTTCAATCAATTCGCTGCACGCATTCGCGCAGGTTTCGGCGATCTTCGGCGTCACGCTTGAGGCTAACAGCCAATCTTTCAAACTTTCGCGCGCGCTGGATTTCATTTGCCACAATTGGTCGAAATGCTCTTCCGTTTTCTGGAATTGAAACGTGTATTCGAAATCTTTCATTGCGCAATCCTGTTCAGTCATCCAAGGTGTCATAATCCCCCTCATCATGCAAGCGGTGTAAAAGATCAAGCGACGATCTTAATCCCTTCGGGCTTGATGTACGTTAACGCCGGGATGCTTTCCTGCTGCCATGTCACGGACTTATTAATATGCAACTCAAACATTTTTGGGCTGCCGAGTATGAAGGTCGCCAACGACCGGATGCCGCTCGAATTCAGGAACGAGAGTTTTATTAAATCAATCACGCACATCTGCGCTGAAAGTTCTTGATCAATTTTTCGGAGAAACGCATCAATCTCGATATAGTTCGATTTTTCCAATTTCCCTGAAAAACTCAAACGATTGCCTGCCAGCATGATTTCAAATCCGGGCTCCGCATATTTCATGATAACCTCCTCTATACTGCGTTCATGCGCAAGGCGACGTGCGCGATGTCATTTTCAGCATGCGGCATCATGCGCAGCGCGCCTTTTGTTTCCATGACAATTTTAATCAACCCTAAATGACTTTTCCCCTGCATGGGATGCAATAATTTTTGCACGAACAATTTTTTTAGATCGTCCGCCGCGTTCAATTCATCGAGCGATTGGCGCAATTCGGCGGCATGTTCAGGCTCGGTCGCATTCACGGTTTCAATCTCAATCATCGTGTTCGTCACGCGAATAGCGACGGCGGCCACCGACTCTTCGCGGCCGTATTTCACGCAATTTTCAATCAATTCGCTGCATGCATTCGCGCAGATTTCCGCCATTTGCGGCGATGTAACAGCCAAAAGCAGCCAATCCTCCAGACTCTCGCGCGCGCTGATTTTCATATTCCACAATTTTTCGAAATAATCTTTGCGCTTTCGGAACTTAAACACGTACCGAAAATCATATCGCGTCTCGTCATTGTTGCTGATATACTCGTATAAATCCGACATGTCCGTCATTCCGTTACGATAGTAATGCGCTCTGGCCGCAGAAACTTCAACATCGGAAGGCTCTGTTTCTGCCACATTGCGCTGTTATTAATCCGCAATGTAAAGGCATGGTTGCTTTTCAGAATATAATTCACGAACGTTCGGAGGCCGCGCGAATTTAAGTACAGCAACCCCGTCATGTCCACCAAGCAGTCATGATCAGGCAGCGACTCTTCAACCTGCTCGAAAAAATGCTCAAGCGCGGAATAATCGAACCGTTCGATTTTTCCTGAAAATCGCAGCAAGTTCTCTTGCAGCGAAATATTGAACCCCGGTTCTGAATACGTCATGAGCATCACCTTCATGAAAAAAATTACGCGTGAAGAAGCGTGTCGGCATCGCGGCGAAAAACGCCCCTTCAACGGATTGTCAGTCAGTTATTTCAT
>CAZCGG010000168.1:3692-6491 GCA_964498135.1 uncultured Candidatus Moduliflexus sp.
TTATCTCTCGCGCCGATTTTGTCAAGCAAGAGCAGCAATTACTGCTTGACAATTCCTGTTTGCGCGCATTTTGATGCGCCAACGATTGAACTTCAGGCACATCCGAATGACTTGCGGCGCGAACAACGCCGTTTTTTATCAAAACGCTGCGTGTTTCGGCGCTCAAAAAACGATACGATGAACATTGCATTACAGGTCAAACCGTCCGATTGCGATCAATTCGGGCATGTCAACAACGCCGTGCCGATCAGCTATGTCCAATACGCGCTCGCGGACATCATGCGTCAGCGCGGCGACGTGAAAGATTGGGAATACGAAAGCCCGTTTTATTGGGATGTGCGGCAGTGCAGCATTGAATACCGCCACGCCGCCGCCTTCGGCGATACGCTGACGATTCGGCTCGGGCTGGCTGAGGCGGATCCGCTGCGGCCGGTCTTTGATTGCGACATCACGCGCACGAACGCGGCATTGCATATCGCGGATGAAAGCGTGGTGCGGACGCGAAGCGTCTGGCAGCGCGTCGAACGCGCCACCGGCGAGGCCAAAGAGATTCCGCCGGAGATGTTAGCTTATTTTCCACGCGCCGCCGGAGAATCGCCGCGCGCGTTCGCGCTGCCGGAAGATCAGCCGCACATCAGGCGGTATGCGTGGGAGCATCAGGTCATGCGCGTCGAGCTTGATCCGTCCGGCCACGTTCGCCCGCAGGCCGCTTATAATTGGCTGGAAGAATGTATTTTCCTCGCGTCGGCGGAAGCAGGCTGGCCGTCGGAACGACGCATGGCAACTGGATTTTTAATTTTTCAGATGCGCCACGACACCGAATATCGCGCCTTCCCGCGCTTCGGCGAAGCGGTGCGCATCATCAGTCGTCTCGTGGACGTTCGCCGGTTTCGCGGCACATGGATTCAAGATATTTATTCCGTCTCGCGCAGCCAACTCCTGATTCGGGACTATTCCACCGGCATTTTCGTGGACGCATCCGGCCATCCGGCGACGCCGCCGCAAGAAATGATGACCGATATTCAAGGCGCGCCTCCCAAGGAAAGCTGTCAGACACCTTAAAGGTGTCTGACAGCTTTCGGCTACGATTTCGCCGGATTCACGACCCGACCGACAAACAGAATGCTGTCGGTTTTCACGTCAATCATGAAAAACGCGAACGGATGATTGGCCAGAAATTCAGGATGCCGCGCCATCGAGCGGCTCATGACGGCGGCCGTGGCGGCGGCGGCTTCCGAGCCTTGCTCATTCACGTCCACCATCGCCTCATGAATCACCTTCGAAAGCGTGAGCGGCTCTTTCGCCATGCCTGAAAAATCATTGGCCGCCGTGAAGCCCATCGCCTCAATCGTTTCGAGGATGTCGCAGTGAAAACGCAGCGCGAATTTTGGCAGCGCAACGGCGACTTTCTGCTTCTCCGTCAGCCGCAGCCATTCCATGACGCGCTTCATGCCCATTTGCGCCTCAATGTTCGCCAAGCCGTCCGGCGCACGCGGCAGCAAAATCACCATATACACCGATTCCCCCGCGTAGGGCAGCGCGAGAATCTGCATGTCGTCGGTTTCGCCATATTCAAACACGCCGGTTTGCTGCATGATCGGCGTTTCAATCTGCTCATCTTTGCTGATCCAGAACGGCGCGTTCCACGTCTGCTTTTCGTCAAACGCATCGCGCCAGTTGGCCTTAAAATAGATGGCATTCGCCAGCACGACCCGCGTCTCCGAATTCACGTCGCCGGATTTCAGCAATTCCGCGATTTTCTGCCGCGTCTGCTCCGCGACCCATGCGTTAATCTGCGCGCGCGACTCTTCGGGCTGCTTCATGAAATCCACGAAAAACAGATTCGCGCCGTAAGACTGCTCGACAAGCGCGGTGAAGGCGTCGGCCAGCGTGAAAGACGGATTCAGCCAGAGGGAATTCGCCAGCGCGAGCGTCACGGCGTCCCCCTTGCTCAGCGCGGCGACATGCGCTTGCAATTTGCCGAACGCTGCGTGAAATTCCGCCTGCGGCAAATCGAAATGCAGCGTTTTCCCGATCTGCTGCGCCGTTTCGCCGCGCGCCCCGCCGTATATCATGGCGAATGCCGTCGAAATGCTGTATGGCGAAAAGAACAGGTTTCCGTCGCCTGCGCGCAACGTTTGATACAGCTCAAACGCAAACGCGCCGTTGTCATGCGCCACGCGCAATATCGTCTTTTCCGCCGCCGACGCGGGCTGTCCGGCGGCCATCGCCGCAATCATCACCATGCCCATGCAGAGCCTCCTTATTGGAGAACATTTCATCATACTACCTCCTGAATGAAATACATCGTTGTAATATTCTCGCCTCTCCCGTAGAGACGCACGGCCGTGCGTCTCTACGAGACTATTTGCCATCTTCCGTCAAATACTCGCGCCATTCCGAACGCTCAACCAATTGCAGCCCCGGCGGAGAGTTTGTCAGGACGCGCAAATTATATTCCATTTTCAACTTGGGATTGCCGGTCAGCGTGATGTTCTTCGCAAAGATGCTCCCCTTCAGCGCCGTTCTGCCCACGCCTTCCGACGTGATGGCGACATCGCCGGAAGAATAGATCAACCCTTGAATCAACGAATCGTCTGGAAGAGGGCGACTGCTGCCCACCGTCAAATCCATGAACGGCGTAATAAGTTCGGGCGGGATGACCGTGATCTCAAGCGGAGCGCCTGAGAAATTCACGAGCGCCGGAAAGTTGTCAACCGCCGAAATTTGAATAATGCCGCGCAATTTCGCGGGATGTTCCAACAGCAGCGTTCCTTGAATCGCCAACGCGACGAGCGC
>CAZCGG010000168.1:6591-10516 GCA_964498135.1 uncultured Candidatus Moduliflexus sp.
ATTTCGCGGGATGTTCCAACAGCAGCGTTCCTTGAATCGCCAACGCGACGAGCGCCCCGCTCGCGTCGCTGTTGATTTCACTTGAGACGTAAAACACCCCTGCCGGATTTTTGACGCTCGGCGTCTGCGCGTAGAGGCGCAATTCTGCGGCGGGCGGCTGCGCGTCATCTTTCGCAATGAGAGGGATGGTTTCCGGCAGCGCAAGCGGCTCAGCCTCAAATACCTCCCCTTTATAAATATACTTTGGATAATACGCGCGCAGCGGAATGATGGGCAGGCTTATCTCCGACTCAGACTGCGTTTTCCCTGAAACTTGCTCTGAAGAAGCGGGCACTCCGGCGGATGAGGTGAGATTGCCGTCAATCAACGCGCCCGCGTCTAAACTGACGGAATCGTTCCCGTGCGCATGGCCTGCAATCGCGCAGCCGCCGCGCAATTGCAGCGATTTCGAGGCAAAGAGCGCGAACGGCTTTATCACAATGTCTTGCTGCGCGGTGCGCGTGGTTGCGCCGTTCGGCCCGGTGCGCGTGGCCGTGCCGACGAGGCTGTGATGATAGAGGCTTTCCTCCTCCTTTTTTTTCGGCTTTTCAAGATACGAAGAAAATGTCGCCGGTTCGCCTCCTATAGTTATGGCTTCATTGTACACCGAAACTTTCTCGCCGTTATAGCCGCGCAAATCCGCGATGCCAAGCGTCAACGCGCTTTCCGCGCCGTAAAACGCCTGCGTCGTTCGCTGCTCATAATAGGCAATCTGCGTTTCCGTCGCCGCGAGAATCAACAGCGCGACAATCGCCAAATAGACGATGGCGCTGAGAATCACGACGGAAATCAGGGCTGACCCGGCGGATTGCGTTTGCGCGTTCATGCGTTTTCACCTTCTTTTGCGGCAGAACGAGCGCTGTGGCGAAGGAGTTCGTCAATCTGCGCCAAAAGATGCGGCACGTCAAACGGTTTCGTGATGTATTCGTCCGCGCCAAAGGCCAACCCGCGCATTTTTTCCTCGATGGAATCCTGACCCGTCACCATAATCACCGGCGTGAACATGGTTTCCACCGACGAGCGGACGGCCTGACAGACGGCAAATCCGTCCATTTTGGGCATGTGAACGTCGAGCAGAATCAAATCCGGCAGTTCCGCCCGGATTTTTTGCAGCGCGGTCTCGCCGTCCGACGCTTGAATCACCTGATACCCGCGCTGTTGCAGCAATTCGCAGACCATGTCGCGCACCGGCTCGTCGTCGTCCGCCGTGAGAATGCGCAGCGCGCGCTGCTCTTCGCTGATGAACGCGGAAACGACTTGCTGCGCGTCCGCCGACAAAGGCGCGCGTTCAAGCTGATCGCGGGCGCGGCTGCCGCAGAACGGGCAGAAATTCCAGCCGCCGCTCAAGATCGCCCGGCATTCGGGGCAGACGCGATGCAAATCATGCTGGCAAAACGGGCAGGCCGCGTCGGAGATGCTGACGAGCCGCCCGCATTCCGGGCATTGCAGCGCGTTGCGGAATTCTTCGGCGTCCACCGGGCAGACGCGGGCGATTTCTTCAAGCGTGGTGACGCCCTGCCGCACCTTGTCAATCCCGTCTTCCAGCATCGTCTTCATGCCGGACGAGCGGGCGACCCGCCGCAGCGCCTGCTTCGGGATACGCTGAGAAATCGCCTCGCGCAGGGCGTCGTGCTGCATCAGCAGTTCGTAAATCGCGGTCTGGCCGTAATAGCCGGTCTGTTCGCAGACCGGGCAGCCCTGCCCTTTTTGGCAGATCATCCCGGCGTATTCCGGCGCGTAGAGGCCGAGTTGCTCCAATTCTTCCGCCGCCGCCGGATAGGACATTTTGCAATGCGGGCAGATTTTCCGCACCAAGCGCTGCGCGACGACGGCGAGCAGGTTCGCGGCCACGAGATCCGGCGAGACGCCGAGGCTGAACAGGCGGTTAATCGTCGAAACGGCGTCGTTCGTGTGCAGCGTGCTGAGAACAAGATGGCCGGTTTCAGCCGCTTGCATGGCGATTTCGGCGGTTTCGGCGTCGCGGATTTCGCCGACGAGAATGATGTTCGGGTCTTGGCGCAGAATCGCGCGCAAGCCGCTCGCAAAGGTCAATCCGGCGCGCGGATTCACCTGCACCTGATTGATGCCTTCAAGCTGGTATTCAATCGGGTCTTCAACCGTGATGATGTTCTTCGAGCCGTCTTTCAGGGCGTTCAGCGAGGCGTACAGCGTGGTGGTTTTGCCGCAGCCGGTCGGGCCGGTGACGAGAATCCAGCCTTGCGGCTGGCGCAGCGTGGCGCGGTAAATGTGCAAATGCTGTTTCAACATGCCCAATTGCGGCAGCCCGCGCACGGAGACGGATTTGTCCAAAATCCGAATCACCACTTTTTCGCCGAAATGCGTCAAGAGCGTGGAGACGCGCAAATCAATCTTGCGCTGAAGAAAATTGACGCGGATGCGCCCGTCCTGCGGCTTGCGATGTTCGGCAATATCCAGCCCGGCGATGACCTTAATGCGCGAAATCAAGGGCAATTGCAGCCATTTCGGAATGCGAATCCCTTTGCTCAGCAGGCCGTCAATGCGATACCGGACATTCAGATGCTTGGCGGACGGCTCGAGATGAATATCGCTGGCGCGTTTTTTGATGCCGTCGGCGATAATCATGTTCGCCAAGCGGATGACTTGGCTGCCTTCGCTGATTTTGCGGATTTCGCCGACATCAACGGCCTGTTCCGCGCCGAGTTCATGCTCGACGCTGACGGTTTCGTCTCCCGCGACATTCTCCAACACTCGGCCAAGATATTCGTCCACGTTGTAATGCTTGCGCACCATGTCGCGGAGTTGGCTGGGCGGCGCGATGAGCGGCTTGACCCGCATGCTGGTCGAAAATTCGAGGCGTTGAATCGCCTCGACATCGAGCGGATTTTCCATAGCGACGTACAGGATTTTATCCTGCACGAACAGGGGGAGAATGTTGCGCCGGGCGGCAAGATGTTCTGGGGCAAGCTGCACGACATCCTGACTAATCATGGCGTGATCGATATCCACATAGGAAACGTGGATCAATTCAGCGACGGCGCGGCAGACTTCTTCTTCCGACACCCAGCCCATTTCCACGAGGATTTGGCCGATTAAACGCGGTTTTTCCTGCTGAAGCTGCAACGCTTCCGAAAGCTGGTCTTCCGAGATGATGCAGGCATCCACTAAGACTTCGCCGAGCCGTTTGCGCTTTGCCATAACTGTCACCTTTTTTAAAAAACATCCATTAGCCCTCTTGCATAAGTCGTTTTTGACCCGTCATCCCGTTCGCCCTGAGCTTGTCGAAGGGCGGAAGAAGACTTCCTATACTCACCCCTTCGACAGGCTCAGGGCGAACGGAATGGACTTTTGCAAGAGGTCTATTGTTGCGCGAGTCCCGTAACGTGATTAGTTATGTGGAATTTTTGATGCGATGTCAATATTTTTATGGCATTATTTTTTATTTGCGCGTCTTGAACAGTCACGCAGAACGCTCAGGTTGAAATCATCACCGCCAAAATTCTTTGGGCAGGAGGCGATTGGTTTGGTCGGTTAAAAAACGGCAATGCGCTTCTGCCCATGCCGCATAGCCGCGCGGATTAAAGTGCATGTTTTCCGCGTAATAAAATCTTGTTTGCGGCGTGCCTGCGATGGCCGGCTGAAGCGCTTGATATGAATCTAAATAGGGCATCTCGAATTCTTTGGCGAGCGCGGCCAACGCATCATGCGGACGATGAGACCAGCGCGGTTCGCCGCTTCCATCAGGGTTTCCCGCATATTGCCAATAATGCGGCGCGCCGGTCAACATCATTTTGATCCGATGCTGACGACACCAGAGAGCCAAGCGGCGCAGCAGATCGAGCGTATTATTCACGTTCCGCGCGGTCGCGTCGTCCCAAGCATATTGGCACCATGCCCACCGAGGATA
>CAZCGG010000169.1:0-10507 GCA_964498135.1 uncultured Candidatus Moduliflexus sp.
CAACGAATTCAGTCTGATCATAAAAAAATTTTTTCAGGGTTTACATGGGAGAACTGCGTCGTTAAAACGCACTTTTTGATCATGAATGTAATGGAATCTCAAGACGAATATTTTTCGACGATTGCAGAGTTAGATCGACAATTATATCATTATTATAAGCCTGTTATCGTGACAGATAACGCGCTCACAAGGCAAATCGTCAGTTTTCAGGCGAATAAAGAGAAATCACACTATCGCTGGTATAAGTATAAGGAGGCCTTTTCTGATGATTTGATCTCGTATCTATTGAGAAAATATCATGTTCCTCACGGAAAGTTGCTCGATCCATTTGCGGGCATTGGCACAACGCTTTTTGCAGGAAGCCGACTTGGCTATGACGCAGATGGAATTGAGTTGCTGCCAATCGGGCAACATGTCATTCGCGCCCATCATTATCTCTTACATCATATTACGAAGGAAGAACTAAGCATACTTAAAAAATGGCGTGATGAGAAACCTTGGGAACATTGTGAACAACAAAAGCAATTTAATATTTTACGCATTACAAAAGGCGCATATCCACAGGATACGGAACAAAAAATTGGATACTATCTCGCCGTTGCCGAACATGAACAAGGGGAGATCAATTTTCTCCTCGTCTTCGCGTTATTATGCGTGTTAGAATCGGTGAGCTATACTAGAAAAGATGGGCAATACTTGCGCTGGGATCTTCGTTCTGGCAAAAATGTCGGGAAAAAACCGTTTCATAAAGGGAAAATATACTCATTTGAAGAGGCGATCACGTCAAAACTTCATGAAATTATTACCGATATTAATAATAACGGCGATCATTATAACCTCTTCCATGAAGTCCCTTCTTATGGCAATATTCATGTATTTAAAGGTTCTTGCTTGACGATCCTTCCAACAATCGCGCCAATGACATATACCGCTGTTATGACCTCCCCCCCCTATTGCAATCGGTATGACTATACCCGAACTTATGCCTTAGAACTTGCCTTGCTCGGAGTAACAGAACAAGGTCTTGTCCAACTTCGGCAAACGATGTTAAGCTGTACGGTCGAGAATCGCCCTAAAGATCTGCTCTCTATAAACCCACAGTGGGAAGAGGCGATGAACGCCGCAGAACAGCAAGCATTACTTCAGGCCATTCTCGCTTATCTTGAGAAGCAACGGGAACAAAAGGCATTGAATAATGCCGGAATTTCAAGGATGGTAAAAGGATATTTTTATGAGATGGCCTGTACCATTGCAGAATGTGCCAGAGTCCTAAAAAAAGATGGTCTTATGTTTATGGTCAACGATAATGTGCGCTATGCCGGAGCAAGTATTTCTGTTGACCTGATTTTATCAAATATTGCAGAATCATTAGGATTTATTGTTGAACATATTCTTGTTTTGCCGCAGGGCAAAGGCAATAGCAGCCAACAAATGGGAGGTTACGGAAGAGAACCTCTCAGAAAATGTGTTTATGTATGGAGGAAACGCCAGTGAGTGAACAGCCCGCATATACCAGCCATCTCGGTTCAAGTGACCGTTTAGTGACACCTTACGAGGCAATTCGCGCCGGATTCGTCGCGTTGGCATTAGAAAAAAATAGAAAAGCGACGCCGTTTGTCGCCGAAGCGCGAGCATTAAAAGTGTCTGCATTACAAGCAAACACTCCTCAGAAATTATTGGAGATGGAATCTATTAAAGCCTCATTATTAACGGCGGCGGGAGTCTCTGATAAAGCAGCCAAGCACCTAACAGAAGCCGATCAGAAAGAGGCTATTCAGGGATTAATTGATAACTTTTTAGAGCCAGCCGAAAAGGAATTTATTGAAGAACTTGTCTATCGTTTTTTGTTGACTAGAGGCGATACATTAGGAGGAAGTATGCGGAATCTGGCTGGGGCGTTAGGTGAAAGAAAATTGACCAGAGCAATTATCTCGACATTATCCATCGGTGGGAGGCCGTATTCATGGTTACATTCAAAAACAATGCAATGGCTGCCAATGTCGGATGAGGATGCCGATATTGAATTCAATCTCCGTGGGCTGCAATGGCGTTATCAACAACAACCGAGAACGTTGGTGTATAATCTGACTGTTCCCTTCGTAAAAAAGAATGTTGATCTCTGTCTATTCCATTGTGAACCTGAAGAAATAGTGTTTGGAAAGCAGAAAGATTCCGTTCACTACAAACCGGAGAAATATCTTGCATTAGGGGAATTGAAAGGCGGAATCGATCCGGCGGGAGCCGATGAACACTGGAAAACAGCCAATTCCGCATTACAGCGCATTCGAAGTGGATTTGCTAAAAAGTCATTAATGCCATATACGTTCTTTATCGGAGCCGCGATTGAAAAAAGCATGGCACAAGAAATCTTTCATCAATTAGAGAATCGTACCTTAACGAATGCCGCGAATCTGACCAATGAAAAACAATTGATTTCAATTTGTAAATGGCTCATACAGCTATAAAGACATAATTTCTGCACGTGATCGCGCCTAAGGCTGCACGCTTAATCGCTGCCCATGCTGCGTCTGAATGTGCGTCAGCGCTGACCAGACGCGGAAAAAGATCTCGGGCTGAAACCGCGCCACCAGCTTAAATTCCGAGCCAACCGCCGCATACAGCCGTTCTTCCGCAAACAGGCGGCGCAGCAACGTCGCGCCGACGGCCGCGCGCCCGCCCTGCTGTTCCGCCCAATTTAGCGCGTCGCCGCATGATACAGCGGACGCCGGACACGCCAACCCCTTCAAAAAATTGATGATGCGCGCCGTCACGAAGAGCGTGAACACGTCGTCGCGAGTGACGCGCGCCGTGTCCTGCGCCATCGCGGTCAAGCGGGCGGCGAACATCTCCGCGTCGCTCATCGGCGGAAACGCCCGCGCCAATCGCATATTCGGCGTGATGTAGCACGGCGACGCGCCGAGCAGCGCCGGCAATCCGGCGTTGGCGGCCATCGTCTGAACCATCGCGTCAAGCGATTCATGCGGCAAGCCGAGAATCTGATACGCCACGATTTGAAATCCCAATTCCGCGCCCGCCCGCACCACCTCCACGTATTGCTCGAAAGAATGCGGACGGCGCGACTGACGGCGCGTTTCGGCGTCCGCGCTGACGAGCGACAGGTTGAGATGCGTAAATCCAGCGCGTTTCATCAGCGTCAGCAGTTCCCGATTCAAGCTGTGATGCGAGAGGCCGTTCATGGCGAGAAATTGCGCGTCGCGCTTGGGAAAAAGCGCAATCAGGCCGTCGCACAGGCGGCGCATGGCGTCGGTGTCAAACGTCAAATTATCGTCCTCGAAATCGAACACGCGGCAGCCTTGCGCGTAGCGGGCGGCAATTTCCGCCAAAATCAAGTCATTTGCGCGGCGGCGGTAGCGGTCGCCAAACGTGAGATGCACGGCGCAGAACGCGCAGCGATGCGGGCAGCCGCGCGACGTCATGACCATGCTCATGGGGCGCTGCTCAAACAGGTAGCGATCCGGCGGAAAATCCGAGAAATCGGGCGGCGGCAGTTCGTCAAGCGGATAATTCTCCGCGAGCGGCGTCAAGACAAGCTGATCGCCGCGCTTGAAGCCGAAATTCGGCACATCCGCAAGATCGCGGCCCTGCTGCCACGCGGCCAAAAATTCGACAAGCGGGCGTTCGCCTTCGCCGCGAATCACGAAATCTACGCACGGATGGCGCAGCGCGGATTCCGGCGCGGCGGAAACATGCGCGCCGCCGAGCAAAATCGGCGCGTTGCGCCGCGCTTTAATCGCCTCGGCGCAACGCAGCGCCTCGCGGAAATAGGCGGAAAACAGCGCGGAAATTCCCACAATATCGGGCTGTTCGGCGGCGACTTCGGCGGCGATGTCGTCAAATTGCGCACCGAAATGGTAATACTGATAAAACGTTGAGAAGGGGCTGGCGTCGGGAAAGGCGTAATAGGCTTTCAAATAGGCGAGTTCTGGCGGAATCGGGATCGTCCGGCGTCCGCGCCCGTGATGATAATCCTTGACGCTGACCTCCCAGCGCGGCAGCCGCTCGCGCACAATCGCCTTGAGCGCGCAGAGGCCGAGCGGCTGCAAACGGATCGCCGTGTCGTAAAAATCCTGCACGGGCGGCTGAATTAAGAGCAGTTTCATCGCGCGGCGACCAGACGCCGGATAGACTTACAGGCGGTTGACCGCATCCAAAATAAACGTTGTCGAGGTCTCCAGAGACCACTTGCTCGTGTTAATCACCAAATGATACAGCGTGGGATCCATCCAATCCAATTTATGAAACCGTTTCAGATAATCTGCGGCCGCGCGATCCCGTTTGTCAAGCATCTTTTTCGCCTCGTCCTGCAAGAGATGAAGCTGTTTTTGAATTTGCATGAGCCGATACTCGACCGGCGCGACGATTTGAAGATGCAGCGCGCCCGGATAATTCCGCAAAATCGCCTGACCGCCTCGCCCAACAATGACGACGTTGCCGCGCTTCGCCACCGTCCGCACGGCGGTTGTGAGCAGCCCAATGCCGCGCTCCTCATCAATCACTTCGACCACTTTGTCATGCCGTCCGCTCGTGTCTTCCGTCCATAAACCGACTTCGGCGAGCGTTTCATTCATGTTTAACAGCCGTTTCAGAAAATCCTGTGCTTCATAGCTGTCTTCGGAGAAATCCACGACTTCATGTTCCAACGCGCCCATTTCTGAGGCCAATCTAATCATCAAGCCGCGATCAAAATACAGATACCCCAATTTTCCGCAGACTATCCGGGCGATTTCATCGCCGCCGCTCCCATATTGACGGGAAATTGTGATGATTGCCATACCCGTTCCTCCTTTGAGATTTAAGCATTGACAAGAATGATGCGCGACATGCCTGACGCATTTTCAGCCCTTTCAGGACTGAAAAACCGCCTTGATTCTTCATAAAATATATGCGATTTTCATGAAAAATCAGCGTAAATTTTCTGCTCCCGGTCGGAGAATGCGGACATCATTCCCCGACCGCCTCGCATGAATTATTTGCGTTCCATCATGCGAAAGTTCATAGCGTCGCTGAATCCCTCCACCGTCTCCTGCCCATTGATAAAGCGTTTCGTTTCCTCTGCCCATGCGCTGTTTGCGGCGGTTGACGCGAAATTCAGAAAATGGAACATGAAATTGAACGACGTTTTCGATCCGCGCTGGCGGATGAGTTCGGCGTACAGGCTCTCTTTCGGAATGTCTCCGGCCATGACCGGATACGGCCCTTGCACGTATTTCACCCAGAGCGACGCGGCGGTCGGCGTCATCAAAAATTCCAGAAATTTTTTGGCAGCCTCGATGCGCTTGCTATGGCTATTAATGCCGAACCCGGCCACCCACGCCAATTCATAGACATCGTTGCCTTTGCCGTTTTCCACCGTAAACCAATCCAACACCCCGACTTGCCCCTGATCGCGGTCAGTCAGGCCGAATTTGCTGTAAATCCACGTGCCGCAGAAATTGATGCCCGCCTTGCCGTCCGTCATCGCGTAAATGCCGTCATTCAGGTTCATTTTCAGGGCGTTCTGCCCATCATAGCCCTGCGCGTCAACCACCTGTTTCCAGAACGTCAACGCGGCGGTTACGTCCGGGTCGGAGAAATTAATTTCTTGGCGGAGCAATTGCGCGAGTTTTTCCGGCCCCGCGTATCGCAAAATCGTATAAAGCATCGGCAGCCCCGCTTTCCAAGGGCGATCCGTCGTGCCTTCGCCAATAGGCGTGATTCCGGCGGCGCGCAGCGCCCGAATCGTCTCCAGAAATTCTTGCGCCGTCATTGGCCGATCTTGCGGCACGGTAATATGCGCTTGCTCAAACACGCGCTTATTGTAATACATCGCGCTCGATGCGCCTTCAATCGGCAGGAAATTGTTTTTGCCGTTGCCGACGCTGCCCAAACTCCATGAAGGGTCGGTTTGCGCCGCAATGCGCAGGTCGCTCAAATCGGCCAACGCCCGCGAAATGCGCGGATGCGTGAATCCGCTATCAACATACATCACGTCCGGCTCAGCCTCTTCGAGCGCAAACGGCAGCTTTTCCAGCAAATCATTTTTTTCCATCCAGACGACTTGCACGTCAATTCCGGCCGTTTTTTTAAACTCCGCGACAACATGTTCAAGAAATTTGACTTTAATCTGATCGCTTTTCCAATGCGTCCATAGCACGAGCGTCGTGTCTTCCGCGCAGGCTGACCATGCGCTGAATGCGAGCAAAATACTGGCAAACAAGATGCGTAATGTTTTCATCACGTCCTTCCCCCATGATTCGGAAATGCCCCGCCAACGACGCCGAAGCGGACATCGAAACGGGGCGGTGAAATGTGGACTGAACCCGCCGCAACCCGTTCGTTCTGAGCCTATCGAACGGCATCTCTGGAAATTCAGAACGAACCGAGATCATTTTGCAAGACATCATTTAATCTTTGCGCTATGAAGGAAACGCTGTCAACACATTTTTCATCGTGTCATGCTTTTCTTGCGCGAAGGCGCAAAGACGCCAAGCATGGCAACATTTCGCGCAAGATGCGTATTTCTTTCCCTGCGCCTTTTGCTGGAAAAGTATGCTTGGGACAAGCTGAATTCGTAGATGTTGATTTTCAAACAAAAACGACCTGACGGGTGTGAACCCATCAGGTCGTGCGCATTTTCCGTTACGCCCAGACAATCAAGCCGGGAATGAATGGCTTGGTCAAACACGCATGGCGCGGCACCACCCGAATCGTATAACCATGCTTGCCGCTCTTTTCGCACTGCACGTTAGCGGCTTCATACACATGCGTTCCGTCGCTCTCTTTCCGCACAAAGCCCATCGGCACGCTGTGGCCTTCCACGATTTCTTCATTCGCGTTCACGCGGCCAAGATACAGTTCAACAGCCACGTCTTCCGGCGTCAACGCGCCTAAGGCAACGCGCGCGCGCACGGCGAACGGCTGGCCGACTTCCAAATCCTTTTTCTGCGGCCCGGCCTCAGCCAATTCGATTTTGACGCTCCCCCAATTTTCTTTCACGCGAGACATCCACGCCGCAAGCGTTTTCGCCTTTTCCAAATTATTCGCGGAAATGTTTGCAAACTGCGTCGCGGCGGCAAGATAGAACCGCTCCGTGTATTCCTGCACCATGCGGTGCGTGTTAAAAAAGTGGCACAGATGGCCGATGCACGCCTTCATGCTCGCAATCCACCGGCGCGGCAGGCCGTCCACGCCGCGTTCATAGAACATTGGCACGACTTCCTGTTCCAGCAATTCATACAGGTTTTCGGCCTCGACGCTGTTCTGATATTCCAGCGTGTCATATTCCTCTCTGCCGCCGATAGCCCAGCCGACAAGCGGTTGATACGCTTCATCCCACCAGCCGTCGAGGATGCTCAGGTTCAAGACGCCGTTGGCCGCCGCTTTCATGCCGCTCGTGCCGCTCGCTTCATGCGGGCGCATCGGATTATTCAACCAGACGTCCGCGCCTTGCACGATATACCGCGCCACGCTCATATCGTAATCTTCGAGGAAGACGATGCGCCGCCGGAAGCGTTCCTGCTTGCTCAACGCCACGATTTTCTGAATCAGGGCTTTGCCCGGTTCGTCTTTGGGATGGGCTTTTCCGGCAAACACGAACTGCACTGGGCGATCTGGATTGTTGACAATTTTATCCAACCGATCAGGATCTTGCAGCAGCAGCGTCGCGCGTTTATACGTCGCAAACCGCCGCGAAAAGCCGATCGTCAAGACTTTTGAATCCAGCACTTCGTCCGCCGCTTGAATTTCCGCCTGCGACGCGCCGCAATGCTCTAATTGATGGCGCAATTTCCGGCGGGCAAACGCGACCAGACGCTCGCGGCGGCGCTCATGCGTTGACCACAATTCGCCGGTGGCGATGTGTTCGGCGTTCTGCCACACGGAGTGTTCGGCCGGCTCTCTGCGCCAGCGCGGGCTGAGATAGCGGTCATACAGTTGCTTCATTTCGCGCGAAATCCACGACAGGAAATGGACGCCATTCGTGATGTGTCCAATCGGAATTTCTTTTTCAGGCACGCCCGGCCAGAGGCATTGCCACATTTCGCGGCTGACTTCGCCGTGCAGGCGGCTGACACCGTTGCTGAACGCGGCGGTTTTGAGCGCGAGAATCGTCATGCAGAACGGCTCTTCTTCTTCAACAGGCTGCGTTTCGCCCTCAACCACAGGCGGTTTCGGCAGATTTTTCCGCCCAAACGACAAGAATGCTTCCCGCGACACCTTCAGCGCGTCATAATATTCGCTGAAATATTTATCCATCAATTCGCCGGAGAAATAGTCATGTCCGGCGGGAACGGGGGTGTGCGTCGTGAAGACCAATCCGGCGGACGCCGCTTCCCACGCTTCTGTCAGGCTCAAGCCTTTGGTTTCCATCAGTTGGCGAATCCGCTCGATGCTTAGGAACGCGGAGTGCCCTTCGTTCATGTGATAGACCGCCACGTCAATGCCCAACACCTGCAATGCGCGGAAGCCGCCGATGCCGAGAACGATTTCCTGCTTGATGCGCATTTCGACATCGCCGCCGTATAACTGATACGTGATGCTGCGATCTTCCGGCGTATTTTCCGGCACGTTCGTATCCATCAAATAGAGGGAGACGCGCCCAACCTGCGCCCGCCACACCTGCGCAATCACCTTGCGTTCTGGGAACGCCAATTCGACCGTAATCGCCGAACCATCGGGGCGGCGTTGCAGCACGACCGGCAGATTATGAAAATCGTTTTCGACATAATTTTCCTGCTGCCAACCGGCTTCATTCAAGTATTGGCGGAAATATCCCTGCTGATAGAGCAAGCCCACGCCAACCAACGGAATGCCGAGGTCGCTGGCGGATTTCAGATGATCTCCGGCTAACACGCCGAGACCGCCCGCGAAAATGGATAAGCATTCCGTGATGCCGAATTCGGCGGAGAAATAGGCAATGCGCTTGTCTCCGGCAATCGTGTGCGTCCGGCCAAACCATGTAGATTTTGACGCGCGATACGCCTCGAACGCCTGCGACACGCGCTCTAATTGCAATAAAAATCCTTCATCGGCGGAGGCGGCTTTCAGTTTCTGTTGATCAATCAACCCTAACATCACAACCGGATTGTGGCCGGTGGTTTCCCATAATTCCGTGTCTAATTGGCGAAAAAGCTGAATGGCATCGTGATTCCACGCCCAATGCAAATCATACGCGAGTTCCCGCAGCTTGGCAAGCGGCGCGGGCAATGACGGGACGGTAATAAATGAATAAATCGGTTTCATAACGGATTCTCCTTGTGAATGAAATGACAGATTATAATAAACGCTGAGAAAATCAGTTTCCTCAAAAACGCGCATTCTTTGTAGTACATTGCGCGATGATTTCAGGCGTCTGCGCAAATGAATTATGTTCATGTTGTTCAAGATATATCTTCTTGAGAGCCATTAAAAAACGCAAGAAAAAAATTGAAGAAAAATGAATTATTTTAAAATAGATTTTAATAAGTCAATTTAACTTTTTGCTTTTAAATAGGTTCAATCAAAAAATATTTTTTGAAACACGGTTTTAATAGAGATGAAATTATTAAATTGATTCAAATTTGAATTTATTTGCATGTAAAAATTGCAACGGGGGAAATTGACGGCGATTCCATCAAAATGAAAAGTGTGGCAACCCCGCAGGGTTGCCAAGTCAACATGGGGATGGTTATTGCCGTTCCAGCGTGACGTAATAGCCCCGCGTTCCGCGCTGAATCAGGAACATCACGCTGGTTTTCTGACCGAGCTTCATCAGAATGTCGCGGAAATCGGTCATGTTTTCCGTCGGATTTTCTTCAATCTGGCGGATGATGTCGCCCGGCTCGATGCCGACTTGCGCGGCGGAGCTTTTCGGGCGGACGTTGGTAATGATGACGCCTTGCCGCGTCGGCAGATAATATTCCTGCGCCTTCTGAGTCGTAATCGCTTCAACGGCCAGCCCGAAATCCTCATACACAAGCCTGACGGCCTGCTCTTCGGAAAACTCTTCAGCTTGCGTCTCCACGCTCAACGGCTTGCCGTCGCGGATGATTTCAAAGGTCAGCGCGTCTCCGGCGGTGTAATCGTCGAGCGCGGCCTGATACCCGGCTTGATCGTGAACAGCCTGTCCGTTCAGTTTGACGAGAATGTCGCCCGCCTTCAGTCCGGCCTTTTCTGCCGCGCTGCCGGTGAAAACCTGCGCAATCAGCGCGCCGTCCGACGAGTTGCGCTCAAAATGCTGCGCCACCGCCGGAGTCAGCCCTTGCACGGCGATGCCGACATACGCGGCGCGCACCTGCCCGTACTGCACGAGATCGTCAACAATCCGTTTCGCTTTGTCAATCGGGATGGCGAAGCCGATGCCTTCGGCGTTGCCGTAAATGGCGGAATTGATGCCGATCACGTCGCCGAGAATATTAATGAGCGGGCCGCCGCTATTGCCCGGGTTGATGGGCGCGTCGGTCTGAATAAAGCCGTGAAAGACCTGATTTTCCGCCACGCGGATCGAGCGATTCAACGCGCTGATGACGCC
>CAZCGG010000170.1:0-10439 GCA_964498135.1 uncultured Candidatus Moduliflexus sp.
CTTGACTTTGTTTGCGCCATGAGTGAGAAGCGTCGCATGAAGACGATTGCAATGACGCAGAATCCCTCATCCGCCGCCGCGCGGATTCGCCGGTATGCGCTGCTGGCCGGACTCGTTTGGACGCTGCTTGTCGGCGGCTCGCTGGCGTGGAATATCGCATATATTCACCGGAAAACCGAATCCGCCGCGCAGATCGAGGCCATCGCCAGCCTCAATAAAGACATCGCCTTTCGCAACTGGGCGGCGTCTTACGGCGGCGTGTACGTGCCGCCGAACGACAGCACGCTGCCTAATCCCTATCTTGCCAACATCCCCGAACGCGACGTTTCCACAATATCGGGAACATCATTGACCTTGATCAATCCGGCGTATATGCTGCGCCTCGTGCAGACGCAATTTACCGCGCTCTATGGCGCGAAAACCCGCATCACCAGCCTGAAGCCGTTGAATCCCGCGAACGCGCCGGACGCATGGGAGCGAGAGGCGCTGCTTGCGTTAGAGCGGAACGTTCCGTCCGTCAGCGCCCGCGCGACAATCAACGGCAAGCCGTATCTGCGGACGATGGTGCCGTTGAAAACCGCGTCGGGCTGCTTGCGATGCCATGCGCGGCAAGGGTACAACGTCGGCGACGTGCGCGGCGGCATTGATGTCGCCGTGCCGATGGACTCGTATCAGGCTAAAGCGAATGAAGAAGCCGCCATGCTCAGCGCGACGTATTTGCTGCTCTGGCTGTTTGGCGGCGGGGCTATCAGCCTGATTGCGCGCCATCTCGACCAACGGGCGTGCGAGCGGGAACAGACCGAGCAGGCGTTGCAGCAGGCGCGCCAAGATTGGAAAGAAATCTTTCAGGCCATCGGCCATCCGGTCTTCATTTCCAATCCGCAGCATCGGATTGTCGCCGCGAATCGCGCCGCCTTGCGCGTCACTGGCCTGACCGAAGAGGCGATGCGCGCCGCGACTTGCTGCAAGCTCTTCTGCCACGCCGACGCCTGCCCCAAGCTTCAGGCGGTCAACCAATGCTTCGAGATGGAAACCTCGGCGCTGAACGGCGTCTATCTGCTTACCTGCACGCCCACATTTTCGGCGCAGGGCGAATTGCAAAATATCATCCATGTTGCGACGGACATGACCGCCCGAAAGCGCGCCGAAGATGAACTGCGGAAACACCGCGAGCAGCTTGAGGAATTAGTTGAAGAACGCACGGTGGAATTGCAGGCGGAGATTGATTCTCGCGCGAAAACCGAGCAATGGTTGCGCGAAAGCGAAATCAAATACCGCACCCTGTTTGAATCCGTGCCGGTCGGCATCGGCATCGCTGATTTCGATGGGCATATTCTGGAGAATAATTCGGCGCTGCGGGCGTTGTACGGCTACTCGAAAGAAGAAATCACGTATTTGAACGTCCGCGCCACATACGCGGATCCGGATGAACGCCCGCGCCTCTTGCGGATGTTGCAGCAGCGCGGGAACGGGAAAATGTATGATCGGGAAGTGCGGCTGAAACGCAAGAACGGCGAGGTCTTCGAGGCGTTAATCAACATTGAGCAGGTGCGGCTTGCGGGGCGGGCGTTCTTGCTGACCACCGTGCGCGACATCACCGTACTGAAACGCGCCGAAGAGACGCTGCGCCGCGCAAAAGACGCGGCGGACGAGGCCAATCAGGCCAAAAGCGAATTTTTGGCAAACATGAGCCACGAAATGCGCACGCCGTTGAACGGCATTCTGGGCTATACGCAACTGCTCATCAAAGACCGCGAGCTTCCGGCGCGGGTCGCGCATTCGGTGGAGACGATTCACCGCAGCGGCGAACATCTCTTGGAACTCATCAACGACATTCTCGATTTAGCCAAAATTGAAGCTCGAAAAATCGAATTGGCGTCCGCGCCGTTCGATTTGCCCGCCGTCGCGCAGATGGTTGTCAGCATGGTGCGCATGCGGGCGGCGCAGAAAAATCTCGTCGTGCGCGAAGAGTATGCGCCCGATCTGCCGCGCATGGTTTTAGGAGATGAAACGCGCCTGCGTCAGGTGTTGTTCAATTTGCTTGGAAACGCGATCAAATTCACGGAACGTGGCGAGGTCACGCTGCGCGTCGAACGCCGGTTCGCGCAGTTCGGTCAGGCCGCGATTCGGTTCGAGGTGGAAGACACCGGCATCGGCATCCCCGCCGACCAGATTGAGAAAATTTTCGAGCCGTTTTATCAAGCGGGCGCAGAGAAAATGAAATCGCAGGGGACAGGCTTGGGGCTGACGATCAGCAAGCAGATTGTGCGCTTGATGCGCGGCGACATTTTTGTGGCGAGCGCGGACGGGCGGGGCAGTCGGTTCTGGTTCGATTTGCCGCTGCCGGAGGCGGCCGTCGCCGCTGCGTCGCCCGCGCGCCTGTCGGAGATTATCGGCTATACCGGCGCGCCCCGCCATCTCTTGATTGTGGATGATGATCCCGTCAATCGAATGGTGTTGAAAGACATGCTCGCGCCGTTAGGGTTCAAAGTCAGCGAAGCTGAAAACGGCCAAGATGCCCTGACGCAGGCCGCGCAGAGCCGCCCGGATTTGGCGCTGATGGACATCGTGATGCCGGAAATGGACGGAATTGAGGCGATCTCGCGAATAAAGCAGACGCCGGAACTCCGGCAGATGATTATCGTCGCGTTTTCCGCGAACGTCATGGAAGATATTCAGCAGCAGGTGCGCGCGGCGGGCGGAGATGATTTTCTTGCCAAGCCGATTCAGTTTGAGACGCTGCTGGAAAAGCTTGCCGCGCTGTTAGGCGTGTCGTGGCGCTATTCGTCGCCGTCCGCGCTCCCGCCAGAATGCGGCAACGCGCCGTCGCCGGTGATCTGCCCGCCGGAATCGGAACTCCAAAAATTGATCGACGCGGCGCAAATCGGCGATATTATCGAAATTCGCGGCATCGTGGATGCGCTGGAGGCGTCCAACCAGGCGTATGCGCCGTTTGCGGCGGCGATTCGCCAACATGCAAAGCAATTTGATATTGCGAAAATTCTTCAATCCGCGCAAGAGCATGTCGAACGCCTGCGCACCCAGAATTCGTGAAAACGGGAGAAACGCGGCTTCTTTGCGTTGCAATTCATACAGATTTGTTATTTTAGCGGCATGCTCGTTACAAGTTTGTGGCGGAATTTCCTCAAAATTCTTCCTTCTCTCGCGTGATTGATTCTAAGCCATGACGCTGAATGTCTGAGAATCCCCTCTACTTCGAACTATTCTTCCATAAAAATCATCTTGGCATGGAATTTGCTCCAAAGTTGTCATGAATATAACAATGTGTTTGTTTGCCGAAAAAGACAAAAATGTGTATTTTTATCAACATGTCAACCATTTCTCCAGCGTGTTTACGTTTTTGGAGAACATACCATAGATTGAGGGTTTGCGCGCTTCCCCACCCATTAAATCAGGGGAGTGGGCGGCGCAAGTCCTGAGATTTCATGACAAGAAAGGGTGTGGAGCATCATGAGCGAGTTGTTTGGATTATGCTCGAACTCGGCGGTAAAAACCTCGTTCGCGTTTGATCACGCGAACGGAAAAAGCCGAGTTGACGAGGCAAGCTGGGGCGTCGGATTTTATCGCGACGGCGAAATGGATCATCCCTATGCCGCGATTATCAAAGAACCGATTTCGGCGCGCTACAGCCTGTTCAACTATTTTTTAAAATACGGCTACATTAAGACAAATTTGTTTATTTCCAATATCCGTTACGCCAGCGTCGGCACGAAAGTCTATTTGAACACGCATCCATTTGAATTGATGGTTGACCCGCGCCCCGATGCGTATGCGGAAAAATCATGGGTCTTTACGCATAACGGAACCATCCCTGAAATTCGGACTGATCCGGTCTTTTTCACGGCGATGAAACCGCACGGCAACACCGATTCCGAGCATATTTTTTGCTATTTCGTGGAACAATTGCGCAAAGCCTATATGCTGAACGGCTACTCGCTGGGGCTTGAGGAAAAAGTGGAGATTATCGAAAGCACGGCCAAACGGATTTCCAGCGATTATCCGAACAATTTGAATTTTATCATGTCGGATGGCGCGCGAATGTACGCCTATTATAGCGGTTATGAGATTGCGGGCGGCCTCTGGTATAACGCGGGCGTGTTGCTCAAGCAGAAATTCGCCATGACCGACGCCTCGGATGGGATGACGGTGAAGGTGGATTGCGAAGAGTTCGCGGAAAAAATCTGCATGGTCTCCTCTTCGCCGCTTGCGCCGACTTTCAACGGCGGCTGGAAGCCGTTTCCGCTCCACGAACTGAAAGTCTTTGAAAAAGGCGTGATGATGAAATAAGGCATGTTCACGACAGATTGACAAGGAACGCTGTCAGACGCCTTCAAGGTGTCTGACAGCTACGTCCACAAATCTGCGCAAATCTATGGCTAAAAATTATTGCAACGGCTTGCAGAGAATTTCATGAACGCGAAGCGCGGAAAGCGCAAGGCTGGGGGCGGCGGTGGCGATGATGGCGGTGTCCGCGCCCGACCCCGTGCCTGCGACGACAATCACACGCTCGCCCTGTTCAACGCAGCCGCCGTTCGCCGCCATCAGCAGAATTTCAACGCACACCTTCACCCCTTGCCCGAAAATGCGCAGGATCGTTGCCAGCGCGTTTGGATTTTGGCTGCCATAGAAGGAGTCGGTATGAAACAGCATCGTGCCGAAATAGACGCGATGCCCCTGCGCCTGCAATGCCGTCGCCTCATCTTGCGGAAAAGGCTGCGCGCCTAAGCCGAATTGTTCGCCGAAACCATATTGCCAAGGAACGACAACCATCCGCAAGCCGGTTTCCTGAAAGGCTGCGGCGGCGGCTTTTGCGGTCGCGCCTCTGGTCGAAGCCAGCACGATTTTCGTGATGCCTTTGGCCTGCGCCGCTTCTTTGACAAGCTTCAACACGGCTGCGGTGTTGCCCGCGCCCGCTTTTTCAAAATACACGATTTTTTCTTCCATAATATCCTCCGGCATGATTGATGCCATCATGTTCAATTTTCATCTGTCCCTAATTTTCGTCGCACAAATCGCGCTCTTCCTTCGGGACATCAGGATGATGCGCAAGATAGCTGCGCAGCCAGCAGCAGCCCTGCGCCAGCAATTCGTCAAGATCAAAATGGCACGCTTCCCGCACATATCGAAAGGCGAGGCGGCCATCCAGCCCACCAGACGCCAACGTCAGCCCGTCGCGGCTGAACGCCACGCTGCGGACATCATTGGCATGCGGCTTCAACGTCGCCAATTCTCGGCCATCTGCCACCTGCCAGAGCTTGACGGTATTATCTTCGCTGCCGGACGCCAGCAGCGTCCCGTCTGGGCTGAAATCAAGGCTCAAAATGGTTTGTGAATGGCCGCGCAGCGCGCGGATTTCCTGCCCGGCGGTGAGATTCCACAGCATGATTGCGCCGTTCGCGTTCGTGCTGGTGGCCGCGATATTTCCGTCAGGATGCAGGGCGAACCGGAGGCCGCTTTTGGCGGGCGGCCAATCGGGAATCAGCAGCGTTTGAATCATCCGGTGTTCCGCGATGTCCCATACCGCGAGCGTATGGTCGCCGCGCCAGCTTGTCGAAAGCAGCCGTTTGCCGTCCGGCGTGAAACGCACGCACCACACCTCGTCCGCATGACCAGCAAGAATCGCCATCTCGCGCCCGTCCGCGACGCGACGCAGCCGGATCGTATGATCGCGGCTGCCAGAAGCGAGCAGTCGGCTGTCCGGGCTGAACGCCACGCTCAACACCGCGTCCGCATGGCCGGAAAATACGGCGGCTTCTTCGCCATCCGCCACATTCCAAAGCCGCACCGCGCCATCGTCGCCGCCGGACGCGAGCCAGCGTCCGTCCTGGCTGAACGCCGCGCACCACGCAGCCCCGTGATGGCCGCGCAGTCGCCGAATTTCGCGCGGCGGCGACGTGTCCCACAGCGCGACCGCGCCGTCTTGCGTTCCGGCGGCAAGAAGCGGGCGGGTCGGATGAAAGCAGATGGCATTGATGCCGCCGCCGCTGACCGGATAATGCGCCGGTTTCAGGCGCGAGACTTCCCACAACCGGATCGTGCGATCCCAGCCGCCGGACGCAAGCCGCGCGCCGTCCGGCGTGAACGCGACGGTTAACACGTCATCGTCATGCCCGCGCAGCGTCAGCGTTTCACGCCGCTCGCCGACATCCCACAGTTTGACCGTTTTATCCGCGCTGGCCGACGCCAAGAGTCTGCCGTTTGGATGAAACGCCACGCCGTTGACGGCCTCGAAATGCCCGCGCAATTCGGCGATCTCGCGCCCGGCGGCGATTGACCAAAGTTTGACGACGGCATCACCGCCGGACGCGAGGAGGTCGCCGCCGGGGTGAAACGCGAGGCTCAACACGGCCTGCTGATGGCCGCGCAAGGTCTGCGCGGCGCGGCGCTCGTTCAGATGCCAGAGCGTGATGGCCGCGTCGTCGCTGCCGGACGCAAGCAGGGCGGGATTGCCCGGCTGAAAGGCCAATGCGGACACCGCCGCGCCTTGCCCCGCCAATTTTCCGATTTCTCTGTATTCCGCGCCATCCCGGAGCAGAATCGCGCCATCCGCGCCGCCCGACGCCAACAGGCTGCCGTCGTGGCTGAACGCAAGGGCGCAGACGCCGCCGCGATGATCGTGCATGGCGGCAATTTCCCGCCCGGCCGCGACATCCCAAATTTTCACGACGCCGTCGTCGCCTGCGCTGAGCAGCCATTTCCCGCTCGGGCTGAAACAGACGGCGCGAATGACATCGGCGTGGCCGTGCAGCGTCATGAGTTCGCGTCCGTGTTCAATATCCCAGAGTTTCAAGACCCCCGCGTGACTGCCGGACGCGAGCGTCTTGCCGTCGGGACTGACACTCAAGCAGCGCACCGGCGCGTGATGCCCTTTCAGGCGCATGGCCTCGCAAATGCCATGCGCCACGTCGCGCAGCGTCCGAATCACGGCCTGCCGCAACTCCGGCGGCGCGTCCATGCCGCGCAGCATTTTCCCGGCCTTGACGCCTTCCAGCAAACTCCGCAATTCATCATGCGCGGCGAACAGCGCGCGGCTGGAAAGGTAATGCGCTTCAAGCGCGCGGCATTGCGCTTGTTCGTACAACGCCTTCCACCGCGCTTCTTCCCCGGCGAAATGCTGCTGGCTGCGCCGGATGAAGTCGCATTCGTCGCCGGTCAAGTCGTCTTCGCGTTTTTCGCGCCATTCTTCGGCTTCGGAAAGCAGCCGCCCGCGCAAGAGTGCGCCGTCGTCGTTCTGCGCCGCCTTCCATTGCTGCATCGCCGCATCCAGCCGTTCGCGCCACGCGTGAAACTCGCGGTCAAGCTCCAGCCATTTTCGCAGCCGCTGCCAGCGCGAAATCAGCGCCTCGTGCGTGATTTCGACGGCGGCGTTCCCCTCCGCGTCCACCGACGACGTGAGCAGGCGCGTGTGCGGCTCGGAAAACGTTTGCAGGATGTCTTGAATGTGTTCTGGAAACCGCGCAAAGCCCGGCATATCGGCGAGGGCGACGCGCTTGCGGCTGTATTGCCCTTCTTTTCCGGCGCGGACGAGATTGAGAAAGATCGTTCGCGCCAAGCGTTTGTCGGCGCGGCTGAGCGCGTGATACATCTGTTCCGCCCGATCCGCCAACGCGCCGCCGACGCCGCCGACGCGCTCCAGCGTTTTTTCCGGCGCATCCCCTTCGCGCATCCCTTCCCACAGCCGTGTCAGCGTAAATTCGAGCAGCGGCAACGCGCCCGCATACCCTTCCGTTTCGGCAATGAGACGCTCCGCAAGCTCCGGCGCAAAGTGGTATCCGGCCAATTTCGCGGGCTGTTCGATGACTTCGCGCAGGTTTGCGCGCGTCATCACCGGCACGAGGACGCTCTGATTCACGATGGCGTTGTTGAATTCGGGGAAGGTCTGCGTCTGTTCGAGGAAATCGCTGCGCAGCGTCAGAATGACTGAAACGGCGGGCGCGGCGGCGGTTGACGCCTGAAGCAGGCTGGCGAGAAACGCGTCGCGTTCCTGCGGATTGTCGCACAAGGAATAAATTTCCTCGCATTGATCCGCCACAATCACGAGCGGCTTGCCGCCGAATTCGCCCGCGAATGCGGCCAAATCGCCCGCGCTTGCCAGCCTGACCGATTTTTGAAAACCCGTCAGATTGGCGGCGGGTTCGAGAAGGCGGGAAAGGGCGTTGGCGAGGCTAACGAGCGGGCGCGCGCCGCAGGTGAATGCCGCAATCTGCGCGTCCGGCGCGTAAATCTGCTTGAGGCGGGGAATGAGCCCGGCGCGGACGACCGACGATTTGCCGGAACCGGACGGGCCAAGCACGGTCAGCATGCGCGGCGCGCCCTGCCGCGACGGGTCATGCAGCCGCAGAAACGCTTGGCAGAGCGTTTGAATGACCGCCTCGCGCCCGAAAAATCGGGCGGCGTCGGCCTCATTGAAGGCGTCGAGGCCGTTGTACGGATTTGGCCCCGGCGCAAACAGCGCGAGAATCAGGGCGTCAAGCTCGTCCGGCCGCAACGCGAGGATGATTTTGCCGGAAACGCCTTCAGGCGCAGGCAAGGCGCGGAAATCATCCAATGACAGGACGGCGGCCTGCGCCGCGTGGCAGCGTTCGGCGCGCGCCGGGCGCATGTTGGCCGCCGGAACGATAAAGAGCGTGTCTGGGTTGTCTTCGGCCAAAAACGCGGCGAGTTTCAGGGCAAATTCTTCCTCGCTGCCGACCTCCTGCGCGAGCGGATGGCGGTCATCGGCAATGGCGATTCTGCCGCTGCTCCAAATATCGCGCGGCCAAGCGCAGCGCAGGCGGCGGATGCGGTGGCACGACGCGAGAAAATAGGCGAGGTGCATGGATTCGCCGACATATTTTTTGTCAGGCCGGTCTTTTTTTTCGTACAGGCAGGCGTCGGAAGAGGCGGCTTCATGCGTCAGCAGGGCTATTGCCCGATCCGCGGCGGCTTGATTGATAATGACGGACGTGGGCGCGGCATAGTCTGCTCCCGGCGCAGATGGGGCGGCGAGATACCGCCCGCAGCCGATAAATGCCGCATGCAGGACTTCGACGTTGGGAAAGGCGAAATGCGTCATGCCTGCGTCTCCGGCAGGGCGACGGCGATTCCCCATTTGTCGCGCATGGGATCGAAGCCGAGCGCGTCGCTGGTAAACGTTTGATCGCCGCGACGAATGCGGCCGGGGCGGATTTCATAGCGAATCGCCTGATTTTCGGGGTTGATGAGGCGAATCGAAAATTCGCGGTCGTCTGGGATGCCCGCGTTCCATGACAGCCAGACAAACGCCGGATCGTCGGCGACGGCCTCGCCCCATGCGCAGGTCACGTTGATTGCGCCGAACGGCGTAGAAAATTCATGCGCCTGCGTCACGGCGGACGTGGCCGCGACTAACGCTTCTCCGGCCCCGACCGGCATCCAAAATTCGTCAGCCAGCATGTCCGCAAGCGGCGCAAGCGAGGCGTCCGCCCAATGCAACAGATCGCGTTCCGCGTCGAGTTTAAGCTGGCGCAGGCGAAAAATTGCGCGGACGCACGGCGCGCAAAATGCGGCGTGCGCTCTGATGGTTTGGGCGAATTCGGGCGTCAGGCTTTCCCACACATAGTCATGCAGCATATCGGCGGTTGGATGGCTGCCCGCTTCGATGCGCGCCTGATTGTCGCGGAAATCGGCGGAACGGGCAAACTTGGCAAGGACGCGCGCAAATTCGCGGTCGTCATGCAGGCTGGATGCAAAACTGAACGTAGCAGATTTCATTGGATGAACTCACCTCCTTTTTCTTCGGAAGATGCGGGAGGCGCGTCATTCCGAACAATTTTTGACAAAAATTCGCGCACGTCTCGAATATCGCGGCGCAGCGTCCATTCTTTGAGGCCGTATTCCGCCGCCGTCGCGCGAATCGCCTCGTCTTCATCCAATCCGGCATCGCTGAGCGTCAGCGCGAAGGCGAAAAAATGCTCGTATTGGCGCGCATAAATTTCGCGGCGTTTCGAGCCTGCCGCCGCCGTGTCAATCCGCTCTTGCAGCAGCGCTTGAATATGCAGCAGCTCGTCCGTCGCGGAGAGGCGGGCCGCGTCCGACGCCTCCGCGCTGCCGTCTGCTTGGTTGATTTCGTAGTGTAGACGGTCAAGCTGGTGCGATTGCTGGGGTTCGCCCTCATTCGCCGCCGCCTGATTCAGCGAAATGAAATCCGTTGCGATGTCAAGGCTGTATTCTTCGCAAATCTCGCTGGTTTTGTTCCGCTTTTCGCCGAGCAGGTAGCAGAAATACGCCTTGCGGGAGAGATGCAGGCAATCCAAGCAGGTCAGATCGCCCGCCGGATGCGCCGCGCCGGGTTCAGCCTGATATTCGGGGCAGCGGCGCAGGCTGGGATGAATCTCGCGCCGCAGTTCGCAGATGTGCGCGGTGGATTTCGAAAGATGTTTGCACGTGCCGCAAATTTT
>CAZCGG010000171.1:0-10353 GCA_964498135.1 uncultured Candidatus Moduliflexus sp.
GTGACTTCGACATAGACAATTTGCGGCGTTGGCGTCTCTGTTGGGACAGGTTGCGGCGTCGGCGCGGCTTCGGCAAAATAAAAGAGATCGGTCAGCGACCCGGCTTCCCACGGAACTTGTCTGTCGCTTGTATCTTTCATGACCTGCTTGCGAACGCGAATCAGCATTTCCAGCACGTTCAGCGTCGGCGTTTCGCGCAAGGCGTCGAGCAGGCGGCGTGTATAAATGCTGTTTTTGCCGTTCGGATCGTCGAGCGCGGCGGTATTCGGCGCGGTGGCATACACAATCAGCGAGCCGGTCGGCGCGTCCATTTGCGCGAGGCCGGATTTCGCGCTTTTCATGAAGCCTTTGAACGGATTATCACGGCAGGCATCCAGAATCAGGATGTTGACGCCTTTGCCGTTCGCTTCCTGCAAATGCGCGAGGATGCGGTTCGCGTCCACCGTCTCGAATTCGATGTCCGCTTCTTTTTTGATGTTCGCGCCAAGCGGAATCAGGTAATTGCTCCCCTGACTCTGCAAGCCGTGACCGGAAAAATAGACGAGCGCCGCGCTCCCGTCGGTCAGCGTATCGCCGAACGCTTGAATCGCCTCGACCATGCTGCGGCGATCCGCCTCAGTCAGCAGCGTCACCGCAAAGCCGAGCCGTTTCAGCGCGTCCGCCATATCGCGGGCGTCGTTCACCGGATTGGTCAGCGGAATGCCTTTATACGCGGCATTGCCGATAATCAAGGCGGCTCGCGGCTGCGTCGCCTCCGCGCATGCCGCCCAGCATCCGAGCAGCGTCAAACAGATGAAAAACATCGGTTTTTTCATAACCATTTATCTCCTGCGTTTTTTCGTTTATGGCAAGCTGTCAGACACCTTCGAAGGTGTCTGACAGCTATTCGATGGCAAAATCGGTGTGCGCTCGCACGTAAGGCGGATGAAAGCCCAACACAATCGCCTCGCGCGGAATTCCGGCATCAAGCAAATCAAGCGCCACGCCCGGCGCCGTGCCGTCGAATTGAATCCAGATTTTTCCGTTGCGAATATCCAGATGCAGCACCGTGCCATGTACGCGGCGGTCGCCATCCCAGCCAACCTGCATGACTTCGTAATGGTCGCGGGACGGATCAATCACGACTTCTGTGTCAATCTGCCCATGTGACGGCTTATGCGAGGCGTATTCTTCAATGACGCGCCGCGCAATCTCGCGATACTGATTCAGGGTTGTGGCATCCATGCGATCATTCCTCCTCGCTGTTCATCAAAAACAAGCAATTCAAGCCGTTCGCGTTTCACAATCAATTGGCCGAGCGGATCGGTGAAGACGCTGTTATATGTCCGGCGCGGAATGGCAAGATAGGCGGAGCGTTCCGGCTCAATTTCAGACAGAATATCGCGATATAAATTGTATTGCCCTAACGCGACTTCAAGTTCATGCACTTCGGATAAGCCTGTAAAGCTTTTCACTTCGACCAGAATGCGCCGCGAGCCTTTTTCCGCGCCGATTAGTCGTTCCGCCGCAAAATCCGCAAAGACATTTCGCCCGCCGTAGCTCATCCAGAACGGATCGTCCGTAATCGTCCAGCCGTCCTGAATAAGCGCGTTGCGAACCATTTCATGATACACATCTTTTTTCGGCATATTTTTTCCTCAAAAGCTGTCAGACACCTTCGAAGGTGTCTGACAGCGACAACAGCTACGGCCTTACAGCAGCGTATTCCGTTTGACGGCGGCTTTGATGAATCCGGCGAAGAGGGGGTGCGGCTTGCGGGGTTTGGATTTGTATTCGGGGTGAAACTGCGTGCCGATGAACCAGGGATGATCCTGCAATTCGATCATTTCCACGAGCGAGCCGTCGGGGGCCGCGCCGCTGACGATCAGGCCGTGTTCGGTCAGCACTTTGACGTATTCGTTATTCACTTCGTAGCGGTGGCGATGGCGCTCGGAAATGTTGGTTTTGCCGTACATCTGATGCGCGAGCGAGCCGGGCTTGACCGCGCACGGATACGCGCCGAGCCGCATCGTGCCGCCTTTGTCCTGCATCTTGCGCTGATCCGGCAGAAAATCAATCACCAAGCATTGCCCTTCTGGGTCAAATTCCGAACTGCTGGCATTTTTCAGGCCGCAGACGTGCCGCGCAAATTCGATGACCGCGCACTGCAAGCCGAGACAAAGGCCGAAAAACGGCACTTTCTGCTCCCGCGCATAGCGCACGGCCTCGATTTTCCCTTCCGCGCCGCGCTTGCCAAAGCCGCCGGGAACGAGAATGCCATCCATTTCGCCGAGAATCGCCGCCGCGCCTTTCTGCTCGATGTCTTCGGCGTCAATCCAATGCAAGACGACTTTGGCCTGATTCGCAATCCCGCCGTGAATCAGGGCTTCGATCATGCTTTTATAGGCGTCCTGCAACTCAACATATTTGCCGACGATGCCGATATTCACCGAATAGGCGGGGGCGTGCAAACGTTCGACAATCGCCTGCCATTCGGACAAATCCGCCGCATGCCCGCCCTCTAATTTAAAGAAATCGAGGATGCGCTGATCAACCCCCTCTTCATGGTACAGCAACGGCACGCGATAAATATATTCGACGTTCTGCGCGGTAAACACGGCGTCGTTGCGGACATCGCAAAACAACGCAATCTTGCGGCGCACGCTTTCGGGAAGATTCTGCGCGGAGCGGCAGAGCAGCAGGTCGGGCTGAATCCCGATTTCCCGCAGCGCCTTGACGCTGTGCTGCGTCGGCTTGGTTTTCAATTCCTGCGCGGCCTGAATGTACGGCACGAGCGTGACATGCACGTACATGATATTTTCCGCGCCGATGTCGGTTTTGAACTGCCGGATCGCCTCCAAAAACGGCTGGCTCTCGATGTCGCCGACCGTGCCGCCGATCTCGGTAATCACCACATCGTTCCCTTCCGCAATGCGCGTGATGGCCGCCTTGATTTCGTCCGTGATGTGCGGAATGACCTGCACAGTCTCGCCTAAATAGTCGCCGCGCCGCTCTTTCGTGATGACCGAATGATAAATCTGGCCGGTCGTCACGTTATGATAGCGCGAGGTCGTGGCGCTGGTGAAGCGTTCGTAATGGCCGAGATCGAGGTCAGTTTCCGCGCCGTCGTCCGTGACATAGACTTCGCCGTGCTGGTACGGATTCATCGTGCCGGGATCAACGTTGAGATAGGGATCGAACTTTTGCAGCGTCACTTTGAAGCCCCGGCTTTCTAATAACGCGCCGATGGAAGAGGCGGCGATCCCTTTCCCTAACGAAGAGACGACGCCGCCGGTCACGAAAATATATTTGGGTTGCACGTGGTTATAAACCACAAAGACACAGAAAACGCGGAAAAATCGGCGTTCCCTGTGTCTTTGTGGCGAACATGTTGGATGTTATGAACTCCGCAATCGCGTTAACACGTTTTGTAAATCTTCAGGCGTATCCACGCCGAGCGATTCGTGCCGCGTTTCGACGACGTGAATCGCGCAGCCGTGTTCCAACGCCCGCAGTTGCTCCAAGCCTTCGGCAAGCTCAAGCGGCGTCTGCGGCAGCGTCGTGAAATTCAGCAGAAAGTCGCGCCGGTACGCGTACAGGCCGACGTGCCGGTAAAAATCGAACGCCGCGAAGCCGTCGCGCCGCATATCTTTCCCTTTGATAAACGGAATCGGCGAGCGCGAAAAGTAGATCGCCCGTCCCTGCGGCGTCGTCACGACCTTGACGACGTTGGGATTGAACAGCTCGTCCGGCGTCATGATTTTATGCTTCAACGTGCCGATAGAAACGTCCGAATCATTGAGAAGCGGGCGAATCGCCTGCTCAATCATGTCCGGCTGAATCAACGGCTCGTCGCCCTGCACGTTGACCACGATGTCGGCGTCGAGCGTCCGCGCGACTTCCGCGAGCCGATCCGTGCCGGTTTGATGCGCCCGCGAAGTCATCCGCGCCTGCCCGCCGAATTGCCGCACCGCCGCCTCAATGCGCGCATCGTCCGTCGCCACGATGACTTCGGAAAAAAGCGCGACCTGCGACGCCTGCTCATACACGCGCTGAATCAGGGGCTTTCCGGCTACGTCCACCAACGGCTTGCCGGGAAAGCGCACGGAATCGTATCGCGCTGGAATAATGCCGACGATCTTCATGCGAACGACTCCTGTTGAATGTCGAGCTTTCGGCCGGTCATGGTGATCAATTGATTATTCAATTCCTCTGGATTGACGGTCGCCGTGCCGACTTTGCCGACAACCACGCCCGCCGCCGCGTTCGAAAGCAGCACGGCATCCACCGGCGCGCCGCCCGCCGCAAGGCCGAGCGTCAAGGCCGCAATCACCGTGTCGCCCGCGCCGGTCACGTCATAGACTTCTTGCGCCACCGCCGGAACATGCGTCACAATCTGCCGGTCGCGCTCAAACAGCGACATTCCCTCTTCGCCTCTGGTAATCAGCGCGTATTCGCATTCTAACTGCTCCAGCAGCCGCGCTCCGGCTTCAAGCAGGCTGGCATGATTATGAATCGTCATGCGCACGGCGGCGCCCGCTTCGTGATGGTTCGGCGTAATGACCGATACGCCCGCGTAGCGGTCGAAATGCTGCGTTTTCGGGTCAACGGACACCACTTTCTTTTGCTGCCGGGCGAGCCGCACGACTTCCTGCACGAGATCGCCGGTAATCAAGCCTTTGCCGTAATCTTCGATGATGATGCCGTTAATCGTCGGCAGCAGCGCGTTAACCGATTCGATGATCCGGTCGGTCAAATCATCCCGAATCTCGTCGCGGACTTCCCGATCCAGCCGGGCGACTTGCTGATGATGCGCGATAATGCGCGTTTTAATCGTCGTGGGGCGCGATGGATCGGTCAGCAGGCTGGCGGAGGACACGCCGATTTCTTCTAAGGCGCGCTTGAGCGTTTCGCCGTTCGCATCATTGCCGATCACACTGCACAAATGCGGCTTGCCGCCTAATGAATGGACGTTGTGGATTACGTTCGCCGCGCCGCCGAGCCGCTGCGATTGGGACACTACGTCAATGACCGGCACCGGGGCTTCCGGCGAAATCCGTGTGACTTTGCCCCAAATATATTCGTCAATCATGACATCGCCAATCACGAGAACGGCCACGTCATGAAACGCATGCATCAATGTTTGCAAACGAGTCAGTTGAATCATGAGAGTTTTCTCAGGTCGGAGGTAAAAACGCCCCATTTTCAATAACGGCGTTTTTACGCGCACAAAAAAGATATTTTCCGTCTCGTAAATGGCTCATTTACGAAGAATTCTTTCTTTATAGTATAGCAAAAAATATCACAGAGAGAAATTCAATGTTTTAATCGCTCTTGCAGAGGCGCGAACGAGGAAATTTGCGAGACGCGCGTGAAATTTTCACGGAAAGTATCAGGAAAATCGGCGGGAAAAAGTCAAGAAAAAAGAGGGCTTGCGGAGAAGGGAGGCCGGGAAATTGTCGGCGGCAGAGACGGCGCGCGAAGATTTCCCGGCGTTCTCAAAATAAAGGCTTGACATGACAAGAGGATTCATAATACAGTATGCCAAGATACGAGAGTTGCGTTGCAATCAGAGACTCCCGAAGTCTTTATATTGGCTTAATTGCGTATGAATAGTTCGAATGGAATCATGACACGCTGCATAGAAATTCTTGGGGAAGCGCAGATTCAAGCATTTTTGGAACGGTTTGCGCCCTGTTTTCCGGCGTCATTTTATCTCGTGAATCTTGCCGGAGAGGTCGTCGCGTCATCTGAAATCGAGGGGCAAGGCGGCGCGGGGCGGCATTTTGTGATTGATCATAATTTGCAGAGCGTCACGCTGGAAGGCGCGTCGGCGGAGACGCCGGGCGTCGCGGCGGCGCCGTTGATGGTGCAAGGCGAGCTTGACGGCTATGTCGTCGGCGTGAGCCGCCTTCCGGCGGAACTCCCGCAGCATGAATATTGTCAGAGCGTGTTGCGCATCATCGCCGAATGGATCAGCGACAAAACGTATTCCGAATATGAACTGCAAAATTTGACTGAGGAATTGGTTGAAAAATATAACGAAGTCAATTTGATTTATGACATTGCGGATACGATTGGCGCGGTGTTTGATCCGAAACGGGTCTGCAATATCATCATTGAAAAAGCGGTCGCGGTGATTGGCGCGGGCAAAGCGTCGGTCATGCTGTTCAACGAAAAAACCGGACGCTTGCATTTGGCGGCGGCCTATGGCCTTGATTTGGACGACGATGAACTGAACAAGATTTCCGTCTTGCCGGGCGAAGGCGTCAGCGGCGAAGTGTTCAGTTCGGGAAAGCATCTGCTGATTGAAAACGCGGCGAACACGCTTTTCCCAGATATTCCGTATATCGAAAAACCGGAGGCGGAGGCGTCGTTGACTTCGGCGCGGTATAAAGGGAAATCGTTTCTCTCGATTCCGATGATGTGCAAGCCCAAGCAGACCGAACAGCGCGTCATGGGCGTCATCAACATGACCGATAAGCAGAACGCGGACATGTTCACGTCCGGCGATTTGCGCCTGCTGACGGCGATTGCGTCGCAAGCCGCGATGTCGTTGTATAATATCGAGTTGATCGAAGAAGTCAAAGACGCGGAGCGCGTCAAGCGGGAAATGGAAATCGCGCAGCAGATTCAAAAAGGCTTGCTGCCGGGCGATCCGCCGTCAATGCCGGGCATGGAATTGGCCGGGCGCTGTTTGCCCGCCACGCAGGTCGGCGGCGATTATTACGATTTCTTCATCAGCCCGGAAAATACGCTCGGCCTCGTGATTGCGGACGTTTCCGGGCATAATGTCGGCGCCGCGCTCATGATGGCGGCGGCGCGCAGCACGCTCCGCTCCGAAGTGCTGACGCGGCAGTCGCCGTCGGAAATTCTGAAAAATACGAATTTCGTATTATATGGCGACCTGACGAATGCCGAGTTGTTCATCACCATGTTTTACGCCGAATATGACGGGAATACGCGGGCGCTGCGCTATTCCAACGGCGGACATAATCATCCGATTGTGCTGCATCAGGGCGTCTGTTCGTTTCTGGACACGGACGGCATGCTGATCGGCATGCTGGAATCGGTGGAATTTGAGGAAAAAACTATTTCGCTCGCGCCCGGTGATTTCGTGATTTTTTATACGGACGGCGTGGTGGAAGCGGTGAATGAATCCGGCGACATGTTCAAGTTAGAGCGGCTCTGTCGGGTCATCGAGCAGCACGGAGATTGCAACGCTCATCAATTGCTGCACGGCATTTACACGGCGCTGGAGGAATATAGCGGGAATGCGCTCGGCGCGGATGATATTACGGTGGTTGTGCTGAAGGTTCATTAAACGCAAACATTGAGGAAGGCGCGCAGCCTTCGTCAAATCAGCTAAAGAAGGTGACGATGCGACGAATTCTGGTAGTGGATGACGAACCCTCGATTGTCCGTCCGTTGACATTTATTTTGAAGAAAAACGGCTATGACGTGCTCACGGCGTCAAACGGGGAAGAAGGGCTGAAACTCGCCAAGCAGGAAAAGCCCGATTTGATTTTTTTAGACGTGATGATGCCGAAAAAGAACGGCTATGAAGTCTGCCGGGAAATTAAGCAAGACCCGGACATTCAGCAGATTTACGTCATTATTTTGACCGCGCGCGGCGTTGAATTGCCGGAAGATGAAAAGAAAAAAGTGAACGCGAACGAGTATATGTCCAAACCGTTCAGCCCGATTAAGGTCGTTGAGCGGGTCAACGCCATTTTCGCCGCATAGCGGTCAATCGCTGAGGCGATACGCGGCTTTATAATACGTTTGCAAACGCACGTCCGGCGCGATGTCGCGCATGATGGCGTTGACTAATCCCTCGAATTGGGGCGGAATCCAGAGTTCGATGATTCCGGCGGGGCCGTCCATCGTTCTGACCGCCGCGATGCCATCGTAACTTTCAATCACGCTCTGGAGATAGGCAATTTGCGAGCCGTCAATGACGGCGCGATAGGTAATCGTGTCCATATCGCCACGCTGTGAAAACGCCGGGCGGCTTGTCAATAAAAAAACGCCGTCCGCAAGGGAATTGCGCCGCCGCATGATTTCGCGCGATTGCTTTGAAAAAGGCTTGACAAAAATGCGCGCGTCGCATTGTTCTCCTTGTTGCCGAAACCGCCTTGATTGAGCAGATGTTCATTGGGTACACGCGAGTATGTATCAACATTTTCACGAACGCAGTTCCGCCGTCACGCGCTTCCGCTTACATATTTACGTTGCGGTCGTGTGTCTCATGTTTGCCGTGTTGGCAGGCCGACTCTGGTATTTGCAGATTATTCAAGGCGGCGAATATTGGAAAAAATCGGAAGAAAACCGCATTCGGCTGCTGCGCGTGAAAGCGCCGCGCGGCATCATCAGCGACGCCGACGGATTCGCCCTCGTGCGGAATCGCCCCAGTTTCAACGTGTTCCTGATTCGTGAGGACGTGCAGGATTTGGAGGCGACGGCGACCCGGTTAGGCAAATTGCTGCCGGTTTCGAAAGAAGAAATTCTTGACAAGGTAAAAAAATCTACCCGCCCGAAATTCGAGCCGACGCTGATTGTCCGCGATGTCAATTTAAAAACGGTCGCCTACCTTGAAGAACACAAAATCGAATTGCCCGGCGTGATGGTGGAAGTCGAGCCGTTGCGCTACAGCATTTATGATTCCGGCGTGTGCCACGTCGTCGGCTATATCGGCGAAATCAACGAAAAAGAGTTGGAAGAGACGGAAACGTATCCCGACACCATTCAGGGCGATCTTATCGGCAAAAGCGGCATCGAACGCACGTTCAACCTCTTCTTGAGCGGCAAGCCGGGCGGCAAGCAGATTGAAGTGAACGCCTACGGGCGCGAATTGCAGACGCTCAGCCAGAAAAATCCGTTTTCCGGCAACAATGTCATGTTGACCGTCAATCTGCATATTCAACTGATTGCGGAAGAAGCGATGGGCGATAAATCGGGCGCGATTGTGGCGGTTGACCCGCGCAACGGGCATATTTTGGCGATGGTCAGCCATCCCGGCTACAATCCGAATTTGTTCGCGGGCGGAATTTCAAGCAAAGATTGGACGCTGTTGGTGAAAAATCCCGGCAAACCTCTGCAAAATAAGACGGTTCAAAGCACCTACGCGCCGGGTTCAACCTTTAAAGCGATGATGGCGGGCGCGCTGTTGCAAAACAGAAAAATCAGCAGCGGCTCCGCAGCGTATTGCGGCGGTTCCGTCAGCCTGGCCAATACGATTAAACGCTGCTGGAAACACGGCGGACACGGCTACGTGAACGTCAAACAGGCGCTTGAGCAATCGTGCAACGTCTTTTTTTACCGGGGCGGCTTAGACCTCGGCATTGATGAATTGGCGCGGTACGCCAAAAGCTACGGCTTCGGGCAGAAAACCGGCATCGAATTGCCCAACGAAGAACCCGGCCTGATTCCGACGCAGGAATGGAAAAAAGAGACGATTGGCGACCGGTGGTATCCGTCCGAGACGATGGATGCGGCGATTGGGCAAGGGTTCGTGTCGGTGACGCCGATTCAATTAGCGATGATGACCGCCGCGATTGCGAACGGCGGCACGTTGTATAAACCGATGTTAGTGAAAAAAATCAGCGAGCCGAATGGTCGAGTGATTCAAGAATTCGAGCCGACGGTCATGCGCCAGATTCCGATTGATCCGAAATACCTGAAAGTCGTACGGGAAGGCATGCGGATGGTCGTGAACGGCGAAAAAGGCACGGCGCGCGGGTCGAAGCTGAAAACGTTTGAATTTGCCGGAAAAACCGGCACGGCGCAGGTCGTGAAACTTCAAAAAGGGAATCAGGAAAATCTGCCGGAAAAATTCCGGGATCACGGCTGGTTCATCTGTTTCGCGCCCATCGAAAAGCCCGAAATTGCGATGGCGATTCTCGTGGAGCATGGCATGGGCGGCGCAAAAGCCGCCGCGCCGATGGCGAAATATATTTTTGAGCGGCTCTACACGCCGCAAGATGTGGTGGTTGAACAAAAACCGGGAACGCCTTCGGATGTTGACGAAGGCGAAATGTAGGAACGCAGAGAAATGGCACGTCCGTTTTACGACAAATTAGAGTGGTCGGTCATTATCGCCGTCGGTTGCATTGCGGTCATCAGCGTCGCAACGATTCGCAGTCTTTCCGCCAGCGCGCCCGAAGCGGAAGAACTGATGGTGAAGCAAGTCGGCTGGTTCGCGCTCGGCGCGTTCATCGTGGCGATGGTGATCAGCGTGGATTATCATATCCTCAGCGCGATAGCGTATCCGTTTTATCTGCTCGTGCTGGCGGGCTTGGTGGCGGTGCTGATTCCGGGCATCGGGCAGACGATCATGGGCGCGACGCGCTGGATTAAAATCGGGCCGCTGAC
>CAZCGG010000172.1:0-1808 GCA_964498135.1 uncultured Candidatus Moduliflexus sp.
ACGTACAACGGATTAGCAATCCGTCACCTTCGGCCTCTCGGTCACCTCTCCGAAAGCCAACTTATTTACCAAATCGTTGTATTTACGGAGGAGGTAGGATTCGAACCCACGTTCGCTTTCACGAAAACGGTTTTCAAGACCGCCGCCTTCAACCACTCGGCCACTCCTCCCTGCTCCATTGACGCCAACGTAATAGAGGCCGAAAATTTTGCAAGGAAAATTTTCAAAAATTTGTTTTTTCCCGCATTAACGCGGCGGCAGCACGTCTTTCCCTACCCATTTCCGCAGCGCGTCCGGCACGATCACGCTGCCGTCGCTTTGCTGAAATTGCTCGACAATCGCCGGAAGCAAGCGGCTGGTCGCCAAGCCCGACGCATTCAGGGCGTGAATAAATTCCGGCTTTTTGCCATCTTTCCGCTTGAACCGGATATTGCCGCGCCGGGGCTGATAATCTTTCCCGTTCGAGGCCGAACTGACTTCTTTATACTCATTCATGCTTGGAATCCAGATTTCGATGTCGTAGGTTTTTGCCATAGACGCGCTGCAATCCTGCGCCGCCAATTTCGACACGCGATAATGCAGGCCAAGCCCTTGCACGAGCCGCTCCGCCTTGCCGACCAATTCTTCGAACGCCGCGCCCGACTGCTCCGGCAAGGTGAATTGAAACATTTCGACTTTATGAAATTGATGCCCGCGAATCATGCCGCGCTCCTGCGTCCGGTAACTTCCGGCTTCCTTGCGATAGCACGGCGTAAACGCGAAATATTTTTTCGGCAATTCTTCTTCTTTCAAAATTTCATCCCGATGCAAGTTAATCAGCGCGGTTTCCGCCGTCGGCAGCAGGAATTCCGAAAATTTTCTGCCCGGCTCATCGGCTTCGATGTGAAACACGTCTTCCTCAAATTTCGGAAATTGGCCGGCCGTGTAGCCGCATTGATAGAGCAAAAGATGCGGCGGCAAAATAAATTCGTAGCCGTCTTTCAGATGCTCTTCGATGAAATAATTGAGCAAGCCCCATTCCAATTTCGCGCCGTCGCCCTTGTAGAGCCAGAAGCCGCGCCCGCCCAACTTCACGCCGCGCTCATAATCCACCAAGCCGAGCGACGTGACCAATTCCACGTGATCCTTCGGCGTAAACGCAAATTCGGGCTTCTGCCCCCATACGCGAATGACTTGATTCTGCTCTTTGCCGCCCGCCACCACGTCATCATCCGGGATATTCGGCATGCCATCCAGCATATCTTTTATCTTCGCGTCAAACTCGCTCACCTGCGCGTCAAGTTCCTTGATTTTGGCGGAAACCGCGTGCATTTCATGCGTCAATTCATCTACCGGTTTTCCCTCTTTTTTCAGCGCGGGAATCTGCGCCGACACCTGATTGCGGCGGGCTTTCAGCGTCTCCGTTTCCTGAATCACGCTTCTGCGCTGCGCATCCCACTCCAGCAGCGGCGTCAAATCAACCGCATCCATCCGCTTGAGCAGCGCGTTGCGGACGAATTCCGGCTGTTCTTTTATCAATTTCAAATCCAACATACGAACGCCCTCCCGCTCGCATGCGCGTTCCGCAAAACAGAGGTCAGCAAAACGCGCCCAAGCGGTCTTTCAAAAAGAGTTTGCATTAATATCGCGCCAAGGCGCCAAGAATGCCTAAAAATAGCCTTGGCGTCTTTGCGCCTTGGCGCGAAAAATCCGCAAATTTTATTTATCATCAGACGACAACACGATGAATGCGCGAAATTTTCCTTGACAGTCTCTCGATGCAGATGTCATTTTTTCGCATTGAACAAATTGTCAAGGATTTTAGGCCG
>CAZCGG010000172.1:1908-10334 GCA_964498135.1 uncultured Candidatus Moduliflexus sp.
CGGAAACGTCATGACACGCAGAAGCGTGAAAAACGTCTTGCACAGGATTCAAAATCTGCCGAGAGGGGCGGATTTACTGCGCTACCTCGCCAACAAAGGCCGCCTGCTTGCGCTCCATCTTTCCCGAAGCGCGAACGTAGCGTATCCGCCGACAATCATGTTCGAAGTGACGAACCATTGCCAACTGAAATGCGTCACCTGCCCGCGCGAATACGCCTTTGGCAAGCAGATGGAAAAAGGGTTCATGGATTTCGAGCGTTTCAAGGCGGTCATGGATGAGGCGGCGCCGTACTTGGATTCAGTCGGATTGACGGGCTTAGGCGAGACGTTTCTTTATCAAGATTTGCTGCGGGCGGTGGAATATGTGCGCGCGAAAAATCGAGGCATTCGCATTTTCGTTTCAACGAACGCGCATCTTGAAAACAGCCCTGAAATCGTCGCGCAATTAGTCCGCGAACGGGCGATTGACACGATCCAAATCTCCATAGATGGCGTGGGCGAGGTGTATAATCGCGTGCGCGTTCACGGCGATTTTGCGGCATTTCAGTACAACGTGCGGCAAATCGTGCAGATCGCCGCGCCGACTGAAACGAAAATCATGTTCAACATGGTCGTGCTGGAAGAAAATTATGCGCAAATGGCCGATCTGCTTGAATTTGCCCACCGCGAAGGCGTTCAATACGTCAATTACACGCCGTTGAATTTGGCGGCGGTGACGGGTAAAGACCTCTCCTATTATCGCCTATTTACCTCCGAAAAATTTTTGCGCGAGCTGCGCCGCCTGCGCGAAACCGCCGAACGCTATCCAGAAATGACCTGCTCGCCGCCGAATTTTTCGGAAAACCGGCCATTCGAAATCTGCCGCTTTCCGTGGTGGCATGTGTATATTACATGGGATGGCTATTTAGTGCCATGCTGCGCCAAGCCGTTCCCGAAAGAACTGCATTTCGGCAATGTCTTTGAAGACGGCTTGCTGAACACGCTCAATTCAGCGCGATTCCAGCAATTTCGGACGCTCTGGCTCACGCGGCAGATTCCGCCGTTTTGCGCAAGATGCTACGGCTACACGCCGTCGCGGTAAAATCCTTTCGGAAATTTTCTCAGGCATGGATGATGTTGAATTAAAAAAGCGACTCCGCCGTTTGAAGCATGTCGAATGCCGCATGCGTTATCGCTATCTCAGCCGTCACCCGCAGACGCCGCTCATTTGGGATAACTATTTTTCCGCAAAGCCCTCGCCGGGCAAAGGGCGAGCCATTAAATACCCGTTCAACACGCTGCGCGATTTTGATCACGACGCTTGCCGCCGCGTTTTTCAGGAATTCATGACCGCCGTGTTTTTGCAGCATGCGCAGGAAGAAGGCTACTCAATCACGGCGTTTACCGTCACGATTCACGATCCCGAATTCCTCATCTTTTTGGGCTTGCCGCCTTACGCCACGCCCGACGAAATCAAAAAGCGTTTCCGCGAATTGGCGCACCAATATCACCCGGACAAAGGCGGCGACCCTGAATTAATGATCAAACTGCTCGACATTTATGAAAAAATTTTCCCTAAGAAACGCGGGGAAGATTGAGCCAAACGCTGTCAGACACCCTCAAGGGGTGCGTTATGCCGCATTTGCCTGCGCATGGCGGGTTTGCCGGTCAAGATCGTCTCGGCGGCGCGCAAACCGTCTAACGCGGCCGACGTAATCCCGCCCGCCTGCCCCGCGCCTTCGCCCACCAAATATAAGCCCGGTAGCGAGCTTTCCAGCGTGTCGGGATTCCGCTCGAAACGGACGGGGCTGGACACCCGCGTTTCCACGCCGATCAGCGTCCCTGAACGCAGAAAGCCGGGAAGCACGTTTTCAAAATACGGCAGCGCCTGCCGCAGCGCCGCCGCCGTTCGCTGCGGCAGCAGCAGGTCGAGCCGGGCGGGCGTCAGGCCGAAATGATAGCTCGCGGCGGTCGCCGTCAAGCCCATTTCGCCGCGCGCGAACGCGCGCGCGCTCTGCGCCGGGCAGCAATACGCTTCCGCACCGTTCGCGCCCGCCGCAAACGCCCGCCGTTCAAGCTCTTCCACGAACGCGAACGCCGCCTCAACCGACGCAAAAGCCGCCGCCTGCTGATTCACAATCAACCCGGCATTCGCAAACGGGCTGTCGCGCCGAAACCGGCTCATGCCGTTCGTGCAAAGCTGTCCGGCGTCGCTCGTCGCGGCGATAATTTCGCCGCCGGGACACATGCAAAATGTCGTGACATTCGGCAAATTCAGCGCGGCGGGCAGGCGGCTCGTCAGCGTATATTCCGCCGCGCCCACCACCGTTCGCGGCGGAATCCAGCCGTATTGCGCCCGATCAATCACCTCTTGCGGATGCTCGATGCGGCAGCCGATCTGAAAATCTTTCAGGCGATGCGCCGCGCCGCGCCGCGCGATTTGTCGGATGAAGCCGCGCGCGCTATGGCCGCAGCCGATCAGCGTGACCGGCGCGTCAAGGCGTTCGCCGTCGCGCAACACCACGCCGCCGACGCGCGCGCCGCGCATGAAAATATCGCTGATTTCCGCGCCCCAGCGAAACATTCCGCCCCACGCTTCAATCTGCTGGCGCAGCCGCTTCACCATGAACGGCAGAATATCCGAGCCGATGTGCGGATGGTGGTCGTACAGAATCCGGCGCGGCGCGCGGGCGGCGACATACGCCTCAAGCAGAAAGCGCATCCGGTCGTCCTTGACGCGCGTGAACAATTTGCCGTCGGAAAACGTCCCGGCGCCGCCTTCGCCGAACAGATAATTGCTGTCCGGGTTCAACTGCCGGGTTTGCCGGAACGCGGCGACATCGGCGGCGCGACGGTCAACATCGCCGCCGCGATCAAGAATAATCGGCTGGCAGCCGTGCAGCGCGAGCAGGTACGCCGCCATCATGCCCGCCGGACCCGCGCCGATAATCAAGGGATTTTGCGGCGCGTCCGGGCGTTTGGCAAGCTGATACAGCCAATGCGTTTCATCCGGCGCGAGCGCGGCGACGGCGTTCTGCGGCTCAGGCGCGGCGTCCGCGACGGTCACGCGCAGCGCGTACAGCAGCCGAATATCCGGCTTGCGCCGAGCATCGAGGCTGCGGCGCAGAATCGCGTATTCCCGCACGTCGCTTTCCGCAAGGCCGCATTGCCGCGCAATCCACGGGCGCAAATGCCCATCGGGATAAGCGTCGCCGCGCTGCGCCAATTCCTGCGCCGAAATGTCAAGATGCACGAGAAAATTTTTCGTCATGGCTCACGCACATTCCCCTCTTGGGAGGGGCAGGGGTGGGTGAAACGCCTCGCAAACACGGCCACCGTCAACCCACCCCTTGCCCCTCTCAAGAGGGGAATATATTTTTTCGATGCGTCAGTCTTGAATATTTCAGAAATCGTAGCCGCGCGGCGTAATCATCCGGCCATTTTTGACATAAGTGGCGGCGTTGCCGATAATCACGACGGTTTTCATGTCAATCCACGCCAAATCAATCGCGTCTAATGTCGTGATTTGCTGGGCATTTCCGGCGCGGCCAGCATTTTTCACGAGCGCGACCGGCGTGCGCGGGGATTTATGCCGCAACAGAATGGCGACGGCTTCGCTGAGATGCGCGGGGCGTCCGCGGCTTTTGGGATTATAGAGCGCGATGACAAAATCGGCCTGCGCCGCGTGCTCGAGCCGGGCGGCGATGACGCGCCAGGGCGTCAGCAGATCGCTCAAGCTGATGGTACACATATCGTGCATGAGCGGCGCGCCGACTTCCGCCGCCGCCGCAAACGCCGCGCTCACGCCGGGGATGATTTGCACGTCAATCGCGTCGGCAAGCTCCAAGATTGGCCCCGCCATGCCGTACAAGCCGGGATCGCCGGTGCTGACGATACAGGTATCCTGCCCGCGCTTGACACATTCGATGGCGCGTTGGCAGCGTTCGATTTCCTGCGTCATGCCCGTGCTGATGACGGTTTTCCCGTCGAGAAACTCGCGGATGAGGTCGAGATAATAGGCATAGCCGACAATCACCTGCGCGCGGCGCAGCGCGTCAATCGCGCTCAGCGTGAGATGCGCCGCCCCGCCCGGCCCGATGCCGACGACGTATAATGTCGCCATATCGTCTTTGCGCGAGCCTCACGCCGCCAAAATGCGCCGAACCTGCTGCGCGTGTTTTTCGAGATGGGCAAAATAATCCTGAATCATTTCTTGCAGCCGGATGGCCGGGCGGTCGCCGATTTGCAAGGTGGAAGAGGTCAAATCATCCTGCGGGATGTTCTTGATGATATGGAGCAGCAGCCGATTATGTTGATACCAGAGCGTCAGCAGCCCTTGAAAATCCATCGAATCGTAATGCGCCCGATTGACGCAGGCGTTCTGGTCATAGCCCGGAAACGCGAAATTCCCGCCCGGCTGATAGCGCAGCAGGCGCTGATGATTATTGCTTGCCGAATCAATCAAATGCCCCAAAATCTGCTTCACCGTCCAGCCCTCCGCATGTTCCCGTTTATTCGGGGTCGGGCAGGTCGCAAACAGTTGATACATGCGTTCAATCGCATCGAAAAATGCGTTCATGATTGTTCCTTTCAGCGCGAGCCGCGCGCCTGTTCATCGCGCGCCTCGTCTTCGCAGTTATACACCGGCGCGTGGCCGTTTCGGCACGAGCGCGCATAATACGCAAACCTGACGCCGCAAGCCGGGCAGGTCCAGCGACGCTGTTGCGCGGCAAGCCATGCGTCAACGCCCTGCGCGTTGATGGCAGCCAAATTTTTCTGCAACACGGCTTTATGCGGCTTGCCGTCGCCTTGAAACGCCCGCAAGCGTTCGCACGGATAGTCGGCGCACTCGACGCAGAATTCCACCTGCCGCGCCCGCGCGCATTGCTTGATCGCGCAGGTCTGACAATAAACCGAGGAACGCGCCGTTTTGCAGCCATAGCACGTCAACGCTTCCGGCGGCATGCCGCGCTGTTCCGCCAATGCGTCCAATGTTCCTTCCCGTGTAGCGACGAGCAGTTCGCACGCGCCGCAATAGAGGCCGCAGTATGCATCTTCTCTGAACGAGAGGCGAGGCTCAATCAGTGCCATGACAATTTCTCCCGACGTGGTTCGACAAGCCCACCATGAACGGAGAGGATGCTCAACCGTTCGTTCTGAGCGTGTCGAAACGCGCCCTATGTTGCGCAAGTTCAGCAATATGTTGATGATGCAACCCGTTTGCTCTCCGTGTGTTGCGGCGGCGAAAAAAGTCAACTTTTTTTCTGCGGCGTTTTCGCGCAGAAGACGCAGAAAATCAGTTGACAGAAAAGAAAATCTCGCGGAGAATGTTTTTTGCTTGCCCCATAACACCTTTTTGCATTTTCGCGCCAAGACGCGCAGGCGCAACAACTGTAAACGCACATCCTTGGCGGAGAATATCGAGACACTGATGACGCTTCGCAGAAAAACGTTGGGAATTATCGCCGTGACGGGGGTGGCCTTGATCGCGCTGCTGTACGCGGTCACGCATCTGATCGTCATGAGCAGCTTTGCCGCGCTGGAAGCCGACAACTTGCGGCAGCATCTTGACCGCGTTCTCGCCGCGCTTTCAAACGATATGAGCAATCTCGCCAGCGTCGTGAAAGATTATGCGGCGTGGGATGATGCATATCAATTTATTCAGGATCAAAATGCGAATTTTATCGAAAGTAACCTTGCCAACACGACATTTTTGAATCTCAGAGTCAATCTGGTTTTATACGTGCGCCTTCCCGATCACGTGGTCTTTGCGAAAGCCGTAGATTTAGAAAGCGGCCAGCAAATCGCCGTGCCAGAGGGAATCTCGACGCATCTTCACGCGGGATCGCCCTTGCTAGCGTTGACTGAGCCGTCTCGTGCGCTGTCCGGCATTCTTCAATTGCCGGAACATCCAATGCTGGTGGCCGCGCATCCAATTGTCACGTCGTTGCGGGAAGGGCCGGTTCACGGAATTTTCATCATGGGACGGTACCTTAACGCTTCTGAAATCGCGCTCTTAGCGCAAACCACGCAGCTTGAAATGACGATGTTTCCGGTGGCTTCCGCAGCGATGCCGGCGGAGGCGCGGGATGCGCTGGCGCGGCTGTCGCCGGACGCGCCGATGCTGACGACGCCGGTTGACGCCCAGAAGATCGTCGGGTACGCGCTCGTCAATGATCTATACGGCACGCCGTGCGTGGTGGCGCGAGTCGAGCGTCCGCGCGTCATTTATCAGCAAGGCCGCGTCAGCCTGCGTTATTTTTTAGGCTCGATTGTCGTGGTCGGCCTCGTGTTCGGCGTCATCATGCTCGTGTTATTGGAGCGAGTCGTGTTGTCGCGCTTGGCCTCGCTTGAGTATGGCTTGCGGCAGATTCGCGGCGGCACGGACTTGTCGCGGCGTGTGGACGCCGTCGGCAACGATGAATTGACGCATTTAGGCGGCACAATCAACGAGATGCTGCGCGTGTTGGAGCATTCGCAGGACGAGCTGCGCACACACCGGAATCATCTTGAAGAATTGGTGTCGGCGCGCACGCAGGAATTGCGCGAGGCGAACGAACACTTGCAGCAGGAAATCAGGGATCGCGAACTGATTACGCAGGAAGTGCAGCGCATCGCCGGAGAGCTTCAGATTGCGAAAGACGCCGCCGAAGAAGCGAACCGCGCCAAAAGCGCGTTTTTCGCCAACATGAGCCATGAACTCCGCACGCCGCTCAACGCGATTTTAGGCTATGCGCAACTGATGCTGCGCTCGCCGCAATTGTCAGCGCAACATCTGAACGCGGCGCAGGTGATTCAGCAGAACGGCAATCATCTGCTACTGATGATTAACGACATTTTAGATTTGATCAAAATTGAAGCGCAGAAAATCATGTTAGAGCCGACCGAATTTCATCTGCCGAACATGCTGAAAGAATTGATTGAGATTCATCGCTTTTACGCTAAAGAAAAACGCTTGACGTTTGATTATCAGGCGGATCCGGCTCTTCCCGCTCTCGTGTTCGGCGATGAGCGGCGGCTGCGCCAGATTTTGCGCAATCTGCTGAGCAACGCCATTAAATTTACGAATCACGGCGGCGTGAAATGCATCGTGACGTGCTAGCCCGCCGCCCAATCCGCCGCAATCAGCTTTGAAATTCATGACACCGGCGTCGGCATTGCCCCAGCGCATGTCGAAAAAATTTTCGAGGCGTTTCATATTGTGGATAATCAGCGTTTATACAGCAACGGCGCGGGTATCGGCCTGTCGTTAAGCTTGCGCTTAGCGCGGCTCATGGGTGGCACGCTTTCTGTGACGAGCGAAATCCAGCGCGGCAGCGTCTTTACGTTCGCCGTCACGCTGCCAGTGCATGATTACGGCGCTCCCCACGTTCTTGCGCCGGAAGACAGGCCAGAATCGCCGCCGCCTGCGCCGCTGGAAGAGATGGTTTTTCCGCCGCAGCATGAGCTTGAGGCGCTCTATGAATACGCGATGATGGGGGATGTGGATGGGGCGCAAGAGTTCGCGACCGCGCTTGCCGCCGATTTCCCCGAATGCGCGGCATTTGCTAGAAAAGTGTCTCAGTTTGCCGCCGATTTTCGCATTGAAGAGATTCAGCAGCTTATTCAGCCGGTTTTGGGGAACCATGCCAGCGCGTGAAACATTTTCAAACAAGTTGGCTTTTTCCTTGACCTGTTTTTACAGGTATCCATATAAGGGATAAATTCGAAAATTGTCCTTGAAACGGGGGAGCGCGGGCTTAATGAAGGGAGGACAGGGCGTTGAAAGGTGATTTAGCAAAAATTGGATTGGCAGAGATTGTCAAAGCGTTGTCGCTTATTGGCAAGAGCGGGCGCGTGACGGTGACGGGCGAAGGGCAGCGCGGTCAGATCTTCCTCAAGCGCGGCATGGTGATTGCGGCGGAAGAAGGCAAGCTTCGCGGCGAAAATGCCTTATATTCCTTAGTCCTGAAATCATTGGGAACGTTTCAATATACGCCGAGCATGGCCTTAGTGGATCAGAACATCTATCTTCCGTCCGACAGCCTCTTCATCAGCCTTTCAAGCCATGTTGACCGCTATCATTATTTGTTGAGCCGAGGGCCGCATCTTGAAGATCGCCTGATGTTCAAAGGCTCGGCGGACGATCCCCAATATGACGAGGCGACGCGCGCGATTCTCCAACTGCTTGCCAAGCCGACCGTGCTGCGCGACTTGCTGAAAAAATCGCCCTATGACCGGCTGAAAACGCTGGAACACGTTTCCCGGCTCTGCGCAAGCAAAGTCATCACTATCGCCGGAAAAACGGCGATTATTCCGAAAGAAAAAGAGGATGAGGATGAAGGCGAAGAAGAGCGCGTGGACGCCTCATTAGAAACCAATCTGGACGCGGTCACTATCGGGGAATTAGTGCAAATCCTCGTGTTGACCCATCGAGACGGACACTTGACGGCGAATTGGGATGACCG
>CAZCGG010000173.1:0-2958 GCA_964498135.1 uncultured Candidatus Moduliflexus sp.
GGCGGCTCGGCATTTCGCAGCCCTATTCGTCAGACGATTTGGCAGACGATTTAGCCCGATTGGCAGGGGTTTAGCATGATTGTCATCGCTGATTCTTCATGTGTAATTGGGTTAAGCAAAATATGATTTGTGATGTCTGTGGAAAAGATGGGGCAAAAATCGCGCATATTACCGAAGCGCACGGCAAAGGGCGGGATGTGCTGATTATCGAAGATATTCCAATGGTAAGCTGCCCGCATTGCGGCGAATGTTATTTTACCGCCGAGACGCTGCGCGAAGTCGAAACATTGCGCTCGGATAAAAAAGGAAAATTATGTTGACCGCAAAATTGAATCTGAAAGGACAAATTACGATTCCGCGCCGGATTCGCAAGGAATTAGGCTTGCATTCCGGCGATGAGCTTGAATTAGTCGTTAAAAATCAGGCATTGGTGGCGACGCCGAAAGAACACCGAATTGAAGCGGCGTTCGGTATATATGCCGCGACTCGTTCAGTGAGCGTGGAGACGATGGAAACCGTCATTCGTGAGCGAGGGGCGCATGATTGCCATTGATACAAATGTGTTCGTGCGGATTCTTGTGGATGACCCAGAGGAGATTGCGCGGACCGAAACAGCCCGAAAATTGGCTCGCGCAGCTAAACAGGTGTATGTGCCGCAAATCGTGCAGGTCGAATGCGTTTGGGTATTTGAAGCCGCTTATCACATCAGGAAATCCGACATTCTTCGCATTTTAGAGCATGTCGGCGGAAACAGCGCATTTGTGTTGCAGCGTCCAGATTGTTTTACGGCGGCAGTAGAAATGTTTCGTCATGCGAACGCCGATTTTTCGGATTGCCTAATTCTGGCCGAAAGTCAGGCGCAAGAAATCACGTTATTCACCTTCGATAAACGGTTAAGCAAACTGACAGGCGCGAAGATAGCGGCTGGCGAAATTCAATAGATCCCTTGCAGAAGTCATTGTTTCTCCGACAACCCGTTTGCCCTGAGCCTGTCGAAGGGCGTGCGTGAGGGTCGTTTCTCCCGAAAAAGACGCCCTTCGACAGGCTCAGGGCGAACGGAAGAGAGTTTTGCTATAAATATTCACCCCTGCCTGGACTAAAAATAAATGATGAAATTTCAATGGTTGGGCAAAACGATTTCAGGCCGGTTCACCATCCCGTCGGGCGTGATTACGACGAACGCGAAGACGCTGGAGCGAGTCGCCCGCGAGATTCCGCAGCTTGGCGTGTTGACGACGAAAAGCGTCGGCCCGCGCCCGCGCGAAGGCCACCGTGAGCCGATTTTCACGCAATACGCGCCGGGCTGCTTCATGAACGCGGTCGGCCTGACGAATCCGGGTGCGGACGGCTTCGCCCGTCAGCTTGAGCAGATCGCGCTGCCGCCGGAGCGTTTCCTGCTGATTTCGATTTTCGGCGGGACGGTTGAGGAATTCGTCCACGTCGCGCAGCGGCTCGCGCCCTACGCGGACGGCTTGGAACTGAATCTCTCCTGCCCGAACGCGAAGGGCTACGGCATGAGCATGGGGCAGGACGCGGCCATCGTTCACGAGGTCGTCAAGGCCGTCAAACAGGCCGTCGCCGTGCCGGTGATTCCGAAATTGACGCCGAACGCGCCGGATATTGGCGGCATTGCGCGGGCGGCGGCGGACGCGGGCGCGGACGCGATCTGCGCAATTAACACGGTCGGCCCCGGCTATTTCACGGTGGACGGGCAGCCGGTCTTGACGAACGTGTACGGCGGCATGTCCGGCAAAGGGATTTTGCCGCTCGGCCTGAAATGCGTCAAGCAGATCGCGGCGGCGGTCAACGTCCCGATTATCGGCGGCGGCGGCATCAGCAGCGCGGCGGACGCGCGGGCGTATGCGGACGCGGGCGCGTCCATCTTCAGCGTCGGCACGGCCTTAACCGGCTTGTCAACGCCCGAATTGCGGGCGTATTTCGCCGCGTTGGAGCGCGATTTCGAACAAAACACGAACGCCGCGCCCGCGCTGCTGAAAACGCCCGATGTGAGCTTCACGCCGTATCAACTGCGCGAAAATCGGCGGCTTGCGCCGGATTTGTCGCTGCTCGTCTTTGACCGCGATCTTGCGATTCTGCCCGGCCAATTCATCTTCGCGTGGCTGCCGGGCGTCGGCGAAAAGCCCTTCTCCGTGCTGGACGACGCGCCGTTGACGCTCTCGATTCAGCGACGCGGCTGCGTCACGGAAAAACTGTGCGATTTGCCCGCCGGAGCGACCGTGTACGTGCGCGGCCCATACGGCGCGCCGGTGACGCTGCCGCCGCGCCGCAAGCCGGTGTTGGTCTGCGGCGGCTGCGGGCTGGCGGCGGTCTATCACATTGCGAAAACCGCGCAGGGCGCGGAATTGTTTATCGGCGCGCGGGACGCGCAGCGCCTCTTTTATCTTGAACACGCCCGCAGCGTCGCGGAAGTGCATGTCAGCACCGAAGACGGCAGCGCGGGTCAGCGCGGCTTGGTGACGGACTTGCTGCAATCGCGCCTGCGACAGGGGCAATTCGGCGAGAACGCGGCTTTTTTCAACTGCGGTCCGCCTCGCATGATTGAGCGGACGACCGAGATTGAAATGGCCTACGCGCCGCCGGAATTTATTTATAATTCAATTGATTACGTCACGAAATGCGGCGTCGGCGTCTGCGGAAGCTGCGCCGCGCCGGATGGTCGGCGGCTCTGCGTGGATGGGCCGTTCTTCGCCGCAGATGCGATCCGATGACCGCAAATTCCCCTCTTGGGAGGGGCTGGGGTGGGTTGCTGACGCGAAGACGCCGAAATGTCACCACACCCACCCCTTGCCCCTCCCAAGAGGGGAATTGCTGAGACGTTGCATAACATGATTAACTAACCACAGATTGACACAGATGTTCACAGAGTAAAAATTTTCCCTTCGACAGGCTCAGGGCGAACGGATTGCGACGTGTTTAGAAAAAATATTTTCCGTTCGT
>CAZCGG010000173.1:3058-10311 GCA_964498135.1 uncultured Candidatus Moduliflexus sp.
ACAGGCTCAGGGCGAACGGATTGCGACGTGTTTAGAAAAAATATTTTCCGTTCGTGGTGAGCCTGTCGAACCACATTTATAAAAAATAATCTGTGAATATCTGTGTCATCTGTGGTTCATTTTCTATGGAAAAAAGAGAGCTTGCGAGAAGCAAAATTTGTTTGGCGTTAGATAATATGTCAACGCTTGGCGACGCGCAACGCCTGATTGAGGAGGTTCGCCCGGTCGTCGGCATGGTGAAAATCGGCAAAGAGTCGTTTACGCGGTTCGGCGCGGAAATCGTGAAACTCGCGCAGCGTTTGGGCATGGAGGTCTTTCTTGACCTGAAATTTCACGACATCCCGAACACGGTCAACGGCGCGGCGCAGGCGGCGACGGAGTTGGGCGCGTTCATGTTCAACGTTCACGCTTCCGGCGGGTTAGCGATGATGAAAGCCGCCTTCGATGGGGCGAAGACGGCGAGCGCGGCGCAGGGCTTGCGGATGCCGAAAATCATTGCCGTGACGGTCTTGACGAGCATTGATCAGGCGATGCTCAACCGCGATCTGCGCGTGCCGGGCGCGGTTGAAGAGCATGTCCTGCATTTGGCGGAATTGACGCGGCAGGCCGGATTGGATGGCATTGTCTGTTCTGCCGCCGATTTGCGGGCGATTCGGCAGAAACTTCCGCCGGAATTTCTGTATGTCACGCCGGGCATTCAGGGGCCGACGACCGCCGCCGGAAGCGATCAAAAGCGCGTCTATACGCCGCAAGCCGCGATTCGGGACGGCGCGAGCCTTCTCGTCGTCGGCCGCGCCATCACCGCCGCGCCGGATCGCCTTGCCGCCGGTCGCGCCATTTTAGAAGACGCGCTGGCCGCGTTATAGAATAATATCAATTGCGGCAAATACGATCATCTTCGCCCCATCCATCACTGTAGAGACGCGCGGCCGTGCGTCTCTACGGGATAATTGAAACGTCTCTGGGCAAGGAAAATTGCTGATTTATGGGAGTTTCGCGTAAAGCGACGCCCTCGCAAATCAGGCAAAGAGCGATGAAAAATACCATAGGTTTCGCGTGCATGATGTTGTGGATCGGCCTGTGTTCGCAGGCGCGGGCTGAAACCGTGCGGGTCGGCGGATACGTCTTTCCGCCGTATGTCGAGACGGAAAATCAAACGGTTCGCGGCATGACGCCTGATTTAATCGAAGCCATGAACGCCTTTCAGCAGGACATCCGCTTCGAATTCGTCTTCACGTCCTCCCAGCGCCGCTATCGAGATTTCGAGTATGGAAAATTCGACGCGCTATTTTTCGAAGACATTCTCTGGGGCTGGCAAGATAAAGGCGTGGCCGCGTCGAATGTCTTTTTGAAAGATGGCGAGGTGTTTATTACCAAAGCGTCGCCGGAGAAAAATCAAACGTATTTCGAGCAGCTTGAGGGGAAATCTATCGCGGGCTATTTGGGGTATCATTACGCCTTTGCCGGTTTTAACGCGGATAGAGAATTTTTATTGACGCGCTTCAACATGCAACTGAACACGAATCATCAAGGCAATATCGAGAAAGTCCTGTTAGGGCGGGTGGATTTAGCTATCGTGACGAAATCGTATCTGCAACGCTACCTCAAAGAGCATCCTGACGCGAAAGATCGCTTGCTGATTGCGTCAACGCTGGATCAGGAATATCATCATACGATTTTGCTCAAAACGCAAAGCCGCGTCTCGATAGAAAAAATCAACGCGCTGTTAGCCGACATGGAGAAGGCCAGAGTTTTATCACGATTATGGAAACAGTACGGCCTTGAATAGCCCGCGCCGCGAATTTTAAAGAAGAACGCGCATTTTCATTTGACATCGTTTGCCATGCGTTCAGACAACGGTTTGCGAAACGCCGCAAATATTCTGAGTTGAACGCCGGGAAACTCAGTTTCTTGAAAAACAGGGTTTCTTCACGCGCAATCCGTCATTTCAGCAACGGAGGACTTGTATGAATTGCTTACTCAATTTTTCCACGCCGCAACTGCAAAAAATTCACGCAGGGAAAGTGCGCGACAGCATCCGCATTGACGAACAGACGCGCATGATCGTTGTGACTGACCGCCTCTCCGCCTTCGACCGCGTGCTAAAAACGCCGATTCCGCACAAAGGCGCGGTGTTGAACGGCATTGCGAATTTCTGGTTCGAGAAAACGCGGCACATCATCAACAATCATTTTCTCAAGGCGATTGATCCGAACATCACGTTAGTGCGCGAAGCCGTGCCGATTCGCGTGGAAATGGTCGTGCGCGGCTATTTGACCGGCTCGATGTGGCGCGGCTATCAAAAAGGGCAGCGCGAATTTTCCGGCGTCGCCGTTCCCGACGGCATGACGCGCAACCAACGCTTCACGCAGCCGATTGTCACGCCGACGACGAAGGAAAAGAGCGACCGCGAAATCAGCCCGGCGAACCTCGTGCGCGAAGGCTGGGTGGATTCCAAAACCTACGCAAGCATGGAAAAGACCGCGCTGGAGCTTTTCGCGTTCGGCGCGCATCTTTTGGAAGAACGCGGGATTATTCTCGTGGACACGAAATACGAATTCGGCCTGATTAACGGCGAAATCGTGCTGATTGACGAAATTCACACGCCCGATTCGTCCCGCTTCTGGCGCGTCGAAGATTATCACGCGAACCGCGAGAACGTCGAGCAGATTGATAAAGAATACGTGCGGCAATGGCTGCTGAATCATCAGGTCAATAACGAATATCCAATGACGCTGCCCGAAAACGTGGTGCAGGAAACCACGCGCCGCTATCAGGAAATTTATGAGATGATTACCGGCGGCAAGCTGGAAACGACCAGCGCGCTGTCCATCTACGCCCGCATGACGCACAATCTCGTCAAGGAAGGGCTTATGAAAGATGGCTACGTCGTGATTGTCATGGGGTCGCCGTCGGATTTGGAGCATTGCCAGAAAATCGCCAATTATATCGAGAGATATAGCATCATGACCGATTTGCGGGTGATGTCGGCGCATAAAAACGGCGAAGAAATCGTGAAATTTGCGCAAGAATATAACGGTTCCATCGAGCCGGGCGTGGTGATTGCGGTCGCCGGACGCTCAAACGGACTCGGCGGAGCGTTGGCCGCGAATCTGAATCTGCCGGTGCTGAATTGCCCGCCGTTCAAGGATAATGCCGATTTGATGGTGAACATCAATTCCTCGCTGGTGATGCCGTCGCAGACGCCCGCCGCGACGGTCGTGCATCCTGATAACGCCGCGTATGCCGCGCTGCGCAGCCTGAATCTCTACCGGCTGCGAGAGATGTTCGATCATGAAATCAGCGAAGTAAAAGCCGGATTGATGAAAGCGGACAAGGAAATTCGAGGGCATTGACCCCCACCCCTGTCCCCTCCCAAGAGGGGAAGACCCATGTTCCCCTCTTGGGAGGGGCAAGGGGCGGGTGAATTAGCTTCTGATTCTCCCCACTAGGAAGGAGACAGGAGCGGGTAAAAACATGAACGTTCACATCCGAAACGCCGTCCCAGAGGACGCAAGCGGCATCGCATCGCTGATTCGAGGCTTAGGGCTGTTCGCCGAGATTGCCGCCAAGCCGCTTGACGCGACCGTCGCCCGCATCGCCGCGCCATTGGAAGACGCGGAATCGCAGACACATCACGCCGTCTTTGTCGCGGAGGCGGGCGGCGAAATTGTCGGATTTGTTGCGTTGCACATTCTGCCCTATTTTATCCACAAAGGGGCTGAAGGGTATATTTCCGAGCTATTTGTCCGAGCATCGGCGCGCGGCGGCGGAATCGGGGCGGCGCTGCTGCATGCGGCAACCGAAGAAGCCCGTCGGCGCGGCTGTTTCCGCCTGCGGCTGCTCAACGTGAAGCAGCGCGAATCGTATCAACGCCGCTTTTACGCCAAAAACGGCTGGAAAGAATGGGAAGACGCCGCCACGTTTCTTTATGATCTTGCCTAAATTTCACCCCAAAGACGCAAAGGACAGAAAGTTTTTCTTTGTGATCTTTGCGCCTTTGTGGTGAATATTTTTTATGGAGATTTTGCGCGAAATTTCGCCGCTTGACGGGCGATATGGGACACGCTTGCAGCATCTCGGCGCGTATTTTTCAGAATATGCGCTGATGCGAACGCGGTGCGAAGTTGAACTCCGCTACGCGCTTGCGCTGGATGAAACCGGCCTGTTTGCGCCGCTTTCGCAGAATGAGCGGGCGCGCGTCGCGCTGGCACTGGAGGCGTTTACGGACGACGATTATCAGCAGATTAAAACGATTGAAGCGACGACGCGGCATGATGTCAAGGCGTGTGAAATGTTTCTGCGCGACAAAATCCGGCTGCGCGACAACAATCTGATTCACTTCGGTCTGACTTCGGAAGATGTCAACAACCTCGCCTACAATCTGATGTTCAAGCGATATCTGGCGGAGCAGCACGCGCCGCAAATCCGGCAATTGATTTCGAAATTGCGCGAGTTGGCCGAAGCGTGGAAAACCGTCCCGTTTCCGGCGCGGACGCATGGGCAAAAAGCCTCGCCGACAACCGCCGGAAAGGAAATTGCGGTCTTCATCAACCGGCTGCTGCGCCAATATCAGAAATTGCAGGCGTTCCGATTTTGCGGCAAACTCAACGGCGCGGTGGGGAATTTTTCCGCCATGCTCGCCGCCTTTCCCGCCTACGATTGGATGGCCTTTTCCGCCAGATTCATCGAGCAATTGGGCATGACGGCGAACCTCGCCACCACGCAGATCGAAGATCACGACACATGGGCGGACTATTTCAACATTACGCGCCAAATCAACAATATTGTCATTGATTTGGATCAGGATTTCTGGACATACATTTCCCGCGACTTGTTTCACGAAGAAACGCAGGCCGGGGAAGTCGGATCGTCCACGATGCCGCACAAAGTCAACCCGATCAATTTCGAAAACAGCGAGGGGAACTTGATGCTTTCGAACGCGCTCTTGGGCATGTTGGCGGACAAACTCTGCCGCTCGCGGATGCAGCGCGATCTGTCGGACAGCACGGTGGAGCGCAATATCGGCGCGGCGTTAGCGCATTCGTATTTGGCGGTTTCGGAGACGCTGAAAGGCTTGCAAAAAGTCCGCATCAACGCGGACAATTGCCTTGCGGAATTGGAGAGCAGCCCCGAACTGCTCGCCGAGCCGATTCAGACGATCCTGAAAACCGCCGGAATCGAAGACCCGTATTCGCTCTTGAAACAGGTCACGCGGGGCAAAGCGGTTTCGCGTGAAGAACTTGCGCATTTTATTGAAGGTTTGGAAATTGACAAAAATGTCAAAACGCGGCTGCAAAATTTGCGCGCGGCGTCTTACGTCGGCGACGCCGTGCGCATCTGCGACGCCGTGCTTGAACGGGCGAGCGCGATAGAACTCTGATTAAACCGGTAGCCCCGCGCTATGTCGCGGGCGATGCGAGAACCCGCGACATAGCGCGGGGCTGCCGATACATAATGAATATTGCCATTCTTGGCTCAGGGGGGCGGGAACACGCCCTATCATGGAAATTGGCGCAGAGCGTGCCGCAAGCGCAGATTTACGCGCTGCCCGGCAATGGCGGGATTCCGAACAGCGTTCCGATTGACAGCATGGACGTTGCAGCAATCAGACAATTTTGTCGTGAAAAGCGGATTGATTTGATTGTCGTTGGGCCAGAAGCCCCATTAGTCGCCGGAATTGTTGATGAATTTGCCGGAAGCGGCATCAAAGTATTCGGCCCATCGAAACGCGCCGCGCAGTTGGAAGGCTCGAAAATTTTCGCCAAGCAGTTCATGGCAAAATATGGCGTCGCCACCGCCGATTTCTGGGTGTTCAAGGGAAATGACGCGGCGGCGGTTGATCGTATCAGAGAGCTTCGCGGCGACGTGGTAATCAAATATGACGGCCTCGCCGCCGGGAAAGGGGTGTATGTCTGTTCAGATGAAGACGAGGCGTTGACCGCGCTGCACGAGTTGCGGAAAAATTATGGCGAATCCGCCCGATTTTTGATTGAGCGCAAGCTGCGCGGCGCGGAAATTTCAATCATCGGCTTCACGGACGGCAAGGCGATTCAAATGCTGATGCCGTCGCAGGATCACAAGCAATTGAATGACGGCGACACCGGCCCCAATACGGGCGGCATGGGCGCGTATTGCCCGCCGACGTTCTACAATGACGCGCTGATGGCGGAGATCATGCGGACGGTGGTTCAGCCGACGCTGAACGGGCTGCAAGGGGAGCGTTTTGACTTCAAGGGCGTTGTCTATTTCGGCTTGATGATTACTGCCGACGGGCCGAAATTGCTTGAATACAATGTCCGGCTCGGCGACCCGGAAACCGAAGTCATTCTTCCGGCGATGAAAAGCGATCTGCTGGAACTGATTTTGTCCTGTTTTGAAGGCACGCTCGGCGAGTATCAGATGGCCTACCATGACGGTTTTTTCGTGGATGTGGTTTTGGCGTCCGGCGGCTATCCGAAAAATTACGCCAAAGGCTATGAGATTGACGGCTTGGATTCGGTCAGCGCGGACGCGATGGTATTTCATGCGGGGACCGCCCGCAAAGACGACAAAATTGTCACATCCGGCGGGCGCGTGCTGAATGTCGTGGCGCATGGCGGCGATTTGGCGGCAACGATTGAGCGCGTGTATCAGGAATGCCGCAAAATCAGCTTTACCGACGTGTATTACCGCCGCGACATTGCTAAACGGAATTTACGCCCATGAAACAACGCATTGCGATTTTTATTTCTGGCCGGGGCAGCAATATGGAGGCCATTCTCAAACAGGCGCGGGACGGCATGCTCGCCGATTGCTGCGAGGTGGCGTTAGTGTTCGCCAATACCGCCGAAGCACTGGGCTTGCGCATCGCGGAACAGTATGGCGTTGCGACGGCGTGTATTGAATCACGCGGCAAGCGGCGGCGCGAATTCGACCGGCAGGCGCTTGATTTGCTTGAGCCGCTGCGCCTCGATTATCTTGTGCTGGCCGGGTACATGCGGATTTTGTCGCCCATCGTCATTGAACGCTACCGCAACCGCATCATCAACATTCATCCCGCCGATACACGGGCGTATCAGGGCATTCATGGCTATGAATGGGCGTTTGAGCAACGTTTGCCGACCACGAAAATCACGGTGCATCTTGTGGATGAAGGCGTGGACAGCGGCAGAATTCTCGCGCAGCGCGACGTGGATTTGCGCGGCGCAAACAGTCTTGAAGAAGTTCAACAACGGGGCTTGCGCGTGGAACACGCCTTATACAGCGAGACG
>CAZCGG010000174.1:0-10272 GCA_964498135.1 uncultured Candidatus Moduliflexus sp.
GCGTCTTCCTGCGTTTTTTCCAGCGCGGCAAACAGTCTGCCGAGACAATACGGCACGGTGGTTCTGTCTTTGTCTAATGACATAGCAAGCTCCTTGTGATAGTTACGGTTCAGAATGGCTTTGATAAACGATGCGCGATAGTAACTGAGCCGGGAATAGCCGTGATCCACGCGCATCCGGGATACAAGTATTGACAGCAAATTCTTGGGATAATCATGGCCGGACAGAATGCTGCGCATTAGCGGCCCGACGATATTCGGCGGAATATTGTCCGTTTTATGCAGCGCGGCGGTTTCAAGCAGCAACGGCCACATTGACGGAAATTCTTGTTCTTTGTCAGGGAATTGCCGAACGATTTCCAAATCGTTGAAATGTTCTCCGATTCTTCCGGCCACGGCTTCGACGGTATCCGCATGCCAGAAACGCACGGAGATGCGGGCGGCATTCGGCGCAAGTCCAAGCACGAAAAACCGGCTGTCATCATGCTTGAGATCGTCCGGCAGTTTGCCGGAACGCAGGCGCTTCAGAAAATCTTGCAAGTCTTGCGAGTGCGCGTCATCTACGCGGCTGTTGTCGAGCATATCGCCGAAAAAATCTGAGAACGCCTCATTCCGTTCCGCCCAAAAGACAGTCACGGTGTCCGCGAGTTTCAAGTTGTGTTTCGGCGTGTCAATCAAGTAGTTCAACGCGCCGGTGAATTGCGCGGCGGCGGTGGATGAGATCGGCGCGTTTTGCCCTTTCGTCAGGCGATACGATTCACCCGATTCGATATTGCACGACACCAACGGCGTATCGTTTTTGCCGCCCACGCCTTTTTTGATAGTGGGAAGCGTCGTCGTCAGCGCGGCGATCTCGCCAGAGACGAGGCATAAGCCCTGTTCCATGGCTTTGCCAGTGGCTGAAACGGCGTAATACCGCCGCCATGCTTCTTTAATTACAGGGTCTTCCAAGACCATTGGGCCAAATCCTTCCACTTGAAAAACCGCAAAGGCGTTCAGGAACTCTTGCCAAAGCGGATGATCTCGTAATTTGGCAATAGCATTTTCATTGACGGAAAACCGTTTAATCGCGCTCACTGCCGGATGGTTAAGGCCGGTCGCCGCCGCGACTGAATCAATCAACTCCAAAAACGCCTCATGCGTTTTTAGCATCTCGACGACTGAAAATTCTTTCGCTTTGTCGTCTTTTTTATACCCAATCGTATAGTCGCTTTTATCCCACAAAAAATACGATTTGATGCCAACCGTGCGTTTACCGTCAAATTTCGGCACCGGGATTTTCACAGGCCGAACGTTTTTGCCTTCAGTCGTGCGGAGGTCTTCAAGTGATTTGAAATTTCCGTCGCGGTCAATCACGATTTTGAAACTGATATTTTCTTTGCTGAAGCCCGGCTCGCAAACGTCAAGCTCCGGGTTGTTCTGCAAGCGTTGATACAACATCGTCAATTCTTGTAAAATCATCGGTACACCTCCTCCGAATCGGGATGCGGCACACGAATCACGCCATTCACCATGAGTGGGCGATAAAACATCGGGCGAATTTGCTGATAATCAGACGGCGCGACCTTAAACAGCGTCGCTCCTGCGTCTTGGCCTGCCTGCGGCGCATGATTGCCGAAATCCATATCAAATAGCATGAAGCCGAGGTCTTTTTCTCCGACTAATTCAGACGCCGGAATTTCATCCACTGGCGCGAAATCGGCGGAGAATTCGCGCGTCCCTAAATACGGCTGATAGGCGCATTTTCCGTCCCGCAAGCGGCGGTTGAAGATGTCGAGATGTTTCCCCTCATTTTTGCCATCCTCCGTGACCGCCTCAAAATGCGCCTCAATCACATACGCCACATCGCGCAACACCATTGCGGCGCGTTGCTGGCGGTTCTCTTCGATAAACACCTCAACCGGTTCATGATTCTTCATGCCTTTCGTGATGGCGGATGAAGAGAGCTTGCCTTCAAGCTCATTCCGGCGAATATTATCGAATTTGATCGGATTCAAAACATGAATCACGTCAACAATCCACCGGATCGCCGGTTTCCAGTAAATCGCCTCAACGACAGCGCGAGCGGCGGATGGTGTCATCACGTCATAGCTGACCCGCTCCACTTTCATCTCTGGTCGGCAATAACAAGCATAGTCACCCCACACTTTCATCTTTACGCCAAAGCTCATACAATCCTCCTCTTTCGGTTTGAAAAACCTGATAACTATTTTTTACAAAATTTAATGTAGTTTATACTCAATTAAATGTCAAGTCTTTTTTCGATAGCAACGAAAAAAGTTCAATGCAAGGTTTGACAAACTTCTTTTTTGAAATATATCAAAATTGTGTCATGCCAAGTCAAGAGGCATGTGGATTGAAACAATGTCGTATAAACTCATCATAACGTCTCTACGCGCCCCATCATGTCAAAGATGAGGCGCGCGACGTGTCGTCCGTTCACACGATCAGAAATAGTTGCTTTCAAATCGCATAAACGTCGGATTCTCAGGCTTTAATCCAACGGCGTTGTCGTAAATATCCATATTCGTCAGGACCAAAAATTGTCCGTCCTGAAACACATCATCCAAAACGCGATGAAGTTCGCACAAATCATGTTCATACAGATTCACTGCGTAGTGTTGCAGCGTTTTGCGCAGTTCTCGGCTGACATGCCCGGAATATTTCGCGCATGCGTTCAACGCGGCAATGGCCTGCTTCCCGTCCTCATCATACGAAACAAGAATGGGGCGCATCGGCTCATCAATGATTTTGAACGCCTGCGCGATCTCCCGAAACGGAATTTCATCCGGCCTGTTGTTGCACATCGTCATGATGCCCTTTTTATCCAAGCCGTGATTGGCAGCTTGTTGAGTAAAACTTCGTTTCCAGAAAAAATCTTCAAAATACTCTTTAATGGCCGTTAAATGTAACGGATCATTTTGATGTGTTTTGAGAATGCGTTCGCCGGATTCCGCAGCTTGACGCAGGTGTCCGACCGGCGGTTTGTTTTCCGCGTGAAATACCACCATCTGGCCGCTGTCTAATTTGCCTTCCCGGTTGCAGCGTCCCGCCGCCTGCGCGATAGAATCCAGCCCGGCAATCGCCCGCCAGACGACCGGAAAATCCACGTCAACGCCCGCTTCAATCAACTGCGTGCTGACCACGCGGCATGGCAAGCCTTGTTGAAGGCGGGCGCGAATCGCGTTCAGCGTGATGGTGCGGTGCGCGGGACACATCATTGTGCTGAGATGAAAACATTCTTGCGCCGGATGAATTTTGACGAGGTGTTCGAAAATCAACCGAGCGTCTTTGCGCGTGTTGACAATGGCAAGAACTTGTGGGTGTTTCGCAAGCTGTTCGCCAACCATTTCATGCGACTGCGGCTTGTCTCTGACCGTGACTGCCAGGCGTCGAAATTCCTGAAATTCTTCATAGAGTTGCTGCGGATTCGGGATGATTTCGCGCACACTTTCTAAAGCGTCATTTTTCAACAGCGTCGTATCGTTTAGAGTCGGTTGCGTGGCCGTGCAAAGAACGGCAGTGCAGCCGTAATTTTTGACCAATTCCCGAATCACGGCTAACGTCGGTTTCAGCAATTCCGGCGGAAACAATTGTGCCTCATCGAAAATCAGCACAGCATCCGCGACGTTATGAAGCTTCCGGCAGGCTGAACTGCGATTACTATAAAACGATTCGAAAAATTGCACATTCGTCGTCACGATAATCGGCGCGTCCCAATTCTGCGAGAGCAAACGATTTTGCGCCGTTTCCTGTTCCAGATCGATCTTATTCGTCTTCGAAGTCGCACGTTTGGGATCGAAATTGCTGTGATGTTCCAAAACCGCCTCATTGCCAAAAACATCGCGGAACACGTCCGCATTTTGCGTGATAATATTGGTGTAAGGGATCACGTAAATAATCCGGCGCAGTTTATATTTCAGAGCATGATCAAGCGCAAATGCCATTGACGAAAGCGTTTTTCCTCCGCCGGTCGGCACAGTCAGCGAAAAAAGCTCCGGTGCCTGCTGCGCGGCAGCGCGGCATCGTCTGAGAATGTCCGCCCGTTTTTGATTGATCGGTGTGTCGGCGCGAAAGGCCGCCAGCTTATTTTCCAATTTAGGCAAAAGATCTGAAAACGTGATGGTCTGTTGGCGGGCGGTGTAATTCTCAGGCGTCATGAACGCTTCCGTATCGAGAAAATCCGCGTCCGTCAGCGCGGAATAGAGCATCCGAATCAAGAAATGCGTCGAGAACGGTTTTGTGCCTTTCAACGTTGCAAAATCCTGCGGCAGAAGCTTTTCCGGCAGCGCAACCGATGGGATTCTGGAACGATATTCTTTCACCGACTTCTTCAAGCGTTTCGCCAGACTACTTTCGGTATCATCTTTGCCGTTCGGCAGGCCGCCATGATGCCCTGCGACAATGTAGGCCAGCAAGATGGCGGCGTCTTTATGATATTGTTGCATCAAGAACTGCGCCCCGGCGGTCGAGTGGTCAACACGCGGATTGACATGCGCCTCTGGATCATAGCCGCTTTGTCCCGCGATTTTGTCTTGAAACGCTTGCGAGGCTTTGCCGAAATCATGCACTTTACCGACAAGATCGGCCAATTTCTGCAACCCAAAGACTGCCGCAAATTGCGCGGCCATTATAGCCGTATCTTCAAGATGTGTTTTGAGATAATCAAAATGCCATTGATCGTTTTCATCCTTGCGAACATGCGCAAGCAATTCGTTTGCCATATTTCCCTCCCTTTCAACCCTTACATGGATGTATAAAAATCCCTCTCTAAAATCTTCTAACTTTTGAAGAGAGGGAAAAATAATGCCAGAAACAAAAAATGTGAATTTGATTAATAATACCGGCTGACAATCTCGCAGAGTTCCTCCTGCGCGCCGGGCAGCCCGGCGATTAACACGCGATCCGCGAACATGTCATACGGCTTCTGACGCAGGCCGGACACGCGGCAGCCCGTCTCCGCCAGAATGCACAGCGCGGCCGCGACATCATACGGCTGCAAATCCTGCTCCCAAAAGCCCTGAAAATAGCCCGCCGCCACATACGACAAATCGAGCGCGGCCGAGCCGGGGCGTCGAATATCGCGGCAAGCCGCCATCACCGCTTTCATGGAGGCGAAAAAGGCGTCCGCCAAATCCGGCGAGCGAAACGGCGACCCGGTGCCGATTAAGGCGTTCGCAAGCGGCATGGCCGCATGTTTTGGCAGCGGCGCGCCATTTTTCCGCGCCCCTTGCCCGCGCGCCGCCGCAAAACAATCGCCGGTCGCGGGGCGATAGACCACGCCGAGCGTCGGCTCGCCGTATTGCGCAAGCCCGACGGAAATCGTGAACACGTCGTAGCCGCTCAGATAATTCGTCGTGCCGTCGAGCGGATCAACCACCCATTCCAACGCCTCGTTCGGAATCCGCTCGCTCTCTTCGCCGTAAAATCCGGCCTCCGGGCAGATCGCATACAGCCCGTCTTTCAGCATCCGCTCGGTTTCGATGTCAATGGACGAAACGTAATTTTTTGCCGTCTTTTCATCGCCCCAACCCGGCGGATGCTCCCGAAAATGGCGCATCTGGAATGCGCCCGCCTCGCGGCACAACGCCTCAATGTTTGCAATCCAACTCCAATCGAAATTCATGGTTTTTCACGACGCCGCATACGCGTTGCGCTCCTAAAAATAGATATGTTCTGATGCTTAATGGACATCGCTGTCAGACACCTTTAAGGTGTCTGACAGCTTTCCTTACCACAAGACTCATAATTACGCAAACGACGACTTTTCAACCCCAATGGGGTGTGATGGTTGTAGAAAACGCGACGAGGCCATAAACATCAAACGCCGAAGGCGTGACATCTTTTAGGAAGAACGGCCTTGCGCGCTCATCATCTCACTCCTTCGGGGTTAAAGCCATTGCTGCGGACGATTGGGATTTTTTGTCAAACGATCTTTCGCGCATTCGCAAGAAACTTGACAAAGCGAGGCGGGCGCGTCATGCAAGACTGATATGCTGAACATTGCCTTAATTTATCCGCCGACCGCAGACCCGACCGCGCCGTATCTCGCGCTGCCCACGCTGACGGCCTATTTGCGGGCGCATGGCGTGGACGCGCTGCCGATTGACGCGAATATCGAAGCGCATGACCGCCTGCTGCGCCGAGCCTCGCTGGACATGATGGCGGCGCGGCTCGAACGCCGGTTAGCCGAGCTTGAGCGCAAACGCTCGCTGCGCCATGTCGAGCAGCTTGCCTGCGCGGATTTGTGGGAAGCGCGGCAGATCGCGCAGCGCGTTCCGGCGGCGATTGATGACGCGGTGGCCGTGCTGCGCGACCGTTCCGGCGCGCGCTTTTTCGATCTCGCGCAGTATGAAGCGGCGATTGCGGCGGTTGATGACGCGCTGCGCCTCATCAGCGCGGCCTACACGCCGTTGACGCTCGATTTTTTGTCATATCGGACGCCGTTTTCCCTGCTGACGCTCGCAACCGTGCAGGCCGATGCGCAGGCGGATCGCAACCCGTTTGACGAGTATGTCGAGCAGGAGTTATGCGAGCGGCTGGCGCGGGCGCAGGTGAATTTCGCCGGCCTGTCCGTCGCGTTTCCCGGCCAAATTCAGCCCGCCTACGCCATTGCGCTGCATCTGCGCCGCCGCTTTCCGCAGATGTATATCACGGTTGGCGGCCCGGCAATGACGCAACTGCTGGCGCGTTTGCCGAAAACGCTGCGACAGAAGGCGCTGGCGCCGTTCGATTCCGCCGTGCTGTTCGAAGGCGAAGCGGCGTTGTTGGAGCTTGCGCGAGCCGTTGAGCGCGGCGAACGCCCGGTCGGGCTGATGCGCGGCGCATGCGCGGCGGATTTGTCCGCGCTGCCCGCGCCCGATTTTGATAGGCTGCCGTTGGAGAAATATTTGTCGCCCGCGCCGGTGCTGCCATACGACCCGACGCGCGGCTGTTATTGGGGCAAATGCGCCTTTTGCCATTACGGGCTGGCGGAACATGGCACGGCGCGCTACCGGCAGCGTCCGCCGGAAGTCGCGGCGCGGCATGTCGCTGAATTGGCGAAGCGTCACGCCTGCCGTGTCTTCTACTTTTCGCAGGATGCCATGTCGCCAGCCTTTGCGGCGCAACTCGCCGAGCAGATGCGGCAATCCGGCGTCGCCGCGCGCTGGGGAACGGACATGCGCCCCGAATCCGGCCTGACCGCCGAACGCTGCCGCGCATTGGCCGCAGGCGGCGCGCTCAGCGCGGCGTTAGGCATCGAATCCGCCGCGCCGCGCGTGTTGGCCTTGATTCACAAGGGCGTTGCGGTGGAAACGATGACCGCCGCCGCGCGGAATCTCGCGGACGCGGGCATTGCGGTTGAGGCGATGACGTTCACTGATTTTCCGACCGAAACCGCGCCGGAAGCCGCGCAAACCCTGCAATGGCTGGAGGCGAACCGCCAACATCTCGCGTTATTTATCTGCGGACGCTTCGATCTCGTGCATGGGGCGCAAATTGCCTTGCAGCCGGAGAAATACGGCATTCGTGAGCTGTGGCATGTCGCCGGGGACGAATTCTTGAGCGGCCTGTTTTACGAGGAGGCGCGGCCTGCCAAAACCGAGCGCGACCGCCGCCGTTTCGAGGCCGCGCTTGACCGGCTTGCGGAGCAATGGCGGCTGCATCGCTATCCTTGGGCGGGGTCGCTTTCGACCGCGCACACGCTGCTGTGGTATGATCATTTCGGCGCGGACGCCTTCCGGCGATTCGCCGCCGCGCCGAAAGCTCGCCGCCGCGCGCCGTCGCTGCCCGCCGAAATCGCTCGCATGGCGGAGCGCGCCCGCCAGCGCGACGCGGAAATTTGGCAAACCATGATCTATGAAACGCGCGCGGTGTCGCCCGCTTTGTATCATCAGCTTGCCGCCGCGCAAGATCTCGCCCCGCGCAGGCGAACGCATTAAAACAGACTCCATTGGCGATTCCCCTCTTGGGAGGGGGTTGGGGTGGGTGAGATAAGCCCCCAAATAACCCACCCCAACCCCTCCCAAGAGGGGAAATTAGAATATGCCGCACGTTAGCGAGAACAAACGCTATACAACCTTCAACGCCCATTTGAAAGAGATTTTCGGCGAAAAAGTGTATAAAGTCACGATTGACGCCGGGTTCACCTGCCCGAACCGCGACGGCGCGAAAGGCGCGGGCGGCTGCATTTACTGCTATGGGGATCGCTCGCAGACGAAATTGATTGACATTCCCGCGATGGTCGCGTATATTCAAGAAGGGATGGCGGCGATTCGGCGGAAATATCGCGCGAACAAGTTTTTGGCCTATTTCCAATCCTACACGAACACCTACGCGCCGGTTGACCGCTTAGACGCGCTCTATCGCGCCGCGCTCGCGCAAGACGGCATTGTCGGCCTGTCCATCGGCACGCGCCCGGATTGCGTCCCGGATGACGTGCTTGATCTGTTGGAATCGCTTGCGCGGCAGACGTATTTATGGGTTGAATACGGCCTGCAATCGGCGCACGACGCGACGCTGACGCGCATCAAGCGCGGCCATGCGTTCGCGGAATTTGCGGATGCGGTTGAGCGGACGCGGCGGCGGCGCGGCATTCGCATTTGCGCGCATCTGATTCTCGGCTTGCCCAGCGAAACGCGGGCGCAGATGATTGAAACGGCGGAAATCGTGTCGCGGCTCGGCGCGCATGGCGTCAAAATTCATTCGGCGCATGTCGTGAAACATACCGTCTGGGCCGAGCAATACGCGCGCGGCGAGTTTGCGCCGATGGAATTGCCGGAATACGCGCAGACGGTCTGCGACGTGCTGGAGCATCTCGCGCCGGAGATCGTGATTCACCGGTTGATTGGCGATGCGCCGCGCAGCCGCTATATTGCGCCGGAATGGTGTCTGCATAAATCCGACGCGCTCCGCGCAATTGACGCGGAATTGGAGCGGCGCGATTCTTGGCAGGGGAAATTTGCCGTCAAACAAGCCGCGACGTAGCGCGGGGCTACCATAATATTTCTATCCCCTTTTATGGAGGATTTTGCATGATAAGCAGCGTATTAGCGCAGAAAATCGAGCATATTCAGGTGAAACCCGATTTGCGCGACGTGTTGCGCGGGATGCTCGCCGAAATCGAACGCAGCCGCGAACAGGCCGTGACGAAAACTGATTTCAATGAATTGAAAGAGATAGTGCGTGATTTAGCGGCAGCGCAGCAGCGCACTGAACAGCGCGTCGAAGAACTTGCGACCGCGCAGAAAGAGTTGGCTGCGGCGCAGCAAGAAATGGCGCGGGAAGTCGCAACGTTAGCCCGCGCCATGAAAGATACGCGCAATCAGGTCGGCGGCTTGGGGCGCAGCATGGCGTATGCCTTAGAAAATGAGGCGTATCGGAAACTGCCGCAGTATCTGCGGACGCATTATCAAATTGAAGTTGTGGAAAAATTTGTGCGGACGGAAATCGGCGGCGAGGAGGTCAATTTCTTTGCGAAAGCGCGGCAGAACGGCGCAGATGTGGTGATTGTGGGCGAAAGCGTACTGAAATTGGATGATCGCGGCAAGCTGAAGCAATTGAGCAAACAGGTGGCGGCGGCGCAAGAAGCCTATCAATTGCCGGTCGTGCCGCTTGTGGTGACGCATTACGCCCGCCCGAAATTGCTGGACAAACTTGAAAGCGAGGGAATGCTGATTGTTCAAAGCTTTGCGTGGGAATAATGTTGCCGCGAACGCGTTTAGATACGTTAGAAGTATCTGAGCGTTTTGGGGGAGATTGATAATATGAATGCCAAACATAAACCATTTACCAAGTATTCATTAGAAGAAGCCTACGAACTACTGCATTTAGGCAACCCGATTACATGGGACATTCCGTTCAAACCTATCGAACCGAGCGCGTTTTTTCATGAGGAACTGCGCCGCATGGATGCCTTTGACGTGGAATCGAGCGAACGCGGCAAAGAGGTTTTGATTGACGCCATATTGCAAGAAGCGTTAAGCCGCCGGAACAAACTGAAAGTTTGGAAAGAAGTTCCGCTCAAGACCGAGCAATTGAGCGGGCGCACGGAATATCTGTTCGCGCAGCGTTTTCGCGTTCTCAAACACCCGTTCGTCTGCCTTGCAGAGGCGAAGAAAGATGATTTCGAAAAAGGGCTGGCGCAATGTTTATTGGGCATGAAAGTGTGTCAACTGCTCAACGCGAAAGCAAACATTCACATTGACATGCACGGCATCGTCAGCAACGCGGCGGCGTGGCGGTTCTATAAATTGACACTGCGCGACGAGGTTTTCGAAAGCCCGTTGTATAG
>CAZCGG010000175.1:0-6628 GCA_964498135.1 uncultured Candidatus Moduliflexus sp.
CCTGTCGTCCAATAGCCGTTTCTTCTCACAAATCGAGCTTGCCGCCAACTTGTTGTCAACGTATTTTGCATGACGGCCTTGCGCCGTTTTCCGCGATGTTAGAATTCCGTTATGAACGCAAAAAACCCTTGACGAACAGCAGGAGATCTAATGTTGACGTTTATCGTTGTGTCCGCAGGTGATGACCTCAGATTTCAGACATTCACCCGCTCACGATGAGCATTTAGGAGGAATCGAAAATGATGAAGGTAGCATTTCAGAACAGGATTTTAGTGATTGGCTGCGGCTCCGTCTCGCAGTGTTTTTTGCCGTTGCTGCTTCGGCACGTGACCACGCCGCCGGAACAGATTACGGTGATGGACTTCGTGGATAATCGCGCCCGCATTGCCGACGTGCTGCAAGCCGGAGTTCATTACGTGATTGATGGAATTACGCGGGAAAACCTGCATGCGAAGCTCTCGGAATTCGTCAGTCGGGGCGATCTTATCATTGATGTCGCGTATAATATTGACTGTTCTGAAATTTTGGAATGGTGTCATGCGCATCAGGTCATGTATATCAATACCTCGGTGGAAGAATGGGAGCCGTACAAAGACGCGCCGAACATCCCGCCGATTCACCGGACGCTGTACGCGCGGCAGATGAAACTGCGCCGACTGCTGCGGCAATGGCCTGAAAAAGGCGTCACGGCGGTTGTCGATCATGGCGCGAATCCGGGCTTGGTGTCGCATTTTACCAAAGAGGGCTTGCGCGACATCGCGCTGAAAGTGCTGGCGGAAAAACCGGACGATCCCCGCGCCGACGAATTGCAAGACGCGCTGTACGCCAAAAATTTCGCCAAAATCGCCCAATTGACCGGCGTGAAAGTCATTCACATCAGCGAGCGGGACACGCAAATCACGAATCGCCCGAAAGAGGTCAACGAATTCGTCAACACGTGGAGCATCGAAGGGTTCTACGAAGAAGGCATCGCCCCGGCGGAGATGGGCTGGGGAACGCATGAGCGGATGCTGCCGGTGGGCGCGCACATTCATTCGCACGGCCCGCGCAATCAAATCTGCCTCGCGCAGATGGGCATTCAGACGAAAGTGCGCTCGTGGGTGCCGTGCGGCGAAATCGTCGGCATGGTCATTCGGCACGGCGAGGCGTTCACGATTTCCGATCTGCTGACCGTCCGGGAAGAAAACATGCCGGTGTATCGTCCGACCGTGCATTACGCCTATTGTCCGTGCGATTCCGCCATCGTGTCGCTGTATGAATTGGAAATGCGGCAGTTCGCCTTGCAGGAACGCTTGCGGATTCTGGAAGATGACATCGTGAGCGGGCGCGATGAATTGGGCGTGCTGCTGATGGGGCATGATTTTCAGTCGTGGTGGATCGGCAGCCTGCTTTCCATCGAGGAAGCGCGGCGGTTAGTCCCGCACCAAAACGCCACGACGCTGCAAGTCGCTTGTTCCGTGTTGGGCGCGGTCGCGTGGATGATCAATCATCCGCAAGAAGGCGTCTGCATGCCGGATCAGCTTCCGTATGAAGATATTCTGACGTGGGCGAAGCCGTATCTCGGCGAATTCGTCTCCATGCCGGTCAATTGGAATCCGTTGATGAACCGCAAAGACATTGAGTTGTTCAGCAAATTTCACCAATTCAGCCCGAAATTCACCGATGACGACATGTGGCAGTTCACCACGTTTCAAGTCTCGTAAATAGAATGAACTTCAGCGCTTGACGGGAACGACAACGAAGAGGAAAAAGGAACGAATCGGAAATGCGCGCTGTTTCCATTCGTTGTCGTTTTCGTCAAGCGCTGAATGGAAGGAACGCAATGTATCGTGACTATTATACCCCTGTTGAATGGGACAGAGTGAAGGCATTTTCGGACGACAAAGAGACGCCGTTTTTGATCGTGCTGCTGGATATGGTGCAGCAAAAATTTGAGGAATTTCGCGCCAGTTTTCCCTATGCGAAAATTTACTATGCCGTCAAAGCGAATCCCGGCAAAGACCTGCTGACGATGCTGCGCGATCTGGGGGCCTGCTTCGATATTGCCTCGATTTACGAACTGAACCACGTCCTTGATCTTGGCGTGTCGCCCGACCGCGTGAGCTTCGGCAATACCATCAAAAAAGCGAAGCATATCCGCGAAGCCTACGAAAAAGGCGTGCGGCTCTTCGTGACTGACAGCGAGGCGGATGTCCGCAATCTTGCCAAAGAAGCCCCCGGCGCGCGCGTGTTCTTCCGCGTGCTGATGGAAGCGTTGACCGCCGATTGGCCGCTGTCGCGGAAATTCGGCTGCCAGCCGCGCATGGTGACGGAACTCGTCTCGCTGGCCGCCGATTTGGGCTTAGAGCCGCATGGCATTTCGTTTCATGTCGGCTCGCAGCAGCGTGAAATTTCGGCGTGGGACGCGGCCATCGCGAAGGCGAACTACCTGTTCGAGTGGATGGAAGAGGAGCATATTCACCTGAAAGCGATGAACATGGGCGGCGGCTTTCCCGCCGATTATCTGAGCAAAACGAACCCGCTTTCGGTCTATGCGGAAGAAATCAACCGCTACATGAACTTGCATTTCGGCGACGACGTGCCGGAAATTTATCTTGAGCCGGGGCGCGGGTTGGTCGGCGAAGCGGGCATTTTGGTCAGCGAAGTCGTCTTGATTTCCAAAAAATCGAAAACCGATTTGAAACGCTGGGTCTATACCGATGTCGGCAAATTCAACGGCCTGATCGAAACGATGGAAGAATCCATCAAATACCCGGTTTATACGGAAAAGAACGGCGAAACCGGCGACGTGATTCTGGCCGGGCCGACCTGCGACAGCCAAGACATCATGTATGAAGATTTCAAATATCAATTGCCACTTTCGTTAGACATCGGCGACCGGATTTATTGGCTCTCGACCGGCGCCTACACCGCCAGCTATAGTTCCGTCGAATTTAACGGCTTCCCGCCATTGAAAACATATTATTTATAGCCGCATCCAATTGAAACGATGACCGCGCATTCCCCTCTTGGGAGGGGCAAGGGGTGGGTAGAGGCGAACCCAACGTTTTTTACCCACCCCCCAGCCCATCCCACGAGGGAACTTTCAGTGATGCTGCGTCGCGTGAGTTTTTATGAAAAAATATATGTTGCTGCCCCTTGTTTTGGGGTTGTTGCTGTTTCCGGCATCAAGCCAATCGCAGCAGCCCGCCGCTCCGACCGCATGGAAGATTCGTTTCGACCGACTGAACACCGAAAACGGCCTGTCGCAGAACGGCGTCCGCGCCATTTTGCAAGACCGGCGCGGCTTTCTCTGGTTCGGCACGTATGACGGCCTGAACCGCTACGATGGCTACAGGTTTAAAATTTATCGCAGCAAGCCGGGCGAGCCGAACAGCCTGAGCCAGAAAACCGTCTTCTGCCTGCTGGAAGACAAAGACGGCATGATCTGGATCGGCACGGCGGGCGGGTTGGATCGCTTCGATCCGACGACCGAAACCTTCGCGCATTATCGCCACAATCCCGCGAATCCGAACAGCCTGAGCGAAAATCTCGCGTTAAGCCTGCATCAGGATCGCGACGGCATGATCTGGATCGGCACAGTTGGGCAGGGCGTGAACCGCCTTGACCCGAAGACCGGCGCATTTACGCATTATATTCATGATGAGAATGATCCGACGAGCATCAGTTCGGGGGTCGTCTGGCGCGTTGGGGAAGACCGCGAAGGCGCGCTCTGGTTCGGAACATCTGGCGGCTTAAACCGGTTCGATCCGCGCACTGGCAAGGCGACGCGCTATCTCAGCAACGCCGAAAAGCCGGACGTGCGCGTGTTTCACGAAGACGCCGCCGGAAACTTCTGGGTTGGCGGGCAGGATGGCTTGCAGCTATTTGACCCGCAAACCGGCCAATTTCGGCGGACATACAAGACCGCGAACGATTTGAACGTCTTGAGCAATTTCTATATTTCCAGCCTCTATGAAGACGCCAACGGCGGCCTCTGGATCAGTTCGCATTCCGATAAAATGCACCGCCTCGACCTTCCATCAGGCGTGATCGCCGCCTACGAAAACAGCGCGGGCGACCCGTACAGTCTCAGTCATGCGAATCTCTGGACAATTGCCGGCGACCGCGAAGGGAATATCTGGTTTGGCGGCGAAATCAGCGGCGTCAACCGCTGCGATTCCCGTCCGCCCAAATTTCGCGCTTATCCGATTGTGATGTCGAATAACGAGCCGGCTCAGGCTGCGGTCATTTTCGAGTCGCCGCAAGGCGATCTGATGGTTGGCTCGTATCGCCTGCTCCGCCTTGACGAAAACACGGGAGAGTATCTTCCGTCATCCATTCCGGAACAGGCGCTTTCGCAAAGCGCCATGATAAGTCATGGCACGGACAACACGCGCCGCAAGGATGATGATGCGTATTGGGCGTTTTCGCGAGGCGTCATGCAAACTGACGGCGCGATCTGGTGGACAGCGCCAGGCACGATGAACACCGGCCTGTTTCGTTATGACCCGGCGACGCAGACGGTGACAACCTATACGCATGACCCCGCGAATCCGAACAGCCTGAGCCACGACGGTGTCTTTTCTATTTTCAAAGACCGCGTCGGACAGGTCTGGATCGGCACAGATCGCGGCTTAGATCGCTATAACCCCGCCAGAGATGGGTTCGATCATTTCACGCCGCTGCCGGATGAACCGCAAAGTTCCAACAATAATATCGGCGCGATTTACGAAGATCGCGACGGCCAATTCTGGCTCGGAAGCTGGTACAGTGGCCTGTTTCGTTTCGACCCGAACACACAGCAATTCACCCATTACCCGCCGGATGCGGAAACGCCGGGAAAACTGGCTGGCAACGCGGCTTTAACCATTTATCAGGATCAACGCGGCACAATCTGGGTCGGCACCTCCAGCGCGTTGGAACGCTATGACGCCGCCACCGACACGTTCACGCAATACACCGAATACGACGGCCTGCCGAGCAGCGCGATCCGCTGCGTCACGGAAGACAATCAGCAGCGCCTCTGGATTTCCACCTTAAACGGCCTCGCCCGGTTCAATCCTGAAGACGGCACATTCAACTCGTACAATATGTCCAACGGATTGCTGGCGAACCAATTCGTGCAGCATGCCTGTTTCCACAGGCAGAACGGCGATCTGTATTTCGGCGTGGTCAACGGATTGGTGGCGTTTGATCCGAAAACGATTACGGATAATCCGTACCGTCCGCCCGTTAAATTGACCGAGATGCGTCTTTCCAACGAACCGGCGCAGCCGGGGCGCGGGTCGAAACTGATGAACGCCATTGAGGTGACAACCGCGCTGACGCTCGCCCCTGACGATGATATGATTTCGTTCGATTTCGCGGCATTGAGCTATGTGTCGCCGAAACATAATCGTTATCGCTATATGTTGGAAGGATTCGACAAAGGCTGGAACAACGTCGGCAGCGACCGGCGCTCCGCCACCTATACCAACTTGCCCGCCGGACAGTATCAATTTCGCGTGAATGGCACCAATAACGACGGCGTCTGGAATGCGCAGGAAACCACGTTAGTGCTGACAGTGCTGCCGTATTTCTGGGAAACTGGATCATTTCGAATCGGCCTGCTCGTCGCGATTGTCACGGCGTTAGCCGCCGGGTATTCGTATCGCGTGCGCAGCCTCCACGCGCGGCAGCAGAAACTCGAAGCCCTTGTGGATGAGCGCACCCGCGATCTGGCCGCCTCGAACGCGCAATTGCAGGAAGCCACGCGCCAAGCCGATGCCGCCAATCACGCCAAAAGCGCGTTTCTCGCCAATATGAGCCACGAACTCCGCACCCCGCTCAACGCGATTCTCGGCTTTGCCGAGTTGTTGGCGCATGCGCCGAATTTGGCGTCGCAAGCGCGGGAGTGTTTGGCGATTATTCAACGCAGCGGCGAGCATCTGCTGACGCTCATCAATCAGGTGTTGGATTTGTCGAAAATCGAGGCCGGGCGCATCACGCTGGATGAAAGCGACGTTGATCTGCGCGGCATGCTTGACGAGCTTCAGAGCGTGTTCACCATGAGAGCGCAGCAAAAAGATGTGCGCCTGATATGTGAGCGCGCCGCCGACGTGCCGCATTACATTCGCACCGATGCTGTCAAACTGCGGCAAATCTTGATCAACTTGCTGAATAATGCCATCAAATTCACGCAAGTCGGCAGCGTAACGCTGCGCGTCCAAAAAACTTCCGAGGTCTTGAAGGCCTCGGAAGTTTGGCTGCATTTCGAAGTCGCGGACACCGGCCCCGGCGTCGCGCCGGAAGAAATGAGCGAACTGTTCGAACCGTTTGCGCAGACCGCGACCGGGCGCCGGGCGCAGGAAGGGACGGGCTTAGGCTTGCCGATCAGCCGGAGTTTTGCGCGGCTGATGGGCGGCGACATGACGGCGCAAAGCGAGCTTGGGCGCGGCAGCGTGTTTCAGTTCACGATTCGCGCGAAAATCTGCGAAATGGCAGATTCGGCTCAACCGCAGGCCATAAAACGCGCCATCGCCCTTGAGCCGGGGCAGCCGCGTTACCGCATGATTATCGCGGACGATAACCTCGAAAACCGCCAAGTGTTAGCGAACATGCTCGCGCCGTTCGGGTTTGAGGTGCGCGAGGCGGCGAACGGGCAAGA
>CAZCGG010000175.1:6728-8604 GCA_964498135.1 uncultured Candidatus Moduliflexus sp.
AAAAAACAACGCTATGTCAAAGGAACATGCCATGCCTTCTTCGAACACGACTTCACGCGCGGAGACGATTTTGATCGTGGATGACGCAAAAGATTCGGTGCGGCTGCTCGGCGCGCTTTTGCATGCGCGCGGGTATGTCGTGCGCGTTGCGTTCAACGGCTTGACCGCGTTAATGCAGGCGAAAAGCGCGCCGACCGATCTGATTCTGCTGGATATTCTGCTGCCGGACATCACGGGCTACGAGGTGTGCGAGCGCCTGAAAGCCGATGAAGCGACGCGCCATATTCCGGTCATTTTTCTCAGCGCGCTGGAAGAGCCGTTGGATAAAATCAACGCCTTTCGCGTCGGCGGCGAGGATTATTTGACCAAACCCTATCACGAAATGGAAGCGCTGGCGCGGATCAAACTGCATCTGAGCGTGGCGCGTTTGCAAGCGCAATTGCGGCAAGAACTGCATCGGTACGAAATGCTTGAACAGGCCGTGTTTGAAGGCGTCGCGCTGGCTGAAAACGGCGCAATTCTCGACGTAAATTCGTCGTTCTGCGAGATGCTTGGCATGCCGAAGGCCGACTTCTGCGGACGCCGCCTCGCCGAATTTGTTGACGCGCCTTCTCAAAGCCGATTTCTGCATTGGGTTGAATCCAAAGAAAAGAGCGTCATCGAAATCGCGCTGCGCAAATCGGATGGAACATTCCTGCTGGCCGAAATCCGCAGAAAAATCATGACGGATTCCAACCGGCAGACTTGCGTGATTGTGGCGCGAGATATTACGGAGAAGAAAACGTTAGAGCAAGAAAACCGCCTCATGCGCCTTTCGCTCGGCGACCGCTTTAAATTCGGTGAGATGATTGGGAAAAGCGCGGTGATGCAGACGGTGTATGAACACGCGCTGCATGCCGCCGCTAGCGAGTATCCGGTCTTGATTACCGGCGAAACCGGCACAGGCAAAGAATTGATCGCGCGGGAGATTCATCGCGTGAGCCAGCGCGGAGAATTTCCGTTCATGCCGGTGAATTGCGGCGCGCTCCCGGAATCGCTGTTCGAAAGCCTGATGTTCGGCTATCAAAAAGGGGCGTTTACCGGGGCGGATCGCGACCGGGACGGCTTTTTCGACCGCGCGGGACGCGGCACGCTTTTTCTCGATGAAGTCGGCGAACTGACGCCGGAACAGCAGGTGAAACTGCTGCGCGTTCTGCAAGAAGGCGAATATACGCCGGTTGGCGGAACGCCGCGCAAAGCCGCAGCGCGCATCATCTTCGCCACGAATCGCGATTTTAACCAGTTGCGGCGCGAGAAAAAAATCCGCGACGATTTTTTTTATCGAATCAATATTCTGTCGTTCACGCTGCCGCCGCTCCGCGAGCGCAAGGAGGATTTGCCCCTGCTGATCGGCTGTATTCTCGAACAAGAACGGCAGTCAGACCTCATGCTTCCGCCGGAAATTCACGACGCGCTTGCCGTGTATGATTGGCCGGGCAACGTGCGCGAATTGCAAGCCGAATTAAAGCGGTATATCGTCTTGCGCCAGTTATCGCCGCATATCCTTCCGGCCGCCGCGCCGAGCGCCGCCAAGACGCCGCATCTGCCGGAGGCCGTGTCGGCGTTGGAACGCCGCCTGATTGCCGCCGCCCTCGAGCAGTCCGGCGGCGAACGTTCGAAAGCCGCGCAATTATTAGGGATTGACCGCAAAACCTTATATCGCAAATTGAAAGAGTACGAGTTCGAATAGACCATGAAAGACTTCCGAGGTCTTGAGACTTCCGAGGTCTTTGAGACCTCGGAAGTCTGTGCGCCGAATGACCATGAAAGACTTCCGAGGTCTTGAGACTTCCGAGGTCTTTGAGACCTCGGAAGTCTGTGCGCCGAATGACCATGA
>CAZCGG010000175.1:8704-10151 GCA_964498135.1 uncultured Candidatus Moduliflexus sp.
TTCGAGGTCTTTGAGACTTCCGAGGTCTTTGAGACCTCGGAAGTCTGTGCGCCGAATGACCATGAAAGACTTTCGAGGTCTTTGAGACTTCCGAGGTCTTTGAGACCTCGGAAGTCTGTGCGCCGAATGACCATGAAAGACTTTCGAGGTCTTTGAGACTTCCGAGGTCTTTGAGACCTCGGAAGTCTGTGCGCCGATTTTTATGGGGCATCATGCCCCATCGCGTAGCAAAATGCCCCACGACAAGATCGCCTTACATTTCAATCAATTACATCAAAATCAATTTTTGGCGTGGGGCAAAATGCCCCACGATCATCCCAAATTCCTTTCGCGCGGTTTTGCCCTGAATTCACGATAGGACAGCCAAACCCGGCTTCTTTTCTTCGCGTGGCATGAAGGTTGCTTTAACAATGACACGGAGAAGAAGCGCGCTGGAGCAGCCATTTTGATCAGGACTTACGCAGACCCCACCCAACCCTCCCCTCAATCAGGGAAGCTATTTTTCTGTTGTCTCTCTCCTCTGATTTGAGGGGAGGGCAGCGGTGGGGTGCGTAAGTCCTGTTGATAAAACTCCAAACGTCTTGAAGATGCGCGAAGTCTCGCCCTCATTAAAGCATTATCCCGTTATTTTTATGAACCGAAAGGAGGCGTATAGTATGTTTCGATCATCCTTGCCGCGCGCGTCGCCGCCGCGCCAGACGCCCGCGCCGTATGATTTAGCGCGGGCGGTTCAGGAATTTCAACGCAAGTACGCGGAAAACGTCGTGCGCCTGACCGACGGCGACATTGAGCAGGCCGCTGCGTTGCTCGGCATTTCGCCGCAGGAAACGCGCGGGCTGATCTCGCAACCACCACACTATCAACTTACGCATTGACGGCGTAACATGTAAAGGAACAGTGCCATGAAACATTCCATGACTCGTTTTGCGCTGACTGGCTTAGTCAGCCTGATGATGCTCGGCGGCCTGCTGGCAAGCTGCCAACTGTTTGACCATGACAACGACGCGCTCACCGCGCCGACGAGCGAGGGCGGGCAAAGCGGAAATTTCATCATCGGCGGCCCGGAGATTTCCGGCTGGGGCGGCTATTATCATCCCAACAATACGTTCTTCGCCATCAACGTGCCGGCCGTTGGCGCGTTGAACATCAGCTACACCATTAAAAACGGCGGCGGCTACGCGCTCTTTGTCGAGACGCCGGGGGCGACGAAAATGGAAATCGGCCTGAACACCATCAACGGCGTGACCGACGCGCTCGACAGCGTGTGCGTCAGCTACGCGGAGGGCGTGACCGCCTTTGCGAGCGTTCCGGCGGGCGTCGTGAAAGCGAAACAGCACGGCGCGACGCATTATCGGCGCAAACATGACGCGGGCGAAAGCGATTGGTGGCCGCTTGACGCGGCGTTTGCGTTCGGCGTGGCGGACGCGCAGGTGAAGACGGTCTGCGT
>CAZCGG010000176.1:0-10016 GCA_964498135.1 uncultured Candidatus Moduliflexus sp.
TTACGTTTCCCAGCGCAAATGCTGAATCTGCGGGATGGCCGCGTCCGTCGCTTCCTTGCCTTTCAAAATCAATTTGTCAGCGTTGAAAAATTCCGACCACGCCACCGCGCCGACATCCGGCTTGATATGAACGCTGGCTTGCGTCGTCTTCATGGAGGAAAGCTCGTATTGCAGGCTTTGCAGCGAGCGCATCGCAATATCGAACACGGGCAGCAGCGGCGAGCGGGAGACCGCTAATTCGCCGTGTTTCCCCGACGTTCGCAAGGATTGCAAGCTGTCTTGCAGCGAGGGCGTGACGTTGACCGCAATAATAATATCCGCGCCGCGCTTGACGAGCGGGTTCACCGGCACGGGATCCGCGATTGAGCCGTCAATCAGCAGGCGGCCGTCATAGGCTAACGGCGTGAAAATGCCGGGAATCGAGAGGCTGGCGCGCACCGCGAGGCGCACGTTTCCGGTTTCGAATACGACTTCTTCGCCGCTATTCATATCCAACGCCACGACCGACAACGGAATCACCATGTCGTTAAAATCGGGATCGCCGACGACGTTCAAGTAGAGTTTATTGACTTGAACGCCGCTAAATACGCCGATGCCGGGACGGAAAATGCGCGGATCCCAAATCGTGCGCCCCGGCGTGATTTTCCGCAGTGCGGCCTTCGCGTAATATTTCACATCCAGCACGTCCGGGACGGTCAGGCGCAGCAGCCCCATTTTCGATCCCCATTTCAACACCGCCTCTTCAATCTGCTGAATTGTCACGCCCGCCGCATACGCCGAGCCGATAAGCGCGCCCGCGCTTGATCCGGCAATCATGTCAATCGGAATGCCGTGCTGCTCTAAGGCGTAAAAGACGCCGATATGCGCCATGCCGCGCGCCGAGCCGCCGCCTAACGCCAAGCCGATGGTTTTCTTGCCAATGTCCCGCGCCAAGCGTCCGAACGCTTTGCCCAATTCGCTGCCAGAATCGCCTGCGGAGATGGGAACGCCGGTGGAGAGAAAGCGGTCAATCGCCGGATAATCGCGCGGCAGCAGATGATAGCCTTTTTCCCGTAGCGCACCTTTATCAAGCGACGCATCGGACAAATTAATCACCATGCGCACTTCCTGATGATCCAAAATCATCAACGGATATTCCTGCGCGATATTCGACGTGACGAACAGCATCATGTTCGAAAGGTCAATCGCCTCGAACGTGCTGCGATACAGGCGGGAGCTCGTGTCAATCAGAATGTAATCGTACAGATTTTTCAGAATTCCCAAAATTTTCGCAATGGATTCGCGGCCTTTGGTCTCTTCTTTCAGCAAATCCGGCGCGATGGAAAGCACGTCCAGCAGGGTGTGATGCGTGACAATCTGCTGCTCGATATATTCCTGCGTGATGCTTGTCGTGTCCACATAGCGCACCGGCTCCATTTTCAAGATGGCGGCGACGCCGTTGGGCTTCATGCCCATGTCCACGACGATGACGCGGCATTTGGTCTCTTTCAGCAGGCTGACGCCGAGATTGATGGCGACCAATGTTTTGCCGATATTTTCTTCCGTGCCGTACACGCAGACAATCGGATATTTGACCCGTTTTTTCTTTTTCGGGCCGATCTTTTGCTCGATGTTCAGTTTGTGGCTGAGCAAGCCGCCCAAATTATATAAAATCGTCGTGTGCGAGCGGATGAGATTTTCGAATCGCTCTTTATCGGCCTGAAACACTTCGGCGTCAATGATGACTTCGATGGAAGTCAAGCGCGGCTCGCTTGCCAAAAGGGGCATCTCGCCGAAAAACGCTCCTTGATCCAGCACTTCGAGTTCCACATCTTCGCCCTGAGCGTCTTTGCGCATCGCCCGCACCTGGCCGGATAGCAAGATGTAAAACGAGGAACTCATCTCGCCTTCCTCGCAGATTTTCGCTCCGCGCGGATAGTATTTTTTCTCGAAAATCGGCGCGATGTTTTTAAGGTCAGCGTCCGAGACCCCTTTAAAAATGCGATTGCTTTTGAGCAAAAAGAGTGTATCCGACATGTTATTCTCCCCAACGCAGCGTTTCGATCTGGCCAATTACCGCTTCCGCCGCCGCCGCGCCCATCTCAATCAGACGCGGCACCTGATGAAAATCGCGCCACGAAATGCCGCGAATTTCCGGCAGGATGAAAATATCGGGGGCGACGCGCTCCACAAGCTCCGCGTCGTCCGGCTCATCCGTCAGCCGATCCATCAGGCCGTCGAACGTGGCCGCGACTAAGGCGTAATTCTCCCTCGCCGCCTTCTCGTCCGGCGTCAGGCGGCCGCGCGGATTCTGCTGAAAAAATTTTTGGCTTTCCTTCGGCGTCGGCGTCACCGCGACGGCGACCGTAATGTTCGCGCCCATCTGCTTGAGCGGATGCACGGGCGTCGGCGAAATCACTGAGCCGTCAATCAAATGGCGTTCGGTGCGGGCAAACGGCACGAATAATTTCGGAATCCGCATGCTGTTTTTCACGGCGTCAATCACGCGGCCTTCTTTGAAGACGACGCCCGCGCCGGAGCGGGTGTCAATCGCCACGACATGCAGCGGAATGGCTAACTCGTCGAAATAGACGTTGCCCAAGAGCGCGTCGCAGAGATGATGCAGCCCGTCATCCAGAAAAAATTCATGGCGAAACCACCGGCGAATGTCGAACGGCGCGATAGGGCGGCAGTTCTGCGCCCATTCGATGACGTGATGCTTGATGCGCTCCAATTCGATTCCGGCGGCATACGATCCGCCGATCAGCGCGCCGAAGCTCACGCCGGTCATCATGTCGAACGTGATGCGGTTGCGCTCAAACACCTCCATGATGCCGACTTGCGCCAATGCCAGCGCCGCGCCGCCGGTAAACGCCATGCCAAAGCGTTTTTTTCCGATTTCCCGCGCCAATCTGCCGATGGTTTGGCTGATCTGGCGGGATGACGATTGAATGACGAACGGCACGCCGCTCTGCCGGGAGGCGTCAATCGTCAGCGTGTCTTCCGGCAGCAGATATTCTTTGGCATGCACATGCGATTTGCCGTCTTTGGGCGGCTGGCCTTTCATGTTCACGATCACGCGGTAATGATGATGCCCAATGATGCTGATCGGCACGTCATAATCGAGCGAAGAAACGACGACGAGAAAGATGTCGGTCGCGTCAATAATGTCGTCCGTGACGGGCGAAAGATGGGAGGAAATGTCGAGAATCACGTAGCCGTACATGCCGCGCAGCGCGGTCAGCAGCGCGGTCAGAAACGGCTGCGCGGCGGCGGTGTCCCGAAACATAGCCGCGTCGAGCGTCACGATGTCCAATTGCGAACTGTGCGATTGCGCGTGCGCCCCGACGTCGCTCGCGTCTTGCGCTGCCGTCATCAGGCGCGGGGCTGGCAATTTCAGCGTCGCCGCCGCCGAGATGGTTTCGTCGCTGCCGACATCAACCAACACGACGGATTTCTGGGTTTCGGTCAAGAGGCTGACGCCGAGATTGATGCCGAGCAGCGTCTTCCCGCTTTGTCGTTCCGCGCTATAAATGGTCAGGACGGTGTTCATATAACGTGCCAAGAATCAAGGAGTTCTGACGTGAACTTCGCCGACTTGTCCCCTTATTTTCGAAAAGAGGTTGACGCAAATCTTTCGAAAAAACATACATATATTCAGGCGTTCCCGTCAAGCAGAATTTCGGCTTGCTGTAAAATATCCTGCGCAAGCGGCATTTCTACGGGCAAAATCCGTTCTCGTTCCCGCTTGTCATGAGATCGAACGCGGTGCGTTGCGCAAGGAAAGCTGTCAGACACCTCCAGAAAATCATTTTTCTGATGGAAAAAGTCTTGCTTATAAATTCCGATTGTGCGTAGAATGACGTTTCATGAACTAAAAGGTTTTTTGCCAATATCAGAAATTTTTCGAAAAGCAGCTTTTTGCCGCGATGCCTCATCATTGGGCGATTTTCAGCGTCATCGAAACTCGTCCATTGCGTCATCGTGGATAGGGAAGACAGGGTATGAACGGAAGAATGGCGGGGTGCATTGCAGGGATGTGCGCGCTGATGCTCGCGTCAGCCGCGTTTGCCAAGACAGAGCAGGAATATCAGGACGAAATTCGGACGCTGCAAAAGCGGAACATGCAGTTGGAAGATTCGCTGGAATCGCAGAGCGGCGAATTGAAGCAAGCCGCGTCGCAAGTGAAATTGCTGCAAGATCAAATCAAACAGATGAGCAAAGAAGGCGAAAATCAGGCGAAAGAGGCGCAAGAAACTCGCGCCGCCATGAAGCAAGTGAAATCTCAATTGCAAACGCTGCTGGAACAGCAAGCGAACCCTGAAAATCACAAGAAGACGAAGGAATTAGAGGATCAGGTGGTAAAACTGCAACGGCAGATGCAGAAGCTTGAAGACGACAAAAAAGCGAAGGAAAAGGAGAACGCAAAACTGCAAGACGAGCTATCATCCGCCCGCGCGTCAAAGCAATCGGCGGCTGATCTCAAAAAAATCCAGCAGAACGCGGCCGCGCTGCAAGAGCAATTGGCCTCGCGCCAGCAGGAATTCGCCGCGCAGAAAGAGACGTTGCAGCAGGAATTGGACGGCGTGAAGACGGAGCTTGAACAGCAAAAAAAGCTGTATAAAACGAATTTAACGGCCTTGCAGGAAAAAGAGCAGGAAATCGAGGCGCTTCGCGCCAAGAAAGCCGCGCCGCCGCAGCAGCCGACGCCGGATTCGCGCGTGGCCGAATTGGAAACCGCGTTGCGCGATGCCAATGCTCAACTGCTCAAAGTGTCGCAGGAAAAAATCGAGGCGGAAACGCGCGTCTCAAAGCAAGGCGCGTCGGAAAGCCTGAAAGATCGGCGCGTCGCGGAATTGGAGCAAGAAATCACGCGGCTGCAAGAGATGCTTGCGACGGCGCAGGCGCAGGCCGCGCAGCGCGAGAAATCCGGCAAAGAGGTTGATGTCCGCGTCAGCGATTTGGAATCACAGTTAGCCGAGGCGAATGCGATGATTACCCGGCTGTCGGACGAAAAAACCCGCATGGAAACGCTGGTGAAAAATCAGCAATCATTGCAACAGGACGACGTGAGCAAAAAAGCCGCCGAAATCGCCCGTTTAGAAGGGGAACTCCGCAAAGCCGCTGAATACATCAACGCCCGAAACGCGGAATTGTTGAGCCTCAAACAGGAAAACGCCGCGCTGCTCTCGAAAATGAAAAACACGGAGGCATCCGAAGCCTCGCTGCAAGCGAAGTTGTCCGATCATTCGTCCAGCCTGCAAGAGCAGACGTTTGCGGCGCAGGAATTACAAAGCCGGATGGCAGAATTGCAGGCGAAATTCGACCAGCGCGACCGGCAAGCCGCCGAGCTTGAACAAGAGCGGGACGCGCTGAAAGCCGACGTTGAGGCGGCGAGAGCGCGGAACGCCGAATTTCAGGGAGAAATCGTCGCGCTGGAACAGAAAATGCTGCGGCAGGGTTCTGTGCCGGAAGAGGCGAAGCAGCGTATTCAGGAATTGACCTTGGATTTGCAAGACGCCAAAGCGCAGCTTGAAAAACTTCATCGCTTGGAAAGCGAAAATCCGGCGTTAGCGCGGGAAGTCGCGTCGTTAAAAGCAGAAGTCGCCATTTTGCAGGGCGCGAAAGGGGAAGCGGAGACGATGCGCCCGGAGTTGCGCGAATTGAAAATCGCCTTTGAGCAGGCGCGCCGCGAGGCCGACGAATCTGCCGCGAAAGCGGACAAATTTCAGCAGACGCTCGCGGAAAAAGATGCCACGTATCGGCGGCAGCAGCAGGAATACGACGACATTTCCGCCCGCAATAAGGAGTTAGAAAACCAATATTTGCAGGGCCGGGAAGAGGTTGCGCTGAAAGAAAAATTGTTGCAGCAGGCACTGCTGGATAAAACGTTGTTGGAAAAAGTGGTGGACGATAAAGATTTGACTTCAGCGCAGGAATTGAAGGCGAAACTTGAGGCCGCCGAAGCCAAGAACGTCGAATTGCGGCAGCAAATGGACGCGCAGCAGGTGGAATTGGGGCGATTGAAGCTTGAGCAATCACGCAAAGCGGCCGCGCCCGATGCGTCGAAAGAAGCCTCGCTCCGGCTCGCCACGTTAGAACAGGCGGTGCTGGAAGAGCGCACGAAGCGGCAGCAGGCCGAAACCGAGTTGCAAACCGCCCGCCAGCAGCTTGTTGAGGCGAACACACAGCGCGCGGCGCAGCAAAAAGCCGTCATGCAGGCAACGGCGGTCAGCCGAGTTCCGGCGGAACTCTTTCCGCAAGAACTCCTGAAAAGCTCGGCGGGAACGACGTTCCGGCTGTTGGGCTGGTCGAAGGATAAACGGAAAGCGGCGTATGCGGAAACGACGAAACAGGCCGAGCGGCTCTGGATTTTCGACATGCAGACGCGCCGGCCGAATAAAATCACCGAATGGCCGCTCGGCAAGGGAGCGACGACGCAGCTTGACTGGGCGTTTGACAACGAGCATTTCCTGCTCGGCGTGGGCAATCCGGGGCAATACACGCTCTATCTCGGCGACAGCGCGCGCTTGCTCGGCGCGCCGATTCAGTTGTTCGAGCCGCAGTTGGCGTTCGCGTGGTCGCCGAATCAACTGCAATTCGCCTATTTTTCCGGCCTGCAACTGATGATTCAATCGCCGAAAGGGACGACGCTGCCCGTGCAAGTCGGCGCGTCCGGCACATCGCTGGCGTGGTCGCCGGACGGCAAAACCATTGCGTTCAGCGCCAAGGCCGACGCCAGCGCGGATATTTTCGCCATCGCGCTTGCCGAGCGCGCGCCGCTGCTGCAAACGCTCGTGGCGTCGTCGTCGAATGACGCGCAGCCGTCGTGGTCGCCGGATGGCCGGTATCTCGCCTTTTTCGTGCAGGCCGACAATTTCGACACGAAAATCGCCGTCACGCCGGTAGATAAAAGCCGCGCGCCGTTCATCGTCGCGCATAAAGTCTCGCTTCCGGCGCATGGCGGGCCGCAATGGGCGTCAACGACGCAGTTGATGTATATCGGCGAAGAAGACCTCTCCGCGTCGCGCAACTCGATGTATCAGGTGGACATCACGACCGGGCAAAGATCGTCCGTGCCGTTGACGCTGGCTGTGGCGAATTAATCTTTTCGGGGAAATTGGAGGCGCAAGCGTTCCGATTTCCCCGATCTATTTCGACGCAGAATTTATCTGGAATGGAAGCAGAACTTTTGTGCGCCGATTCGCCCGTGTTCGCAGGGCAACTCGTGTTCTTTGCTCTCAGAACTTTGCAAAAGTTTCGATAAGAATATAATAAAAAGCGAAAGTATTGATCACACTTTCGCTTTTCGCTTGACAAGATGAGGCGGCCGCGTTGTTGTCAGGATGGCGTTATGAATAACGCATGATCGCGTTTTTTGAAGCTTGCAAAGTTCACCAGTGCGGAAAAATTCACCAATAACAGAGGAGAAGACACGCATGAGCAGCAAAGAAATGAGCGTTTTTCCCATCGGCTATGTGCGCGTGATTGACGCGGGGTTTTGTTTGACGATTGAGCCGGAATATCGGCAGGCGTTGCAAGGCTTGGAAGGATTCAGCCATATTAACGTTGTGTGGTGGTGTCATGGCTGCGATGACGCGGCGGCAAGAACGGTGTTGGAATGCGAACAGCCGTATAAGCAATCGCCTGCCAAATTGGGAATTTTCGCCACGCGCTCGCCGCTGAGGCCGAACCCCATCGCCATCACCGCCGTCATGGTGTTGAAGCTTGATGTCGCGCGCGGGTTGATTGTTATTCCATATATTGACGCCGAACCTGACACGCCGATTCTTGACATTAAGCCGTATCACCCTTCTGTTGACCGCATCCGCGAAGTTGCTGTGCCTGCGTGGTGCCGCCATTGGCCGCAATGGTACGAGGATTCCGCCGATTTTGATTGGAGCGCCGAATTTGTAAACGCGCATTAAGCTGAAACACGCTGTCAGACGCCTTTATTCAAGGCGTCTGACAGCTTTCGCGCCCAATGAATTGATTAAATGCGCCTGATAGCCCGCGCCGAAGCCGTTATCAATATTAACGACGGAAATGCCGGGCGCGCAGCTATTCAGCATGGTCAGCAGCGCGGAAAGGCCGTGAAAACTCGCGCCGTACCCCACGCTCGTCGGCACGGCGATGACCGGCTTATCCACCAAGCCGCCGACCACGCTGGCGAGCGCGCCTTCCATCCCGGCGACCGTGATAATCACGTTCGCGGCCGCAATTTTTTGGCGCTGCTCCAACAGCCGATGAATTCCGGCCACGCCGACATCGTAAAATTTCTCGACATTGCTGCCGAGCGTTTCCGCGACAATCGCTGCTTCTTCCGCGACCGGCAAATCCGCAGTTCCGGCGCAAACCAGCGCAATCCGACCGATTTTTTCCGGCAGAGGCGACGGCTTCACCACAATCACCCGCGCCAAGTCATGATATTCCGCGTCGCCCGCCGCCGCGCGGACGCGCTCGAACATCTCCCGATTCGCCCGCGTCGCAAGGATATTCCGGTGATCTTGCGCGAGCCGCTGCGCAATCGCGGCGACTTGTTCCACCGTTTTGCCCTGGCAGAAAATTACTTCCGGGACGCCTGTGCGCAGATGGCGGTGCGTGTCGAGCTTCGCAAAGCCCATGTCGTGATAGGGCAAATCTTTGAGCGCGTCCAACGCCGCCTCAACCGAAACGGCCTGATTTTTCACGCCTTCTAACATGTCGCGCAATCGTTGAATTTCCATTATTGTTCGCTCCTTTTCAACACCTCATTCATGCTGCCGCTCCGAAAGCCCTGCAAATCAAGGGTCACGTAGATATAACCGATTTCTTTGAAGCGCGTCACGATTCGCTCGCGCAGCCGCTCCGCGAAGACGCGCTCCATGTCGGGCGGCAGCAATTCGATGCGGGCAAGCGAGCCGTGATGCCGGACTCGCGCCTGCGCAAAGCTGAATTGCCGGAGAAATGCTTCGGCGCGGTTGATCATGTCCAACGCGGCGGGCGTAATCGGCATGTCATACGGCACGCGCGTTGCCAAGCAGGGCATGGACGGCTTATTCCACGTCGGCAGCGCGAGCCGCTGCGATAATTCGCGGATGTCCGCTTTCGTCAAGCCCGCTTCCTGCAACGGGCTGCGCACGTTCAATTCCCGCAAGGCGCGGCGTCCCGGCCTGAAATCATGCGCGTCATCCGCGTTTGTGCCGTCAATCAAAACGCGCAAGCCATGTTCATCCGTCATGCGCCGGAATTGTTCGAACAAATAGCGTTTGCAGTGGTAGCAGCGTTCGACAGAGTTTTCCTGAAAATACGGAATCTCCATTTCGTCATACATCAGCGCGTGATGCCGGATCCCGAGCGCGGCGATAAGCTGGCGCAGTTCGTCCGCGTCGAATTCGGGGGAGTTGCGCGACCAAGCCGTCACGGCCTGCGCGTTCTCGCCTAATGCGTCATGCGCGGCTTTTGCTAACAGCGCGCTATCCACGCCGCCGGAAAACGCGACCATCACCGAGCCGCATTCCCGCAAAATCGCCTCTAATGCCTGATATTTTTCGTTGAGCGTCATATTGTAGTAAATGCCGCCCCATCCTGTAGAGACGCGCGGCCGCGCGTCTCTACAGGATAGGCGATCTTTTGAAACATCATTGCAGGACTTACGCAATGCGGTTCGGCAGGCTCACCACGAACGGACGATGATATTTGGCGTTTCGCTCGCCGTTCGCCCTGAGCCTGTCGAAGGGCTGACTTTAATTGGTATAAATAATGCGCGGACGGCGCAAAATCAAGAGAAATCGTGTTTCCTGCCAAGATTAAAATTTTTTAATCGCCAATTCACGCTCGGTTAACCATTTTCGCCTATCGTGCTGATCAAAACATGAGCAACTTCTCGAAATTCTGGCGTTTAATGACACACACGCAGCCTGAAAACAGGGGTGTCAAATCTTGATTTGACGGCGAAATCAAGATTTCGCACTCCTGCTTTATATGGGAGAGACGTATGAATATTATCGAAATGCAGGGCGTGAAGAAAGAATATCCGTTAGGCAGCACGACCGTTC
>CAZCGG010000177.1:0-9869 GCA_964498135.1 uncultured Candidatus Moduliflexus sp.
AAAGGCGGCATTGTCTATTTGAACGAGGAATAATGCGCCATGCAGGAGCGTCACATCTTGATTTGACGGCGGAATCGGTTGCGCTGCCCGCAAAATCAAGATTTTGCGCTCCTATAAATCGAAACATTATGTTAAAACCGGAAGATTTTTTCGAATTATCTGAGTTTGCCCATCGCGGCCTGTTTGATGACCTTGAGTTTGTTTGGGACGCGCTGAAATGCCTGTCGGATTACATCAATTCCGCCCTGAAACCTGGCATTTACGGCACGGTCATGCCCGGCGCGTATTTGGCGGATGACCGAATTTATCTCGGCAAAGGCACGGTCGTCGAGCCGGGCGCGTACATCGCGGGGCCGACGATTATCGGCGACAATTGCGCCGTGCGGCAGGGCGCGTATGTGCGCGGCAACGTGCTGACCGGCGATCATTGCGTCATCGGCCACACCTCGGAACTCAAGGCCGCGATCCTGCTGAATCACGCCGCCGCGCCGCATTTCAACTATGTCGGTGACAGCATTCTCGGCCAAAAGGTCAACCTCGGCGCAGGCACGAAATTGTCGAATTTGAAAATGATTAAAGGAAACGTGACCGTGAAAATCGGCGATCAGACGCATGACAGCGGCCTGCGGAAATTCGGCGCGATTCTCGGCGATTACGCGCAGAGCGGCTGCAATTCCGTCTTGAATCCCGGCACGCTCATCGGGCGCGGCAGCCTCGTCTATCCGAATGCGACCGTTTCCGGCTATGTTCCGCCGAATTCCATCGTGAAACTGCGCCAAACGCTTGAAATTGTGGAACAGACGAAAAAATAAGCCTGTCAGCCCGTGCGAATGAGCGTAATATGCCATCAGCACGAGCAAGAACGGGAAATACGACTATGAAAAAAGCTTACGGAAATCTCACCGGCTTGAAGCCGAATCAGCTTGACCGCATCGAACGGTTGTACCGGCGGAAAATTTCTGCGGAAGAGGTGTTGACGCAGGAAGTCGCCAATTATCTTGCCGAACTTTCCTTTGAAACCGCCCGGCAAATCGGCATGCTCATCAATCGCAAAGGCGTGGTGGAATTCGTCGTTGTCGGCGACCATCGCCAGATCAATATCCCCGCCTTAGGCCGGTTTCGCGCCGGATATTTGCGCTTGCGCGGCCTGCGCTGCCTGCATACGCATCTCGCGGATACGCCCTTGAATCAGGAAGATTTGATTGATCTCGCGCTGCTGCGCCTTGATATGATGGGCGCGATTGCGGTGAATCAATACGGCCTTCCGGCCAAATATTATTTGGCGCATCTCGTGCCGGATAACCCGGAGCAAAAACGCTGGGAAGTCCTGAACCCCATCTATCCGGGGCAATTGACCCTGCGGTTCGATGAATTTATTCATGCGCTCGAAGAAGAATTTCAGCGCGGGCAGGGCGGCCGAGAGGTCAACGATCCGCGCGAACGCGCCGTGTTAGTCGGCGTCTCGAACGGGCAGCGCGCCCTTGCCGAAGATTCGCTGCGGGAATTGCGCGAACTCGCCGACTCCGCCGGATTAGTCGTCAAAGACGCGCTCATGCAGCATCGCCCGAAACCTGATCCGAAATTCCTCATCGGCAAGGGGAAATTGAGCGAATTGATCATCCGCAGTTTTCAGGTCGGCGCGGATGTCATCGTGTTTGATCATGACCTGACGCCCGCGCAAAATAAGATGATCAGCGATATGACAGAGTTGAAAATCGTTGACCGGACGCAGTTGATTCTCGACATTTTCGCGCAGCGCGCCCACAGCCGCGTCGGAAAAGTGCAAGTCGAACTCGCGCAATTGAAATACCAATTGCCGCGCCTCGGCACGCGCGACGACGCGCTTTCGCGGATTACCGGCGGCATCGGCGCGCGCGGGCCGGGCGAAACGAAATTGGAAATCGACCGCCGCCGCGCCCGCGACCGGATTCGCAATTTGGAAAAAGAGCTTGAGCATTTGCGAACAGGCCGCAGGCAGCGGCGCGCGCGACGCCAGCGCAACGACGTGCCGGTCATTTCGATTGTCGGCTACACGAACGCCGGAAAATCCACGCTGCTGAACGCGCTGACGCATAGCGAGGTCGAAGTGCGCGACCAGATGTTCGCCACGCTTGACCCGACGAGCCGCCGCCTGCGTTTCCCGAAGGATTTCGAGGTGATTATCACCGACACGGTGGGATTTCTGCGGAATCTGCCGACTGACCTTGTGGAGGCGTTTCGGGCGACATTAGAAGAATTGGAGGACGCCGATCTGCTGCTGCATGTCGTGGACATCGGCAACGCCGACTTTGAGGAGCAGATCGCCGCCGTGCAGCGCATTTTGGAAACCCTTGAATTACAGGCGACGCCGCAATTGCTCGTCTTCAACAAAGAAGATCGCGTGACGCCGCATTTCGCGGAAACGGTCTGCGCCCGCTATCACGGCGTCTCGATTTGCGCGCTGCGGCGCGAAACGCTCAGAAAGCTCATTCTGCGCGTGCAGGATGAGATTTTGCGGCTGTATCCGCGCGACGAAAAATACGCGGAATTTTTGCCGTCCCTCGTTTGAAAAACCCGATCAGCGTAGGGGCGTTCAATTGAACGCCCCTACGCGCGCCTTTCGCGCCTCCTCAATTAAACGCCCCTACGCGCCCTCGATGATGGCGATTTCGTCATCCGTCAGGCCGTACAGCGCATAGATCATGTTGTCAAGCTCGGCGTCAGCCTGCGCGATCTGCTGCCGCAGGTCGGCGGCGCGCGCTTTCTCTGTTTCAAAAAACTCCAGAAATTCCTTTTGCTCCGTTTTCGTCAATTTGACGCCCTGCTTCTGCAACTCCGCGACAAACGCGCTGAAATCAAGATCGTAAAACAATTCGAGCCGGTTAGAGAGGCTTTTCGGGTGATGCGCCGCATCCAGAAAACGCAGAAACTTGCGGGTGGTGTCGCGCAAGTTTTTGTTCAATTCCAGCATGGCGTTGGCCGTTTCGATAAATGCTCTTTGCGTGTCATAAGATATTTTCGGGATAGGAATTCTTGACGTGACCGTGCTGTCAAAATGCATCGTTCGTATCGCTTTCGCAAAAATAAAACGATAGACATACCAATTGACTAATGTAGAATTTAGTAAACACCAAATATAATAATTGCTATAATCAGGCTGTATCGTCAGTTGATTGATTGTGTCAAGCAGAAGAATGTTTTCCTTGTTAGGAATGCAGGCAATGATTTTAATATGATTTGATGGATTTTCGATAAAAGCGACAATATTTTGCGCTAAGACAGAATTTTCTTTCACAAAGGCGAATGGAGGAATCGTGGCCTTTTCCTGACGAATCTTTCCTTTTATCCCCCTTATGCCGAATGTATCTATTTCCGCTCCGCCGATAACCTCAATATCCCCGTCAGACCTGATAAACTGCTGCAATCCGACGCCTCTCCGGTTCGTCGCAATGTCATCTAAACGCAATGAATCTAAACGCATCTTGTGCGCAATAGCGATTTCATCATGAGAAACATTGTTTAAGAAAAAGCCAAATTCTTTTGCAAGCGATTTATCAATTTCAGCAAGAAAAACCATCGCGCTCTCTTGGCGAGAAAGCGAGGCATAGCGCTGCGCTGATTTTCCTTTGATAAGCGTGATGATCACTTGCTCTAATTTGACCTCCTTCCAAACCTTTCCGCAATCGACAATGCTGGCAATATCATTCCAAACATCGTCACGAATCTGATGATAATTCGATGAAAAACAAAAGGCTTTCGGGATAATAAATCCTAATGCGCCTTGAGAATGCAAGAGATGATAACATCGTTTAATAAATAAAATTGCCGTATCCGTAGAGCCAATATCATAAGCGTTATTTACATGTTTCTGCTCTTGTTCTGTCAGCGTCGCGCCATACGGCGGATTCCCAATCACTACGTCAAAGCCGCCGTTCCGCATAATCTCTGGAAATTCCGCGCGCCAATCAAACGCCTTCTCGCCCGCCACCGCCGGATCGTCAATCAGTGAATTGCCGCATTTCATGTGTTGATTCAGCGCGATCAAGCGGTCATCCTTTTTCGCCGTTTTCAGCCACAACGCGAGCTTCGTGATTTCCACCGATTCGCGGTTCAAATCCACGCCGAACAGGTTATGCCGCAAAATCGCCTTTGCCCAGTGCTGCGAGTCAAACGCGCCGGAAAGATCGTCATCGGCAAGATGCTTGCCGCCTGTTCCGAGTAAATCGGGCTGCGCCGCCGCGCTGGATTGCTCCGACTTTAGGCGCAGGTGGGCGAGTTCTTTGTTGACGCGCGCCCCTTCGCGCAGCAGAAAATCGAACGCTTGCGTCAGGAACGCGCCCGATCCGCATGCCGGATCGAGAATCGTGACGCGCCGGACGCGCTCCCAATACGCTTCGTAGCAGGCGATGCGCTGCGCGATGCGGGCGTTCGGCGCGTTCCGGTTCGAGGAGGCCAGCCACGCCTCATCTTCCGCCGTCAATTCCGGCAGCGCGTCGCCGCCGAGTTCGCGCCAGCGGTCGGCCAGCCAGCCGCCGACGGCCTGCTCCACGATGTAGCGCGTGATATATTCCGGCGTGTAAAAAATCCCCTCTTTCTTGCGCTTAACCGGCTTGGCGTCGCGGGGTTCGCCGCGAATTTCGGCGCGAAGCTCTTCGAGGTCGGGCAGCGATTGCTCGAAAATATGGCCGAGAATGTTGACGTTCAGGTCGGAGCGAAAGTCGTATTCCGCCAACTCCGCCAATTGCAGCAGTATCGCGTCTTCGATGCGCAGCGCGTCCAGCGCCGCATCCAGCTTGAAGAGTTCGCCGTTGAAACCCGGAATGTTGTGCGTTTTCAAGCCATTGTCGAGGGCGCGAAACAACGCTTTCAGTTCTGTCCAGATTTTTTGCTCGCCAAATTGCGCCAACGCAAGGGGTTCTTGCGCCCGCCGCGCCAATTTGCGGAATGTCTTTTCCGGCAGCAGATCACCCGAATCTTCGCAGAAAAAGACGAAAATGCACCGATCCAGCAGCTTTTGCGCCTTTTCCAGCAGCAAGAGTTCATGCGCCGCCGTTTGCTCTGAGCTTGCCGTTTCCAGAAGGGGAAATGGATTTTTGTATTTTAGATGCGCGAAGAGCGTCTGCCGCATTTGGGCGTATTTTTCATAAAAACGGGCGTAGAGTGTGTCCGTCGTGCTGTCGCATTTTTCGGCGGCTTTCGGAATCTCCGGCATGTTGGCAATTGCCATGCCCAGCAGTTTGCGATTGAACATCGGCATAATTTGCGCTCCAAGCTGTCAGACAGGTTGAAACTGTCTGACAGCGATTTCACCAGCCGCCGGACGCGCCGCCGCCGCCGGAACGTCCGCCGCCGCCGCTCACGCAGGCTGAATGGCAGGCGGAATGACAGGCCGAGTGGCACGCGGAATGACAGGCGGAGTGACAGGCCGAATGGCACGCCGCATGACACGCGTTATGGCAGGCGTTGATGTCAGGCACATAGTCCGGGCTGGCGGTCATGCCTTGAATCAGATGGTCAATTTCAATCGGCATCGCTATGGCGAAGCGGAACGGGTCGCGGTCGTAAAAATAGGGGCTGCGATAATACGGATGCAAATTATGATACCAATAATACCAATCTTCGTCAGCGTGTTTCTGGGCAAGCTCGCTATACAGCACAGCCTCTTTTTCATGCTTGGCAATAAACGCCTGCATCTGGTCGGCGTAATGCGTTTTCGTGGCCTCAATATCGGCGTCCCACGCCTTTTTCTGAATATTTTTGACCGCGAGGTTCATGAATCCTTCCAGTTCTGCCTGCGAAAATTCGCCGTTGTCCGCTAACGCAGCGTAAACCGCCTGTTCATAGGCGTCAAGCTGCTCCAAATCTGGCTGCTTGAGAATTTTCACCTTCAACGGCGATTCGCGCAACACGCCCATGAAGCCTTCCGCAATCATCGAATCGAGCATCGCGCTGAGAATCCGCTTGACCGGAATGCCGAAATAAAATCCGGTTTCCAAAATCGTCAACTCTTCGCAGATTTTGCCCGGCGTATGGAAATCCGCGAGCAGCAGTTTCGGCGCAACCCAATCAATGCGATCCCAGCGAATGTCATCCAGCCCTGTATGCGCCGACACCATTGATTTATGCTTGCGGAAAACGAGCAGCGCGAACACGCCGCTTAACATGAGCGCGTAATACAAAAACGTTTCCCGGTCGCGCTCTGCTTTCAGCGTTTCCCGCATATCGTCCGCCGCCGGTTGCGCCGAAGTTACGTCCGCGCTTTCGACGGCCTGAATGACGCGCTGCAACCCGGCTTTCAGGCCGTTGTAGTAATCCTGCCGCTTGAAATGCGGGGCGATGTCGTTGCTGATAATCGCGCTGGCGGCGGCGTCCGGCAGATTCGCTTCAAGGCCGTAGCCGACTTCGATTCTGATTTTGCGGTCGGCAATGAAAATGACGAGCAGCACGCCGTTATCTTTCCCTTTCTGCCCGATTTGCCAGAATTGGAATAACTCGTCGGCATACGTTTCCAGCGATGCGCCGGACGGCATCCGTTGGGCAATCAGCGCGAAAATCTGCGTCGAGGTGCGAGTTTCAAGCGCCGCGACCATGTTCTCCAATTCCTGCCGCTGGCTGGCGGAAAGAACGCCCGCGTTATCGTTGATGCGCGCCCGCAGCGCAGGGAAATCCGCGCAATCGCCGGACACTGGTATGAGCGCGATGAGGCAGGCTGTCAAAAGAAGAAGAGATTTCATCAGCGTTATTTTTTACCGCAGGGGCGCGGAGAACGCGGAGGAAAAGAAGCGCGTTCTCCGCGTCTCTGCGGTAAAAAAACAGAGGTGACGCACACGGTCTATTGAAACGTGACTTCAGGCGCGTTTTTCGCGCCGGGATCGGCCTTGAAATAGGCTTTTTCACCGAAGCCGAACGCGCCCGCCACAACGGATTGCGGAAAGCGGCGGATATACGAATTATACCCTTGCACGGCCTCGTTGAGCCGTTTGCGCTCGACGGCAATGCGGTTTTCCGAACCTTCTAATTGCGCTTGCAGCGCGAGAAACGCCTGATCGCTTTTGATGGCGGGATTGCTCTCAACAACCGCCATCATGCGGCCTAATGCGTTCGACAATTCGCGCTGCGCCTGCTGAAATTCCTGAAATTTGGCGGAAGTATTCAGCGCGTCGGCAGAAAGCGTTCCCCCCGCTTTGGCGCGGGCGTCGGTCAGCATTTTGAAGATCGCTTCTTCATGCTGGGCATGCGCCTGCACGGTGCGGACGAGGTTCGGAATCAGGTCAAGCCGCCGCTGATAGACGTTTTCGACTTGGCTCCACTGCGTGTTGACCTGCTCATCGAGGCGCACCATTGCGTTGTATTTCGACATCGTGAGCAGGCCGAAAATCAGCGCGAACATTGCGGCGGCGATGGCGAGATTCTTTTTAACATGGCTTGACGCCGCTTCGCGCTCCGCGAACTCTTTTTTGACGCGCTCGGCAACCTGTTCAACTTCTACCCGATTCAGTTCGCTCGCCTCATCAAGCGCGTCGTAGGTCAATGCCTCGTCCGCTTTCTTTTGTTTTTTCGCCTCTTCTTCAAAAACTCGCTTCTCGATTTCTTCTTGAATAAGCTCTTCGCGTGTTTTGCTCATAATTCCCTCAAATTTTCCGCCCGACGCAGCATGTCACGCCTTCGGCGTTCGATGGGCAGGACGATGTCTCTTGGCTATCATCATGACACCCCTTCGGGGTTAAAAAACGTCGAATTGCAATTCATAATAGCTTAATGGCGGCGGGCGCGGCTTGTCAAGAAGAAAGAAAATTTTCGGAGAAAGATTTCTGAGATGGTATGGCAGAACTGCTTGTTAATGAAAAAAAAGAAGGGGTTGACAAGATGGCGAAAAAACGTTTTAGAACATTGAGCGCTGTCTTTCCTCGCTATTTCGCATGATGGGTGATGAGCGTTTGGAGATATTGTGACACGTGCTTTTCATAGCGCATATATTCATCAATCAGCGTGTCCGCTTGCGGGCTGACGGGCGCGCGCCGCTCATCCATAAAATATTTCATGACCTCGAAATACGCGGTGCGGGCGTCATAATTCGAGTCCCCGCGTCGCCCCGCATCGTCGGCATTCTGGGTAAAATTGTGTTCCATGATGCGATGTCCTCCCCTGCATGGTTGTTTGCGGCAGTTACACAACCGCCTTTCTTTTTGAGAACAAGAAGAATCAAGGTGGTGATTTAAAGAAGCACGTCAAGGAAAAATCATCACACGCGCCGAGAGAAATGAAGAGCGTGAATCGCGTAAGCGAACGTAGCGAACGGAGCAAGATGAATTGAAGACATCTTCTCTTTAAGATAGGAATTCTGCTGAAAATGTCAAGAGATCGCGAAAATTATTTGACTTTTTCGTTTCGTTGGATATGATGCGGAATACTGCCGGTTGCAAGCGGAAGCGGGGGGCTTTTTCGCATGAGAAACCTCTTTCTGGAACGGGTGACGTTATGATACGCGAGCGGATAAATCTCATTGTCAAGCTCTATTCATTGATTGATCTTTCGATTATTCTTGGCGCGTTTCCTGCCGCCTATGTCATGCGGCGGCAGCTTTCGTTCCTTTTTTCTCTCCCTGAACTCAAGGAGATCGGCGCATATTTGCCGTTATTGTTCTTCATCGTGCCGATCTGGATGACGCTGCTGTATTTGAACAACACCTATCTTTCCTATCGCGGCAAGTCGTGCTGGGCGGTTGTGTGGGCGGTCGTCAAAAGCAATTTGGAAGGCATTTCCTTTCTGAGTTTGATGTTGTTCATGCTGAAATGGCACGATTTCAACCGGTCGCTGGCCTTTTTATTCGTCCTCAATTCCACGCTTGCGCTGTCGCTGGAAAAAATTCTCTTATTCAAAGGCCTTGAATTTATTCGGAAGCAGGGGCGGAATTTAAAGCGCATGCTGATTGTCGGCACGGATCAACGCGCCGACATGCTGATTAAACGCATTAACCAGCACCCCGAAACTGGATTCGTGGTGATCGGTTTTCTGAGCGAATATCCCGAAGAAATCGGCCATTCCGTCTATGGCTACCCGGTGTTTGGCAGCTTTGACGATTTGTACCGCGTCCTGCATCGGGAAATCGTTGATGAAGTGGTGTTTGCCAGCCCGATTTTCGCGCTGCATAAAGTGCGGCCATTGCTGAAGGTCTGCGAAATGATGGGCATCAATTCCCGCATTGTCGTGGATGCCGACAACGACTCCTCGAATTTTAAACTGTTTATTGACAATATTCTCGATATTTCGCTGCTCTCGTTTTCGTACCGCGAGACGCAATTTTTCAGCTTGGGCTTAAAACGCGCGCTTGATGTGGTGGTCTCCGCGGTGCTGCTCGCGCTGCTGTCGCCGATGTTGCTGCTGATTGGCCTGCTGATTCGCCTGCAATCGCCCGGCCCCGTCATTTTTAAGCAAGAGCGCAACGGCTTGAATGGCCGCCGCTTCGTCATGTATAAATTTCGAACAATGGTGAACGGCGCGGAGGCGATGCGCGAGAAATTATTGGCGAAAAATGAAGCCTCCGGCCCGATTTTCAAGATGGAGCATGACCCGCGCATTACCGCGCTCGGACGGGTGCTGCGCCGCACGAGCCTCGACGAATTGCCGCAATTGTGGAACGTGCTGAAAGGCGAAATGAGCCTGGTCGGGCCGCGTCCGCTGCCGCTGGTCGAATCGTCGAAAATCACGGGGCGCGAACGCCGCCGCTTGTCCATGAAGCCGGGCATCACCGGCTTATGGCAATGTCACGGCCGCAGCCGATGCCAATATGAGCATCTGATTTCCTTCGATTTGGAATACGTGGATAATTGGTCGTTGCTGCTCGATATGAAATTGCTCGTGAAAACCGTTCCGGTCGTCATTCGCTGCAT
>CAZCGG010000178.1:0-1982 GCA_964498135.1 uncultured Candidatus Moduliflexus sp.
TTTTGCGCATAGAAATTGTGATGATATTTCTTTCGGAACGAGCGCAACGCCTCTTTCATCCGCGCTGTCGGCGAATCGTAGAGGTGATAGACTTTTGTTACATGGTCAACAGTGATGGCGGTCATGCGTGTGGCTCTCCCGGCGTTTCGGTTTCGAAGCGCGTTTTGATGGCTGTAAAAATGGCGGCGGCTTCGATTTCTGGGGATGCCTCGATCCCGCCCGGCAGATGTTTATGATGGGGAAAGGTATTCACCTCCGGCCAATCAGGCGCATTGTCCCATCGACAGATTAACCGGCATTGAGGATCTTGCCAGTGATAAGCATATTTTCGCTGTTGTCCGTCAATCATAATCTCCTTAATAAAGAGGACAGAGCCGTCTATAAACGCAATTTTTGCTTTCAATCTCAGATTCATATCGATCATCTGAAATTGCGTGACCTGATAGTCTGTCATCCAGGGGTTGAGGAGCGCGAGGTGTTCAACAATCATGACGTTGCAAGGAGCGTGGTCAATTTGCCGTTGACGGCTTCAAGGCTTTTGAGCGCAAATTCCCAATCCATCAGGTCTTCTTCGACGGCAAAATCTTCGCTATTTTTCTGCGAATGAATATGTTGTTCGAATGTGGAAAAATCGGAGCGATACGTCTGTTCGAAATCACTGATTTCCATGCGCAGTTGTTCGCGTTGAGCTAACAAGCGCAACAATGCGGCTTCGCGCAGCACGATTTCAGGATTCATCTGCTCGCTTTGCAATATCTGATGTAATTCCGGTCGAATGTTTACTGTTGGCATGATCATTCTTCTCCGATGTAACTCATGCGTCCTCACGGGAGACTGTTCGTCAGAACCGCCTGGCATGAGGTTCATCCCCACTTGTGATCCTCGTGTCCTGCGCAACGCGTTCGAACAAGGCAACAGCGCAAACGTGTTTGACCTGTTCGATTTCGATTCGGCTCGTGGTCAACTGTGATTGCGGTCATAAAAGATTGTTATTCGAAAAATGCTATTTGTGTCACAAAATTCTCTGCATTCATCACGTGAAATGCGTCTGTGTGTAACTGCGTCAAAAAATGACGATTTTCTGAAACAAAATACGCGATCTTTCTAAATTCACAAAATGCGCCTATAAGCAGATCGCCCTTTTTCAAACCGAACTCACGATATTTTACCACGAATTCAGCCGGAATGGGGGCATGATCGACCGGATAATCCAACATTCGGAGCAACTGCTGAAACAGCCTCGCCTCATCATGCGCTAAATTTCGCAGCACCTCTTTTTCAACGATGCCTGAAATAAGGAAGCGGCCTTTGATCCGATCCAAAGCATCAAGCGCACTCACGCAGAAGGGATTGGTGGCTTGAATGCCCGCAATAAAGATATTCGTATCAAAGGAGATGTTCATAAAAAGCCTGATAGTCTTCTTCCCAAACTTTTTCGCGGGTGTTTCGCAGGGATTCCAGCACGTCTGAATGACTCATGCCCGCGAATCTGCCGGACGCTTGCACGCGGCGTCTCAGTTCTGCGAGAATCGCATGAAAATCGTTCTCATGCCGCGCAACCGCTTCGCGAAAGAAGACGGCATAATAGACTTCCATGAATCGGAACACCTCTTCCATTGCCGCGTCTTCGGTCCCGAAAAAATTCACCAGTTCATGAAATTCATGCTCGATTTCCTGGTTTTGAATGTGTATGGTCAACATATCAGCAGTTCAATCTCGTTGAGATCGTTTCATGCGAATTTACAACCAATTGATAAAACACCGAGGCATTCTCTATAGTCGGCTTGTCATAATGTCATCGTTTGCATTCATTAAGAAGAATGGAACATTTTCATCCAGCATGTCCTGTTCGGCAAAAGGGCATTGCATGGGGAAAATACCTGAATCAACGCGCGTCTCTTTCGCGGCAATGCTGCGAGCAAGTTGATACGCGCGCTCGATTTTGGCCTGCAATTCATGGGGCAAGCTCGGGCTATCTTCTA
>CAZCGG010000178.1:2082-9817 GCA_964498135.1 uncultured Candidatus Moduliflexus sp.
CGCCAATAATACGGCGAAACGATTGATCAATTCTCGCTGTTCACGTTTGCCCATTGCCTCTAATTCCTCAGCCACATTTTCCTGATCAACCTCCGTAAAATTTCCCTGCCTGATTAAATCGGCATTTCTCAGCAGTCAACGATAAAAATCTTGGGCATACAACAACGAAATCGCACTCATGTCGCTCTTCAAACTCCATATAAAAAACTTCAAGACTTTTGAAGTCTCGCCCTTTCTATAAAAATACGCCAATACTGCCGCGTTTTCAAATGACATCCGCAAAATGCGGACGCAACCGTTTATAAATCAAAATTCCCGCGCATAATGTGATAAACGTCACACCCCAAAAATAGATCGTAAGCATAGGATTCCACCAAAACGGCGTCTGATAAATAAAACTGTTGCGATACCCTTGCACAATATAAAACATGGGATTCAACTTCAAAATAATCTCATAATGCTTTGGCAAAATATGATAATCCCAAAAAATCGGCGTCAACCAAAAGCCGAATTGCATCAAAATATTGATAATCTGCGCAATATCTTTTAAAAAAACATTCAGTGACGAAGTTATCCAACTCACTCCTAACAGAAACAGCATAAGCGCCGCGATATAATACACCGCTTGCAACCAATGCCACGTCACCGGCATGCGATACAACAACATAAACAAAAGAAAAATCGCTAAAAAAATGCCATGCACAATCAAAGCGGATAACAGTTTGACAATCGGCAGCAACGAGACGCGAAAATTCGTTTTTTTGACCAAATACCCATATTCCGATAGAACGCTCGTATTAGTCATGAGGCTATTGCTGAAAAAATACCACGGGACCAGGCCGGAGAGCATCCACACGATAAATGGCACATTTTCGACCGGCAAGGCGCGGAACCCTTTGCTGAAGACAAACCAAAACACACCAGTCATCGCCAGTGGTTGAATGAACGACCACGTCAACCCCAAAACCGATCCGGTGTACATGGTCTTGAAATCCCGTTTCGTCAACTCGTAAATGGTGTACCGCTTTTCATAAATATCGTTGACAAACAGAAAAATTCCTTCTAAAATTTTGAGCAATCGCATGGAAATAGGGGGTGTATTCATGGCTGATTCTGTCAAGAAAATTTTGCCTGCGATCTAATGTCAAGAAATGCGTATCGAAAAATCTTCCCGTTCCCTCGTCAAATTCGGATGATAATACGGATCTCCGCCATGCAGGACGCGTTCCCATTTGCGCTGGAATGCCGCGTATTCTAATTGAAAACGAGCCTGTTTTTGGGGAGAATCTTCATATCCTCGCGTTTTTGATTCAGCATGATAAAGTTCCGCATACGGCGTCCAGACAATCAAAAACCCCTGCCAACGAAGTTTCAAACAGAAATCAACGTCATTATAGGCCAATGTGAAGAACTCATCAAAGCCCCGCATTTCCCGAAAGAGCGCAGCGCGAACCATCAGACACGCACCGGTCACCGCGCTGACATTCTGAATCATCTGCAAGCGGCCATGGTACCCGAACGCCTGCGCCGGAAAATGCTTATGCCCATGCCCGGCAACGCCGCAGATGCCGACAATAATTCCGGCATGCTGAATCGTCTCGTCAGGGTAATAGAGCTTTGCGCCGACCGCCCCGATGTCCAGCCTGAGCGCGTGTTCCAGCATCCGTTCCAGCCAATCAGGATTAATCGCTTCCGTATCGTTATTCAAAAACAGCAGCACGTCGCCCCGCGCCTGTTCTGCCGCAAAATTATTCACCGCTGCGTAATTAAACGTCTGTTTCCATTCAAGGATTCGAATGTTCTGCTGTTTCTGGAATTGCTCGTACAAAGCGAATGTTGCCTGTTCGCGGCTACCGTTTTCAACAATGATGATTTCAATCTGCTGATAACTTGATTTTTTTACAATTGAATTGACGCATCGCCGCAAATCATCGGCATGATCGCAATTCGGAATAATGATTGAAATAAGCGGCGCGGCGGGCAAATCATAGGTGACTTTGTAATATCCGGCATGTTCGGTCTGTTCAACGCGCCCGACAAGGCCGACGCGCTCCAAATGCTCGGCAATCGCCCGCTGCCCGGCGTCATACGCATACGCTTTCGCCGCGCTGTTTCGCGCCACCGATTGATCATGCATGCGCCAGTGATACAAAATTTTCGGGATATGTGCGACGCCTTTCGCGCGTTCTGTGGCGCGCAGAATCAAATCATAATCCTGACTCCCATCAAAGCCCGCCCGAAATCCGCCAAGCAGATCAAATAATGTTTTCCTGAAAACGGAAAAATGCGTGGGATAATTCGTGCTGCGGAGCGTATCCGGGCTGAAATCCGGCTTAAAATGCGGATCATACCGGATCGTGCCATCTTCGGAAAGGTGGTCTTCGTCAGAATAAAAATAATCGGCATCCTGATGCGCGAGGATCGCCTGAACAAGCTCAAACAAGGCGAATGGCGGCAACGTATCGTCATGATCGAGCAGCCCGATGAATTCGCCGGTCGTCAACGACGCGGCGGCATTGGAATTTCCGGCAATGCCCTTATTTTCAGGGAGCAATGCGATTTTTACGCGCGGGTCTCGCGCCGCGTATGTTGTCAAAACGTCCTTGACGTGCGGTTCGCGGCTTGCGCCGTCCGCAAGGCACAATTCCCAATGCGGATACGTCTGGCGGCGGACGGATTCGATCATCTCAATTAAAAACCGCTCCGGCGTGTTATACGTCGGCGTAATCAGGCTGATGACCGGCGCAGAAGCGAAATGCGCCTGCCGCTGCTGTTCTAAGGCGGCGGCGTTCGGCTCATTCTGCTGAATCCAAAGCGCGTATTGATTATTGGGAGAACACATAATGCGCCGAGAACGCCCGTTATTTCTGGTAATTCTCAGTTGGACGACTGCGTTGAGCGCGTCAATATTTTGGGGGAGGGTTCCATAAAGATGAAAGCCGGATTTGCCGCTTTTGCGAATAAACGGAAACGCCTTCTCGACATCGCCCCGCGCGTCGCCATGCGCGGCCTGCCAGACAACCACGCCATTGACGGAAACTTCAATGGCGCGAATATCGTCTGCGCCTTTGCCGGTCAACGCCCAGCCGGAGACGCCGATGCGCCCAGAATAGACGCTGACATCATCAATCACGGCGACAATGCCATCCTCTTTCTTCAACGCAAAGCGGACGCGAGCGGCAATGGCTGCGAGCAATCGAGCAAGCCAATTATTTTGATGTTGATACGTTGAGAACTTCCGTTCCCCGCGTCGCAGCAATTTTGCGAAGAAGCTCTGGCGAATCATGTTAATCGGTAGCCCCGCCCTATGCGGCGGAAACTCGATGAGTTGTCCGCCACATAGGGCGGGGCTACCGGCGCACCTTTCTCCATGCGCGTTTGAGCGTTTCCACTGCGCCGTCATTTTCAAGATGAAATCGGAGTTTCTTCGCCAAGTAGCCGCACTCTTTAAGAAACGATGACGTGCTTGCGTCGAGCAGCGGCTGCCCTTTTTCGCGCTTGCGCGGCTGGCGGCAGAAGGCGTCTAATGGGGCAATCGTGCGATCCCATGTCAGCCGCTCGCGCACGAGGCGCTGCGCGTTGCGGCTGCGCGTCTCAAGCATGGCCGGATCGTCAAGCATTTCGTCGAGGACGCGCCGCAAACCGGCGGGATTGGCGGGATCGAGCGTCCAGCCCGCCTGATAGTCAGCGATATAGCTTGAAAGCTCGGCGTAATTATTGTAAATCACCGGCAGGCCGCACCAGAGATATTCGACCGTGCGCGTCGTGAAGGCCAATTCCCGCTCCGCGTTGCGCTGCATTAGATCAATGGCGACATGCGACCGGCAATATTCTTGAATGAGTTGATCGCGCGGAATCATCGGCTGAATTTGGGCGCGGGAACTGCGCTGCAATTCGGCGCGCAGTTCCTCGAATTTGCCCGTCGGCACGGATACGACCGGATGTTTTCCGCCGAAAAATTTCAGGACGCCGCGCTGCCGCGCTTCCAGCGTTTCAATCAGCGTCCGCAACGGCAGAATTGGGTCTTGCCAAGGAAGAAACACGCCGCCATACACGAACGACGGCTCGCCTTCGCTCTGATGCGCGGGCAGATCGGGCGACAGCGACACCGGAATCGCCTGAATCAGTTCGTCGCGCAAATCGCACCCGGCGAGCATGAGCCAAGGAAAAAAATAATAGCGCTGCTTTTCGCCCGCGCAGGTGAAAAAATCGGCTTTGTGCAGGGCGCGGATTTTATCGCGGCGCAACCGTTCAAGCGCGGGATTGGCCTGAAATTGGGTTTCTAACAACAGCGGGCCGTGAAAATCAATGACGACCGGATAGTCCGGCGATTCGTCGAGATAATTCGCCAGCCACCAATGCTGTAACACGACGACATCCGGCGCGTGACGCGCGATGAATTGCGGCAGTTCTTGCGGCGTGTACAATAATGGCGACAATTCTGCCGGGATGGACGCCATTGTTTGCGCCGCCGATTCCGGCATGGCCGCAATCACATGATGCCCGCGGCTTTCAAGCCCTTTCGCCAATCCCCACGCCCGCAGCCCCGCGCCCGTCGTCGGACATCCCGGAAACGGAAGGATGTCGCCGGAAACCACTAAAATTCGTTTGATCTGTTCCATGTTTTAAGAAGAAAACGCACGCCAGACGGATTTCGAAAATCTATCAGATTTTGCCGAAAAAACAATTTCACCAGCCTGACAAATTTCCGAAATGCCTGTCAGGTCTTCATCCTGAGATCGCAGACGTTTTCAGAAAGTCAAGAGAAATCTCCAATCCATGCACATTTCTCTTGACAGCGAAGTGCGTTATTTTTCAAAACACGAACGCGACGCACTTATAGCAAGCCTCTAAGCGACTCCGTTTTGCAAGAACCGAATTTTCTTCGCGCGGAACGTATTGGGCGCGCTATATCACCAGAGTTTTGTTACTGATGACACGCCTGAAGATGAAGGAGGAGGGCATGAAAAAAGGCATTCGAGTGTATAATTTATATCCGAAATTAGTCGGCCACATGGACAAATGGATCGAGCATTTCGACCGCATCCAAGCGATGAATTTCAACTGGATTTACATCAATCCGATTCATTATCCCGGTTTTTCCGGCTCAGACTATGCGATTAAGGATCATTATCTTTATCATCCGTTGTACGTGACCGGCGCGTTTGATTTTGAAGCGCCGGAAACGCATGTCAAAAAGGGGCATGAACTGCTGAAAAAGGTCTGCAACGAGGCGAAGTCGCGGGGGATGAACATGATGATGGATCTGCTGGTGAATCATACGGCGTTTGATTCGCCATTGGTCAAAAAACACCCAGATTGGTACATGAAAAATCCTGACGGCAGCCCCAAACATCCGGGCGCGATGGACGGCAATACCTGGGTGGAATGGAAAGATTTAGCGCAGATTGACAACGCCAATTCATCCGACAGGGAAAACCTCTGGAAATATTGGTTAGACATGGTGCTGTTTTACGCCGGATTAGGCGTGCGCGGATTTCGCTGCGACGCCGCGTATCATGTGCCGTCGCAATTTTGGCGCTATTTGATTCCCCGCGTGAAAGAGCAGTATCCCGATGCCGTGTTTTTGGGTGAAACGCTCGGCTGCCAGCCGCCGCAGGTAATTGAAGTCGCGGAAGCCGGATTCGATTTCATTTCCAATAGTTTCAAATGGTGGAATTTGAAAGATAACTGGTTTCTCGAACAGAACCGCCAATACAGCCGCCGCGCGCCGTCAATCACGTTCCCGGAGAATCATGACACGCTCCGCTATGCCCATGAAACCAACGGCAACCAGCGCATGGCCGTCATGAAATACGCGCTCGGCGCATACATCTGCTCCAGCATTTCCATCACCATCGGCTTTGAATTCGGCTTCCGCCGCCAGATTCATGTCGTGCATACGGATCCGTCATGGTGGGAACCGAAGCACTACGATATTTCCGCCGATATTGCGAAAATCAATGACATCAAATCGACCTACGACATTCTGCAAGAAGATAATTACATTGACGTGCTGCCATTGAACGACACGCGCCTGTTCGGGTTTGTCAAAGAAAGCTTGAACGGCAAGGAAAAAATCATCGTGCTTGCCAACCCGGAAACGAACGGAACGCATACGGTGCGCCTGTCGAACGTGTACAACATCATGGGAACGACCATCGTGCGGGACATTTCGCCGGGGCGAAAAATCGAGAAAGTCCTCGATCATATCGAATACAACCTTGAGCCTGGCGAAGTCAAACTCTTTTACATAAAGCGATAACTCTGCGCGTAAGAAACTCGGTTTTTCTGAAAAACCGAGTTTCTTCTTTTTTAAGAAAACGCGCCAGCAGACCATGAGCGAACAAATGCGCGTCAAAGACGCCCTCACCAGCCTCCAGCCGCGTGAGCAGGTGGAAATTCGTGGCTGGGTGCGAACGAAACGCGATGCCAAAGGCTTTGCGTTTTTAGAAATCAACGACGGATCGTGCCTGAAAAATCTGCAAGTGATTCTTGATGAATCGGCGGACGGCTATGACGGCCTGAAAGATATTAACACCGGCGCGGCCGTCGCTGTCGCGGGCGCGTTAGTCGAATCGCCCGGCAAAGGGCAGCAATGGGAACTTCGCGCGTCCGCGATCCAACTGATTGGCGCAGCAGACGCCGACACGTTCCCGTTGCAGAAAAAGCGCCACTCCGACGAATTTCTCCGCACTATCGCCCACCTCCGTCCGCGCACGAATAAATATGGCGCGGTCTTCCGCGTTCGCTCAGAAAGCGCGTTCGCCATTCATCAATTTTTTCACGAACGCAGCTTCGTCTATGTGCATACGCCGATTTTGACCGGCTCGGATTGCGAAGGCGCGGGGCAGATGTTCCGCGTCACGACGCTGCCAACCGGCTTCGTTCCGGCGCAAGACGCGCCCGCGTTTGAAGCGGATTTCTTCGGCAAAGAGGCGAATTTGACCGTTTCCGGCCAGTTAGAAGCCGAAGCTTTCGCCTGCGCCCTTGAGCGCGTTTATACGTTCGGCCCCACGTTTCGCGCCGAAAATTCCAACACGCCGCGCCACGCCGCCGAATTCTGGATGATTGAGCCGGAAGTCGCGTTCGCGGATTTGACGGACAACATGGCGCTCGCCGAAGCGATGGTGAAATCCGTTGTGACGCATGTGATGAGCCGATGCGCGGACGATCTGGAGCTATTCGCCAACTTCGTGGATGACGGCCTGATGGCGCGGCTCGACAATCTTGTCAATGCCGAATTCGTCCGCCTGCCCTACCAAGACGCGATTGACCTGCTGCAACGGTCAGGGAAAACGTTCGAATTTCCGGTGGAGTTCGGGACGGATTTGCAGACCGAGCATGAGCGTTTTCTCTGCGAAATCGCCTTCAAATCGCCGGTGATCGTCTATAATTTCCCCAAAACGATTAAGCCGTTTTACATGCGCATGAACGACGATGAGCGCACGGTTGCGGCGATGGACGTGCTTGTGCCGGGCGTCGGCGAATTGATCGGCGGCAGTCAGCGCGAAGAGCGGCTCGACAGGCTGCAACAGCGCATTGCGGAGATGAAAATGGACGCCGCGCCGTATTGGTGGTATCTTGACCTGCGCCGCTTCGGCAGCGTCCCGCATTCTGGCTTTGGCATGGGTTTTGAGCGGTTTTTGATGCTGATAACTGGCGTCAACAATATTCGTGATGTTATTCCATTTGCCCGCGCGCCGAAAAATTTGGAATTTTAAACCACAGATTT